>JADLIA010000020.1 GCA_020848515.1 Rubrivivax sp. | reverse complement strand
TCGGCGGCCAGGCGCAGGCGCTGATGGGCGGGGGGGATGTCGGGGTCGAGGGCGAGGATGGTGCCGTCTTGCGGCGCGGTGATGCGCGGGGGCACGCCGGCGGGGGCGCTGGGGTGGCTGGCCGTTTTCAAGCCTTTTTGGCCTCCAGCGTTTGCTGGGTCTGCGCTGGCAGCTTCTGTTTCTATAGCGAATTCACTCTGTGCGGTGCCGGGCAGGAACCACTCGCTGCGCGGTGCCTGCAGGCCGGCGGCGTAGTGCACGGCGACGTGCTGTAGGCCAGCGGGTGGGGCGGGGGGCGGTGAGGGGGTGTGCCGGTGCAGCTCGCGCATCAGCGTGGCCCAGACGGGGGCGGCGCCGCTGGTGCCGCTGACGTCCCACATGGCGGCGCCGCTGGCGTTGCCGACCCATACGCCGACGGTGTAGCTGCGGCTGTAGCCGACCGCCCAGTTGTCGCGCATGTCCTTGCTGGTGCCGGTCTTGACGGCGCTCCAGAAGCGCGTGGCCAGGATCGAGTCGGTGCCGAAGGTGGGGGCGCGGGCGTTGCGGTCGGACAGGATGTCGCTGGTGATGAAGGCGGCGCCGGGGTCGAGGGCCTGGGTGCAGGGCGTGGTGGCAGTGACCTGCGGGCTCCGGTTGCCCTCACCCCGACCCTCTCCCGCAGGCGGGAGAGGGAGTGAAAGGCTCGCGGCGCGAGAGTAAGTTTCGGTCTCACCCCGGCCCTCTCCCAGAGGGAGAGGGAGTGATCCGGGGGCATTGGGCAGCAGTCGCACCGGACACAGGCGCCCGCCATTGGCCAGCGCGCGATAGGCGTTGGTGAGCTGCAGTAGGCTGACCTCGGCGCTGCCCAGGGCCAGGCTGTAGCCGTAGTAGTCGCCGCTTTCGGCCAGCTCAATGCCCAGCCGCCCGAGCTGCTGGGCAAAGGCGCGCGGCGACACCATGACGCCCACGCGCACCGCCGGCACGTTGAGCGAGGCGGCCAGCGCGGTGCGTGCCGACACCCAGCCCTTGAACTGCAGGTCGTAGTTGCGCGGGATGTACAGGCCGCTGGCGGTGTGCAGTTGCGCGGGCGAATCGTGCAGCAGCGACGCGGCCGTGATGCGCCGCTCGGCGATGGCCTGCGCGTACAGAAAGGGCTTGAGCGTACTGCCGGGCTGGCGTGGGGCGAGCACGCCATCGACCTCGGCGGCGCTGCTCAGCGCGCCGCTGGAGCCCACCCAGGCCAGCACCTCGCCGCTGGCGTTGTCGAGCACGATGACGGCGCCGTCGGCCACATGGCGGCCGCGCAGTTCGCGCAGCTGGCCTTGCAGCGTCTCCAGCGCCAGGCGCTGCAGCCGGCCGTCGAGCGTGCTGGGCAGCGTGGCCGGGGCGCGGTCGCTGCCGTTGCGGGTGGCGGCGAGCAGGCGGCGCGCAAAGTGCGGCGCGATGCCGTCGCTGGGCGCGAAGGCGCGGCGCGCCAGCGCGGCTTCGGTCTGCATGTCCAGCGCCACGCAATCGGCGGCGGCGCGGTCGCCACGCATGCTCTGCAGCACGCCGCAGGCGCGCCGCGCGACCTGGGCCGCGGGGGCGTTGGGGGCCCGCACCAGGGCGGCGGCGATGGCGGCTTCGCCGTCCTGCAGTCCATGCGGCGCCTTGGCAAACAGGGTGCGCGAGAGCGCATCGATGCCGACCAGCTCGCCACGCCAGGGCACCAGGTTCAGGTAGGCCTCCAGGATCTGGTCCTTGCGCCACTGCGCTTCGAGCTGCGTGGCCAGCACCACCTGTCCGACCTTCTGGCGCAGGCTGCGACCGCCGCTGCCCAGGCGCAGGTCGTCGTCCAGCAGGCCGGCCAGCTGCATGGTCAAGGTCGAGGCGCCACGCGTGCGCGTGTGCCACAGGTTGGCCCAGGCGGCGGCGCCCACGGCGTGCCAGTCGACCCCGCTGTGCTCGTAGAAGCGCTTGTCCTCCGACAGCACCAGCGCCTGGCGCAGGGCCGGCGAGACCTGGTCCAGCCGCACCCAATCGCCGCGGCGCACGCGCGCGTCGGTGCGCAGGCGATGAAGCGGCTGGCCGCTGCGATCCAGCAGCACGGTTTCGGAGGGCCGGAAGTCGGCCCGCACCTGGTCGAAGGCCGGCGCCGCCATGGCGCCCAGCGCCAGCATGCCGGCCAGACCGGTGGCCATGTGTCGCAAGAGCCGCAAACCCATGGCACCGATTGTCGCCGCCGGTGGCGGCGCGGGGGCCGCGCAAAAAAAACTGTCGACCGGCTGCGGATGCGCAATAATTGCGACCAATCAACAAAAAGTTACATTCAGGGTGTGGGCATGTGGGGGTGGTTCGTCAGCAGATTTTTGAGCGCCCCGGCGGCCGCCGCCAAGGCGCCGACCCCGCCCGAGGCGCGTGCGCGCCTGACCTCCCGGCCGGGCGATGCCCCCGTGCAGGCCGCCTTGTCGGCGCAGGTGCCGGCGCCCAGGCGCGCGGCCGAGCAGCGGCGCCTGGCCGCCCTGCAGGCGCGGGGGGACGACGCCCACGCCTATCTGGTGGAGACGGCGTTGCGCATCTGCCGCATGCCGCTGGGGGCGATGGCGCTGCGCGATGGGCCGTGGCTTCGGTTCAAAGCGCAGGCCGGGGTCGCCGTGGAGGCGCTGCCGCTGCCTGGCTCACCCTGCGAACTGGCGATGCGCTGCGCCGATCAGGTGACGGTGATCGAAGACCTGGGGGGTGATCCGCGGTTCAGCGGCTGCGCCTTGCTGGCGCAGGGCCTGGCCATCCGCACCTGGGCCGGCGCTCCGCTGGTCGGCGCCTCGGGCAAGGTGTGGGGCGTGCTCTGGGTGGCCGACCGGCGTGCGGGCCCGCTGTCGCCGGTGCAACTGCGCACGCTGCAATTGCTCGCGCGTCAGACCGCGCTGCTGCTGGAGGCGGCCGAGGCGCCCAGGGGCTGAAGCCGCCCGGTCAGTTCATTGCTGATCGGACGACTGCGCGATCTTGCGCAGAAAGAAGCGCACGAACCAGATCGCCATGCCGATCATGAAGATGATGCCGGCGATGCTCATCAGTCCGTAGTCGGTGCCGAACAGGTCTTGCCACAGTTTCATCGTCCCATTCCTCTTTCGTTCATCGGATCGTGACGAGTATCCATGTTATGGACATGGCCGAACTTGATCCGCCTCAACGTCAGGGCTGGTTCGATCGGCGCGACGGTGGCGGTGCGATGTACAGCCAGTCTGACCAGGTGGCCAGCCAATGTGGCCTGAAGGCCACGCAGATCGCGGCCATCATGCCGGTCATGAAGGCATCCCCCCAGGCGATCAACCAGCGCGCCACCATGGCCAGGTCGGGGTCCACCGCGGCGGCCAGGCGGTGACCCGTCCACTGCGCCAGGGCTCCGCTGGCGAACATGCACAGCGCGGTGCCCAGAAACGCGCGCCCCAGGATGTAGACGAACAGGTTGCGCCAGACCCAGCGCCGCAGCACCATGCCGAGGCCGAAAGACAAGGTGACCGGCACGATGCCCAGCCACAGTGCCATGTCCAGCTGCTGTGCCCAGCTCACCGGTGCGATCAGGCCGACCAGCACCGCAATCAGGCAGAACACCGGTACCGCCAGCGGCCAGCCCAGGGCCAGCCCGATCAGGCAGGCACCGGACAGCTGCAACTGGATCGGCATCCGGTGCAGCCAGGGCAGGGCCCACAGCCAGGGGGTGATGACCAGCGATGCCAGCAAGGGCGAGAGCAGGGCGCCGCCCGCCAGCAGCCGCCAGGGTCGAAACGACAGGGCCAGCCCCAGGCTGATGCCCACGAGTGCAAGGTTGATGGTGTCCATGGGCATGAGGTGGCCGCGCGCCGGGCAGCACGCCGATTGTCGTCAACCCGGGCGGGCGCGCCCCGGCGCATCCGCAGCGTGCTGCCGTGACGGGAGGTTGGGGCTTGACGGGCCCTGATACTTGATGCGTGTCAAACTGCGGCCGGGCATGCGATCAGAGAATGGTTTCAGGCGCATAGGCAACCAAGGAGTCCATCATGTACAAGCACATTCTGGTTCCGGTCGACGGATCGACCGCGTCGATGGCAGCCATCGACAAGGCAGCGGGGCTGGCGCGGGCGTACGGCGTGCCGGTGACGGCGATCTTCGTGATCGATCCCTACCCGTTCACCGGCGTGGGCGCCGACTTCGCCTACGGGCAGGACCAGTACCTGAACGCGGCGCGGGCGGAGGCGGGAGCGGCGATCGAAGCCGCCAACCAGCGTCTGCAGGCGGCTGGGGTGCAGGTCGACAGCCGGGTGGTGGAGTCCCACGCCGTGTGGCGCGGCATTCTGGAGGCGGCCGGCGCCGTCGGTGCCGACCTGATCGTGATGGGGTCGCACGGCCGCCGCGGACTCGAAAAGCTGGTGCTGGGCAGCGTGGCGCAAAGCGTGCTGTCGCACACCAAGATCGACGCCCTGGTGGTTCGCGCCAGCTGACCGGGTGGCCGTTCAGCGGCCGGTCGTGGGCTTGGCGCGCGCGGTGCGGACGAAGGCGGCGCGGGTGCTGGCCACGTCCTCGAAGCGGCGCGCGATGTTGCCGCACACCAGATCGCACAACTGGTGCACGGCCGGGTCGGCGATGCGGTAGTAGGCGCTGTTGCCCCGGCTTTCACGTGCCACCAGGCCGTGCTGCGCCATCTGCGCCAGATGGCGCGACACGTTGGCGACGCTGGAATCCACCTTCTCGGCGATGTCGCCGACGCTCATCTCGCCATGCCCCAGCACGTTCAGGATGCGTAGGCGCGTTGCCTCGGACAGCGTGCGAAAGTAATGCGCCACATGCTCAAGCGCTTCGGGGGGAAGTTGCTGCATCGAGGCCAAGAAAACCACCTGCAAGTTGGACGGGTGTTCCCCGCAGTCTAGCGGTGCCCCGGGGTCGTTGGGTATTTGCAACATTGCATATTTGCGTGATTGCGCAAATAATATCGCAATGACGGTGACAAGCAAACCCCTTTTTGCGTGGCGTGGCCCACGGGCTGCAGGTGTGCTGCTGCTGGCCGCCTGCGGCGCGCTGGTGCTGCCGGTGTCGGCGCAGGAGCTGCCGCACATGACGGTGAATGCCCAGGCCGCACGTTCGGCCCAGGCGTTTGAAGGCACGGTGGAGGCGGTGCGCAAGTCGGTGCTGGCGGCCCAGGTGCCCGGCGCCGTGCTGGAGTTGAACGTGAAGGCGGGCGACCGGGTGCGCGCCGGACAGACCCTGGTGCGCATCGACGCCCGTGCCGCCGAGCAGGGCGCGGCGGCCAGTCAGGCCCAGGTGGTGGCCGCGCGTGCCGCACTGGAGGTGGCGGCGGCCGAACTGGCCCGCAAGCGCCAGCTCTACGAGCGCAACTACATCGCCAAGGCCGCCCTGGAGCAGGCCGAGGCCGCGCAGCGTGCCGCGCAGGCGCAGGTGAATGCGCTGCAGGCCCAGGCGGGCGCGGCGCGCACGCAGACGGCGTTTCACGTCGTGACGGCACCGTTTGACGGTGTGGTGGCGGCGGTGTCGGTCGAGCGTGGCTCGATGGCCATGCCCGGCAGCCCCTTGCTGACCCTGTATGACCCGGCGGCGCTGCGCGTCAGCGCGGCGGTGCCCAGCGCGGTGGTGGCGGCGGGCGTGCAGCAGGCGCGCATCGAGCTCGATCGCGCCAGGGCGCCGATCCACCCGACGCGGGTGCAGGTGCTGCCGACGGTCGATCCGGGCACGCTGACGCAGCAGGTGCGCGCCGAGCTGCCGGTCGGCCTGGAAGGCGTGGCGCCGGGGTTGTTCGCGCGCCTGTGGCTGCCCGGCACGGGTGGCGCCGATGCTGCCGCGCCGCAGCGTCTGTTCGTGCCGCGCACGGCGCTGGTGCAGCGCGCCGAGATGACTGGCCTGTACGTGCTGGGCGAGCAGGGGCAGCCGCTGCTGCGCCAGGTGCGGCTGGGCCCGGTGCAGGGCGACCAGGTGGAGGTGCTGGCCGGCCTGTCGGCGGGCGACAAAGTGGTGACGGCACCGCAGGCGGCGGTGCGGCTGGCTCCGGCGGGGCGCTGATGGGACAGCCCCTGCATGCCGATCGCGCGCCGCGCCTGGGGGTTTCCGGGCGCATTGCGGCGTACTTTCAGAGCGCCCAGATCACGCCGCTGCTGGCGCTGGTGGCGTTCCTGCTCGGTCTGTTCGCCGTGCTGGTGACGCCGCGCGAGGAAGAGCCGCAGATCGACGTCACCATGGCCAACGTGATCGTGCCCTTCCCGGGTGCCAGCGCGCGCGACGTCGAGGCCATGGTGGCGACGCCGGCCGAACATGTGCTGTCGCAGATGAGCGACGTCGAGCACGTGATGAGCGTGTCGCGCCCTGGCGTGGCGGTGCTGACGGTGCAGTTCAAAGTGGGCGTGCCGCGCCAGACTGCGGTGGTGCGCCTGTACGACGCGGTCGGCGCCAACGCCGACTGGCTGCCACGTGGCCTGGGCGTGCTGCCGCCCATCGTCAAGCCCAAGGGCGTGGACGATGTGCCGATCGTGGCGCTGACCCTGTCCAGCGCGCGCCAGGACAGCGGTGCGTTCGACCTCGAGCGGGTGGCGCACAGCCTGGAGAGCGAGCTCAAGCGCGTGCCCGGCACGCGCGAGGTCTACACCCTGGGCGGCCCGGGCCGCGCCGTGATGGTCGAGGCCGACCCGCAGCGCCTGGCCGCCGCCGGGGTCAGCCTGCACGAGTTGCACGGCGCCCTGCAGTCGGCCAACCTCGGTCTGCCGGTGGGCGAGCTGCTGGGCGGCAACCGCGCGCTGGCGGTCGAGACCGGCGCCTACCTGCACAGCGCACAGGACGTGGCCGAGCTGGTGCTGGCGGTGCGCGGCGGCAAGCCGGTGTATCTGCGTGAAGTGGCTCAGGTGCGCGATGGCGCGCCGCCGCCCACGCGCTATGTGTGGCATGGCGAGGTGCGGCGCGGTGACGGCGGCGCGCCGGCCACGGCGCTGGAACAGCCGGCGGTCACCCTGGCCATCACCAAGAAGCCGGGCGAGAACGCCATCGACGTCGCCGATGCCGTGCTGCGGCGCGTCGATCAGTTGCGCAACACGGTGCTGCCGGCCGACGTGCAGGTGACCGAGACGCGCAACTACGGCGCCACCGCCAACGACAAGGCCACCACGCTGATCAAGAAGCTGCTGTTTGCCACCCTGTCGGTGGTGGCGCTGGTGTTCTTTGCCTTGGGCCGGCGCGAGGCGGCCATCGTCGGGGTGGCGGTGATCCTGACGCTGACGGTGACGCTGTTTGCCTCCTGGGCCTGGGGCTTCACGCTCAATCGCGTGTCGCTGTTCGCGCTGATCTTTTCCATCGGCATCCTGGTCGACGACGCCATCGTGGTGGTCGAGAACATCCACCGCCACCAGAGCCTGTACCCGGAGCGCACGCTGGCACAAATCATCCCCGGCGCGGTCGACGAAGTCGGCGGGCCGACCATCCTGGCCACCTTCACGGTCATCGCGGCGCTGTTGCCGATGGCCTTCGTGAGCGGCTTGATGGGGCCGTACATGAGCCCCATCCCCATCAATGCCAGCATGGGCATGCTGCTGTCGCTGGCGATCGCCTTCAGCGTCACGCCCTGGCTGGCGCGGCTGTGGATGAAGGCCACGCACCAGGCCGACCATGGCCAGGCGGCCGGCCACGGCCTGGCGGCCCGGCTGACGCCGCTGTTCGAGCGCATCTTCCGGCCGCTGCTGGACGAGCGCCGGGGCGCGCGCCATCGCCGCCTGATGGGCCTGGCGGTGGCCGGCCTGATCGGGCTGTCGGTGGCGCTGCCGGTGCTGGGTCTGGTGGTGCTGAAGATGCTGCCGTTCGACAACAAGTCCGAGTTCCAGGTGGTGGTCGACATGCCGGCCGGCACGCCGGTCGAGAAGACGGCGGCGGTGCTGCGCGAGCTGGGCGCCCACCTGGCCAGCGTGCCCGAGGTCACCCACTACCAGGCCTACGCCGGCACCGCGGCGCCGATCAACTTCAACGGCCTGGTGCGCCAGTACTACCTGCGCGCCGGCGGCGAAGTGGGCGACCTGCAGGTCAACCTGGTCGACAAGGCGCAGCGCAAGGACCAAAGCCACGCCATCGCCGTGCGCGAGCGCGCTGCCCTGCGCGCCATCGGTCAGCGTCATGGCGCCAACGTCAAGGTGGTCGAGGTGCCGCCCGGCCCGCCGGTGCTGGCCCCCATCGTGGCCGAGATCTACGGCCCCGACGCCGACGGCCGACGCGCCGTGGCGCAGCAGGTGCGCGCCGTGTTCGAGGCCACGCCCGGCGTGGTCGACGTGGACGACACCACCATCGTCGATGCGCCGCGCACCGTGCTGGTGGTGGATCGTCGCAAGGCGGCGCAGTTGGGCGTGTCGCAGCAGGCCATCGCCAGCACGCTGCGCATGGGGCTGACGGGCGACGCCGCCACCTACCTGCACGACGCCAGCCGCTTTGCCGTGCCGGCCTTCATTCAGCTGCCGGCCGAACTGCACGGCAGCCTGGACGCGCTGCTGCAACTGGGCGTGCGCTCGGCCAGCGGCGCTCTGGTGCCGATCCGCGAGCTGGTCACGCCCAGCAATACGCTGCGCGAGCAGCCGATCTACCACAAGGACCTGCTGCCGGTCAGCTTCGTGATGGGCGACATGGCGGGCCAGCG
Organism: Rubrivivax sp.; assembly: GCA_020848515.1. GTDB lineage: Bacteria > Pseudomonadota > Gammaproteobacteria > Burkholderiales > Burkholderiaceae_C > Ottowia. The sequence continues at coordinate 31,444 of JADLIA010000020.1, read as the reverse complement.
GGCCGGCGAGCTGGACAGCCCGCTGTACGGCATGTTCCAGATGCGCGGTGCCCTGGCCGAGCTGAAGATGCCCGATGGCGGGCGGCTGGACGAGTACTTCATACGCCAGCCGCAGGACCCGTACCGCGGCTACGCCCTGAAGTGGGACGGCGAGTGGCAGATCACCTACGAGACCTTCCGCGACATGGGTGCGGCCTACGCGGTCGGACTGGTGTTGATCTACCTGCTGGTGGTGGCGCACTTCGGCTCCTACCTGACGCCGCTGATCATCATGGCGCCGATCCCGCTGACCATCATCGGCGTGATGCCGGGGCATGCGCTGCTGGGCGCGCAGTTCACCGCCACCAGCATGATCGGCATGATCGCGCTGGCCGGCATCATCGTGCGCAACTCCATCCTGCTGGTGGACTTCATCAAGCTGCAGGTGAGCGAGGGCATGCCGCTGGCGCGCGCCATCGTGCAGAGCGCCATCATCCGGGCGCAGCCGATCGGCCTGACGGCGCTGGCCGCCATGATCGGCGCGCTGTTCATCCTGGACGACCCGATCTTCAACGGGCTGGCCATATCGCTGATCTTCGGCATCCTGGTGTCCACCGTGCTGACGCTGGTGGTGATCCCGATCCTGTATTTCGCCGCCTACCGCCGGACTCATGAAAAGAATTCGGCTCTGGCGCCCACCCAGCCTGCGCAAGCAGCTACTTAAATAGGAGCAATTGACATGACTTCCTGGCGTATCGTCCGTATCTTCGCGGGCACCTTCATCCTGCTGTCGCTGGCCCTGGGCGTGCAGGGCAGCCCGATCTTCCACAGCAGCAACTGGCTCTGGTTCACCGCCTTCGTCGGCGCCAACCTGCTGCAAAGCGGTTTCACCAAATGGTGCCTGCTCAACAACATCCTGCTCAAGCTCGGCGTGCCGGCCGAGAGCTGCAGCTGAACCTCATCCAGGCATCTGAAAGGAGCATTCCATGGTCGAGAACTACACCAACCTGATCGCCGCCGTGTCGGCCAATTCGGCCAAGCTGCGTAGGGACATTCCCGAGGTCATGCAGGGCTTCAACGCCATGGCGCAGGCGGCCAGCAAGGCCGGTGCGCTGGACGCCAAGACCAAGGAGCTGATCGCCATGGCGCTGTCGGTGGGCGCGCGCTGCGACCCCTGCGTCGGCTACCACGCCAAGGCGCTGGTCAAGCTGGGCGCCACGCGCGCCGAGGTCGAAGAAATGCTGGGCATGTGCGTCTATATGGGCGGTGGCCCGGGCCTGATGTACGCTGCCTCGGCGCTGGCCGCCTACGAGGAATTCGGCGGAGAAAAGGCGTCGGCATGAAGCGTCTGACGCGTCTGGTCCTGGTGGGTGCCGCGCTCGGCGTGCCGGTCGGCGCGTGGGCGCAGGACCTGCTCACCGTGTGGCGCGCTGCGGCCGGGCACGATCAGCGCCTGGCCGTGGCGCGTGCCGAACACGGTGCCAGCCAGACGCTGCGCGCACAGGCCGACGCGCTGTGGCGCCCCCAGGTGGGCCTGAACCTCGGCCTGGGCCTGGGCGTGCAGGACACCGCCATGCGGGGCGCGCGTTTTTCGGCGCCCGGCATGGGCCAGGTCGACGAGGCGCGCTTTGCCACCTCGGTCACCGGCGGCCTGGCCACGCGCGTGGCGGTGCAGGCGCAGCAGCCGCTCGTCAATGCCACGCGGCAGGCGCAGCAGGCCCAGCTGCGGCTGGGCGCCGACATGGGCGACATCGCCTGGCGCGGCGCGCAGGCCGATCTGATGCTGCGCACCACCGAGCGCTACCTGGCCCTGGCCGTGGCGCAGGAGCGCGTGCGCGTGGTCGAGCGCCAGTGGCAGGCCGTGTCGCGCTCGCGCGCCGAGGCGCACGACCGCTACCAGCTGGGCGCCTCGCCGATCACCGATACCCATGAAGCCGACGCCGCCCTGGCCGGTGTGCGGGCGCAGCAGTCGGCCGCCGAGCTGGAACTCAGCGTGCAGCGCGACCGGCTGGCCGGCAGCACCGGCCTGGCGCAACCCCGCGCCCGGCTGCCGCTGGCGCCGCTGGCGCCGGTGGAAGCGCTGCCGTTCTGGCTGGCGGCCGCCGAGTCCGACAACCCGCGCCTGCGCCTGCTCGCGCAGGCGGTGGCGCTGGCCGAACAGAAGCTGCGCCAGCACAGCGTGGCGGGCCGCGCCACGCTGGACCTGGTGGCGCAGGCAGGCCACGAACGCATCGCCGGCGGTGGCGACTTCGGTTCGGCACGCAACCGCAGCCTGAATGGCATGGTGGGCGTGCAGCTCAACATCCCGCTCTACACCGGCGGCATGCGTGAGGCCCAGGAGCGCGAAGCCGCCGAACGCCTGAACCAGGCCATGGCCGAACTCGAACTCGCGCGCGAGGACGTGGCCCAGCAGGTGCGCGCCACCTGGCAGGGCCTGCAGACCGGCGCCGCGCGCCTGGCGGCGCTGCAGGAGGGCCTGGTGGCCAGCCGCGCCCGCCTGGACGCCACCCGCCTGGGACGCGAGGTGGGCGACCGCACCACGCTCGACGTGCTGAACGCCGAAAACGCCCAGGCCGACGCCGAACTGGCGCTGGCCCAGGCGCGCAGCGACCAGGTGCTGACGCGCCTGCGGCTGGCCGCCCTGACCGATCGGCTGGACGAAGCGCTGCTGACGCAGGTCGACGCCACGCTCGCGCCGGAGGTGCCCCGATGAACGGCGCGGCCGCGCCGCAGATCGTGGTGCTGGGCGCCGGCTTCGGCGCCCTGTCCACCGTGCGCAGCCTGCGCCAGCAGGGCTGTACGGCGCCCATCACGCTGGTGGCGCCGCGCGCCGAGCTGCACTACCTGCCCGGCATCATCTGGATACCCAGTGGCCTGCGCACGCGCGCCGATCTGGTGGTGCCGCTGGACAACTTCTTTGCCCGCATGAACGTGCGCCACCATCTGGCCAGCGTCACCGGCCTGTCGGACGACGGGCGGGTGGTGCACACCTCGGCCGGCGAGCTGGCCAACGACGCACTGGTGATCGCCAGCGGTGCGCGCTTCATCCGCAAGCTGCCGGGCATCGAGCACGCCATCACTCCCTGCGAAGGCATTGACGCCGCCGAGCGCATCCGTGACCGGCTGCGCCAGATGAGCGGCGGCACCATCGCCGTCGGCTTTGGCGCCAACCCGAACGAGCCCAGCGCGGTGCGCGGCGGGCCGATGTTCGAGTTCCTGTTCGGCATCGATCGGCAGTTGCGGCGCGAAGGGCGGCGTGAGCGCTTCCAGCTGGTGTTCTTCAACCCGTCGCAGCAGCCTGGCGCCCGGCTGGGCAGCAGGACGGTGGCGCGCCTGCTGGCCATGATGGCGCAGCGCGGCATCCAGACCCATCTGGGCCACAAGATGGTGCGCTTCGAGGCCGACCGCGTGGTCACCGAAGGCGGCGAGTTTGCGGCCGATCTGATTCTGTTCATGCCCGGCCTGACCGGCCCGGCCTGGCTGGAGCAATCCAGCCTGCCACGCTCGCCGGGCGGCCTGATCGCCGCCGATGCGGGTTGCCGGGTGCCGCAGCTGGAGCGGGTGTACGTGGTCGGCGACAGCGGCAGCTTTCCGGGGCCCGACTGGATGCCCAAGCAGGCCCACATGGCAGACCTGCAGGCCGAGGCGGCGGCGCGCAACCTGCTGTCCGAACTGGCGGGGCAGCCGGGCACACAGGGCTTCAAAGTGGAGCTGCTCTGCATCATCGACGCCCTGGAAGAAGGCACCCTGGTGCTGCGCACCGAGCGCCGCCAGATCGTGCTGCCACCGACCCGGCTGATGCACTGGGCCAAGCGCAGCTTCGAGCGGCGCTACCTGGCGCGCTATCGATGAAAGGAAGCACCGTGGACTGGTCCCAGGCGCGCATCGAACGCGACGAACTGAACCTGCTGGCCGAGCTGGTGCCGCTGGCCGGGCTGCAGGTCATCGAGCTGGGCTGTGGCAGCGCACGGCTGGCGCGCGATCTGCTGGCCCGCCACCCCGACGCGCGTGTGACCGGCCTGGAGGTGGACGCCATTCAGCACGCCAGAAACCTGGCCGCCCCGGCCGAACGCCTGAGCTTCATCGCCGCCGGCGCCGAGGCGATTCCGCTGCCCGAGGCGCAGTTCGATCTGGCGCTGATGCTCAAGTCGCTGCACCACGTGCCGCTGGCGCTCATGGACCAGGCGCTGCGTGAGGTGCACCGCGTGCTGCGGACCGGCGGCCATCTGTACGTGTCGGAGCCGGTGTATGCCGGCGCGCTCAACCAGATCACCCGCCTGTACAACGACGAAGGCGCCGTGCGCGCCGCGGCGCAGGCGGCCCTGGACCGTGCGCTGGCCTCGGGCCAGTGGGAGGCGGCGGCCGAGCGGCATTTTGCGGTGCCCGTGCGGTACGCCGACTTTGCCGATTTCGAGCGTCGCATGCTCGACGTGACCTATGCCGAGCGTCACCTCGACGACGACTTGCGCGAACAGGTGCGGGCCCGCTTTGCGGCCCACGTGGGTCCCGAGGGCGCCCACTTCCAACGCCCCATGCATGTCCGTCTGCTGCGCAAGGCAGGCGCCTGAGTTCAACCCCAAGACAGGAGGCAAGCCATGACCCACCGATCCGATCAGCGCCCTTCGCGGCGCGACTTGCTGCGCACGCTGGGCGCGGCGCCACTGGCGGCCAGCGCGCTGCAGGCGGCACCGACCGCGCGGGCGCAGACCTCTTCCAGCCAGGCGCGCATCGTCATCGCCGGCAGCGGCCTGGGCGGCATTGCCGTGGCCAGCCGCCTGCGTCAGCTGGTGCCGGGCGCCAAGATCACCATCGTCGACGCCAAGCAGGAGCACAACTACCAGCCCGGCTACACCCTGGTGGCGACCGGCATCTGGCCGATCGAAAAGGTGAAGAACCGCAACGCCGAATTCCAGCCCGAGGGCGTGGAATGGGTGCAGGAAATGGTGGCCTCGTTCGACCCCGCCAGCAACAGCCTGACCACCACCGGCGGCCGCAAGATCGGCTACGACTTCCTGGTGGTGGCCACCGGCCTGCAACTGGGTTACGACCAGATCGAGGGCATGGACGTGAAGGCCATCGGCAGCAACGGCCTGGGCAGCGTCTACGCCAGCCCCGAGGCCGCGCTGGCCACCTGGCAGGCCATGGACGCCTTCCGCGCCAAGGGCGGCCAGGCGGTGATGACGCTGCCCGCCGGGCCGCTCAAATGCGCCGGTGCGCCGCTGAAGATGACCTTCATGGTGGCCGATCGCCTGCGCCAGGCCGGCACGCTGGACAAGTCCAAGGTCGACTTCTTCAGCGGCCTGCCCGACGACACCGTGTTCGGCGTCAAGCCGGTCAACGACAACGTGCTGGCGCGCTGGAAGGCGCTGGGCATCCAGACGCATTACCTGCGCAAGCTGGTGGCGATCGATCCGGGGGCGCGCAAGGCCTTCTTCACCAGCCCCGAGGGCGAGCGCCAGGAGGTCGGCTACGACTTCCTGCACGTGGTGCCGCCCATGCGCGCGCCCGACGCCGTCAAGGGCAGCGATCTGGCCGCCAAGGACGGCCCGATGGCCGCCGGCGGCTGGCTGGAAGTCAGCAAGGACACGCTGCAGCACAAGCGCTATCCCAACGTCTTCGGCGTCGGCGACATCAATGGCACACCGCGCGGCAAGACCGCGGCCACCGTCAAGAAGAGCGCGCCGCTGGTGGCGCACAACCTGGTGCGCGTGATCGACGGGCAGCCGCCCGACCAGATCTTCGACGGTTACACCTCCTGCCCGATGATCGTGCGCGAAGGCTCGGCCATGCTGATCGAGTTCGACTACGACGGCAAGCTCACGCCCTCGCTGCCCATGATTGAGCCGCTGCAGGAGAGCTTCATGGCCTGGTTCATGAAGTACCGCCTGCTCAAGCCGGCCTACATCGCGGTGCTCAAGGGCCGCGTCTGACCATCCCGTGACCGAAGGAGAGCCGTCATGTATGAAATCTGGTTGATGCTGAACATCGTCTACGAACTGGCCCTGTCGATCTGGCCCTGGCTGCTGGCGCTGGCCGCCCTGTGGCTGCTGCTGATGGGGCGCGCCTGGGGTCGCCGGGGTGCCGACTGGCGCGCCAGCCTGCCCGGCGCCATCGTGCTGGGCCTGCTGGTGGCCATCGTCATCTTCGCCGTCACCCCGGTCTGGAACAGGTCTGCACTGGGCGAGATGAAATACTGGGTCGACTGGGCCAACCTGCTGGGCATCGCCGCCGCCTGGGGCGTTGCCGGCGTGGCCTTTGGCTGGCCGCTGCTGACCGGGCTGCGCCGTTCTGGCAAAGTGGGCTGACAAGGTGTGAACGAATCCCTCATGCCCGCCTGGCCCGCACCGAACCGCCGGTCTGGCTTTGACCATGCTCGCCGCAGCCCAGGCTGCGGCCGTGCCTGGCGCCTGGATCGGCGGCGTGGGGGCGCCCGCTTCGGGCATGGGGCCTGCCTTCCTGCCTTCTGCGCCCAAACATTCAACACTGCAACAAGGAGTCTGTCATGAAAAACGTGGGTGGTATCGACCGCATTCTTCGCATCGTCGTCGGCCTGGTGCTGGTGGGCCTGGCGGCCACCGGCAGCGTGGGCTGGTGGGGCTGGATCGGCGTGGTGCCGCTGCTCACCGGCCTGCTGGGCAGTTGCCCGGCCTACAAGCTGCTGGGCATGAACACCTGTCCGATGAAGAAGTGAACCCGTCCCGACAGAGGCCCGCATGCTTCACTATCGATAGCTGCTGGCGCACTGTCGGTAAGGGTTTCTGACGGATATGTCCTGACGAACGGCGTCAGGCGGCGAACAGCCTGGCCATGTCGCGGTAGCGCAGGGTCAGCGTCTGCCCGTCGATCTGCAGCTGCTGGTGTTTGCTGCGGCCGGCCAGGTGCATGACGCCGATCTTCTCGTGCGGCGGTGTGGGCACGCGCAGACACCGTGTCTCCCGGTGAATCATCGGCAGGCAGGCGTAGGTCTGCCAGTTGTCGATGGCACGCAGCGGGTAGATGCGCAACTGGTTCAGGTAGACCAGCTTGTGCAGCGCAATCTGGTCGGAAAAGAATACCGCTTCGCCGCGCTCGTGCCGCTGGCGCAGCCCGGTCAGTTCGGCATCCCACAGGGCCCACACACGAGAGTCGGTCCGCATGGCAAAAACGCCGGAATTGACCATGGGCATGCGCAGCGGCATGGCCGACAGGTTGGCCGCTTCATTGGTCCGATAGATGTGGAGCGTGCGTTCGCTCGGCGTGGGGAAGTTCAGGTAGTGGACGTCGAACTCGGGGTGGATGCAGAGGTCGAACCCCGGCATGCCGGCGAGGATGCGTGGCAGGGATTCATCGCCCTGAAACCAGCAGTCGGCGTCGACCCAGCAGTAGCTGGCATAGCCCGGAAAGATGTCGCGCAGTCGGGCTTTCACTCCGGCATGGGCAAGAAAGTACCCGTTCCTTCCAGCGTCGAACGACGGGCCACTGGCGTCAAGCCGGGTGATCCGATCGAACCGGTCAGACAACTGGGGCGGCGGCGCCTGAGGGCCGAACACGACCGCGGCCAGCTGGTACTGTTCCTGGTAGGCTTGGCGAAACGAGTCGGCAAAATCCTGCGCCAGATCGAAATGCTGCGCGTCGAAGCCGGTGACGATCAGGGTGGCGGGGGTGCCCATCGGCTTTCCTGCAGCGTCTTGCGGCCTGGCCTCACTTGAGGGCCTTGTAGCGCACCCGGTGTGGCCGCGCGCCTTCTTCGCCCAGGCGCTTGATCTTGTCGGCTTCGTACTCCTGGTAGTTGCCGTCGAAGAACACCCACTGGCTGTCGCCCTCGGCGGCCAGGATGTGGGTGCAGATGCGGTCGAGGAACCAGCGGTCGTGGCTGATCACCATCACGCTGCCGGCGAACTCCAGCAGCGCGTCTTCCAGCGCGCGCAGGGTTTCGACGTCCAGGTCGTTGCTGGGCTCGTCCAGCAGCAGCACGTTGCCGCCCTGCATCAGCGTCTTGGCCAGGTGCAGGCGGCCGCGTTCGCCGCCCGACAGCATGCCGACCTTCTTCTGCTGGTCCTGGCCGTTGAAGTTGAAGCGCCCGCAGTAGGCCCGGCTGGGCATCTGGAACTTGCCGACGGTGATCAGGTCCAGGCCGCCGGAGACGTCTTCCCACACCGTCTTGTCGTCGGCCAGCGCCTCGCGGCTCTGGTCGACGAAGGCCAGCTGCACGGTCTTGCCGATCACCACCTCGCCGCTGTCGGGCTGCTCGCGACCGGCGATCAGCTTGAACAGCGTGGACTTGCCGGCGCCGTTGGGACCGATGATGCCGACGATGGCGCCGGCCGGCATCTTGAAACTCAGGTTGTCGATCAGCAGGCGGTCACCGAAGCTCTTGCTGACGCTCTTGAACTCGATCACTTCCGTGCCCAGGCGTTCGGCCACCGGGATGAAGATTTCCTGCGTCTCGTTGCGCTTCTGGTATTCGTAGTCGCTCAGCTCCTCGAAGCGCGCCAGCCTCGCCTTGCTCTTGGCCTGGCGACCCTTGGGGTTCTGGCGCGCCCATTCCAGCTCCTTCTTCATGGCCTTCATGCGCGCGTCTTCGCTCTTCTTTTCCTGTTCCAGGCGCGCTTCCTTCTGTTCCAGCCAGGTGGAGTAGTTGCCTTTCCAGGGAATGCCCTGGCCGCGGTCGAGCTCCAGGATCCACTCGGCGGCGTTGTCCAGAAAGTAACGGTCGTGCGTGATGGCCACCACGGTGCCGGGAAAGCGCTTGAGGAAGATTTCCAGCCATTCCACGCTTTCGGCGTCCAGGTGGTTGGTGGGTTCGTCCAGCAGCAGCATGTCGGGCTTGGACAGCAGCAGCTTGCACAGCGCCACGCGGCGCTTTTCGCCGCCGGAGAGCTGGCCGATCACGGCGTCCCAGGGCGGCAGGCGCAGCGCGTCGGCGGCGATTTCGAGCTGGTGCTCGCTGTCGGTGCCGGCGGCGGCGATCACCGCCTCCAGCTTGCCCTGCTCTTCGGAGAGGGCGTCGAAGTCGGCGTCCGGTTCGGCGTAGGCGGCGTATATTTCCTCCAGCCGGGCGCGCGCCGCGTTGACTTCACCCATGGCCAGTTCGACCTCCTGGCGCACGGTGTGCGCGGGGTCGAGCTGCGGCTCCTGCGGCAGGTAGCCGATGTCCAGGCCGGGCATCGGCACGGCTTCGCCCTCGATGTCCTTGTCGATGCCGGCCATGATCTTCAGCAAGGTGGACTTGCCCGAGCCGTTGAGGCCCAGCACGCCGATCTTGGCGCCGGGAAAAAACGACAGCGAGATGTCCTTCAAGATGTGTCGCTTGGGCGGCACGATCTTGCCGACGCGGTTCATGGAAAAAACGTACTGGGCCATAGATTACTCTTGAACTGATAGCTGATGGCGCACGCCAATCATGCGCCGAAGGCTGGAAACACCTGAAATATCTTGAGGGTGGGTGCCCGCTCGGTGGGTGGCGGGCAATGAAGCGGCAGGGGCCATTATCGACCGGGCGCCCCGTGGATCCCGCATGGACCCTCCACTAGCCCGAGGATACAAGCCGCTACACTGTGAGCCAGGGCAGTGGCGCATCAGGTGCCACGGCGCACTGGAGTTGTCAAGGATTCGGGCCGTACCGTGAAGCGCTTTTTTCTGATTTTCCTGACCGTGCAGGCGGTGTTGTTCGGCATCGAGATGCTCAATCCGGTGCAGACGGCCGTGGTGCATCCGTGGACCGGCTGGCTGGCCAAGGTCAGTGCCGCCATCGTGCACCTGATCGACCCGACGGTGATTTCGTATGGCCGCGTGCTGCAAAGCGCCAAGACCGGCTTCGGGGTGTCGATCGAGGCCGGCTGCAATGGCGTCGAGGCCACCATCGTGCTGGTGGCGGCGATGCTGGCCTTTCCTTCCAGCTGGGCCATGAAGGCCTGGGGCATCGGCCTGGGCTTCATCGCCGTGCAGGCGGTCAACCTGCTGCGCATTGTCAGCCTGTTCTTCCTTGGGCAGTGGAACTTCAAGGTGTTCGAGTTCGCCCACCTGTACATGTGGCAGGCCCTGATCATGCTGGACGTGCTGGTGGTGTGGCTGCTGTGGATGCGCTACGTCGCCAAGCGCGACCCGCAACCGGCGGCCGGCGCATCGGCCGCGGCGTCGTGACGGGAGCCTGGCCATGCGCAACACGCTGATCGGTCGCTTTCTGTTGCTGTCGATCCTGTGGCTGGCCCTGCTGCTGCCGCTGTGGTATTGGGCCGCGCGCTGGCTGGCGATGCCGGTGATCTGGCTGGCCGGCACGGTGATGCAGGCGCTGTTTCCGTGGGTCGACGGCTGGGCGCAGGAGGGCGTCAGCGCGGTGCTGCACACCCTGGTGCAGGTGCGCATGCCGGGCGCGCAGGGCGATGTGCTGGGCGAGCTGGCACCGGAGGCCAGCTACCCGACCTATGGCTATGGCCTGGTGCTGCTGTGGGCCATGCTGCTGGCTTCGCGCACCGAGCGCTGGTGGCTCAAGGGGCTGATCGGCAGTTTGCTGCTGATTCCGGCCCAGGCCTGGGGCATCTGCTTTCAGTGGTTGCGCGACGTGGTGCTGATGTCCGGCACGTACGGCGCGGCGTATCTGAAATGGTCGCCACTGGCCCAGAACGCCGTGGCCTACGGTTACCAGTTCGGCTTTCTGATGCTGACGCCGGTGGCCCCCATCCTGCTGTGGCTGCTGTTCAACAAGCGCTTCGTGGCCGCACTGTGGCTGGAGGCCGCGCTGGAAGCCAAACCCGACCCGCGGGCCCAGGCACCGACCCGGTCGGTCGAGTGAATGGCTATCTTTTTGATAGCTTATGGCGCACGACAGGCAAGCGTCGTGGCCACTTTTGGCTCGGATACGGTTGCGCCATCAGAACTGTGACCCAGGTACCGGCTGCGCCGGCATGACCGCTGACCCATGGGTCATCGAAGCGCAGCGAGGCCATCCGTCATGGGTCATTGTGCAGGCAAGTTGGTATCGGCCGGTGGCGCAGCGCGCCCACCCGCTGGCCGGCCTTCAGGCCTGGCCGCGCAGCGCGTCGATGACCGCGGTGTCGGCGCTCACCGCGGCGCCGCATCAGGGCACCAGCAGCTGGTTGATCGGGATCAGGTCGTCCTGCGACAGCGTGCCGGCGGCCTGCTTCAGGCGCAGCGTGCCCACCAGCACGTCGTAGCGCGCGCGCGCCAGGTCGCGCTGCGTCTGATAGAGCTGGCTTTGCGCGTTCAGCACGTCGATGTTGATGCGCACCCCGACCTGGTAGCCCAGCTGGTTGGCCTGCAGCGCGGTCTGGCTGGAGGCTTCGGCCGCCTGCAGCGCCTTGACCTGCCCGAGGCCCGATTGCACACCGAAAAACGCCGCCCGCGTGGCCTGCGACACGCTGCGCTGCAGCTGGTCCAGATCGGCCTGGGCGCGGTCTTCCAGCGACAGGGTCTCGCGGATGCGGTTTTCCACCGCGAACCCGGCAAACAACGGCCAGTTCAGCACCACGCCGATGCTGGCGTTGGTGGTGCGCGCGCTGGCGCGCGGCGCCGCCGACAGGCTGGGGTTGCCATCGGGGTAGCGGGTCTGGCCGACGCTGGCTTGCAGGTCCACCGTGGGCCGGTGGCCGGTGCGGGCCTTGTCGGTTTCCAGGCGCGCGATGTCCAGCGCCGCGCGGGCCTGACGCACGCCGGGGTGCTGCTCGGCGGCCCGTTCAACCCAGGCGGTGACGTCGTCCGGCTGCGGCGCCGGCAGCGTGATGGGCTGTGCCAGCGGCCGCGGTTCGCTGCCGCTGCGGCCCACCAGCTGGTCGAGCGCGAGTTTTCTGACGCGCAGATCGTTTTCGGTAGCGATCTCCTGCGCCGTGGCGAGGTCGAAGCGCGCCTGCGCCTCGCGGGTGTCGGTGATGGTGGCGGTGCCGACCTCGAAGTTGCGCCGCGCGGCCTGCAATTGCTCGTTCACGGCGGCCTTCAGAGCGCGCACCGACGCCAGCGCGTCCTGCGCCGCCAGCACGTCGAAATAGGCCTGCGCCAGCCGCACGATCAGGTCCTGCTCGGCACCGACCAGGTTGATCTGGGCGGCCTCGGCGGCGCGCTGGCCCTGGTCCCAGGCGATGCGGTTGGCCGGCCGATACAGGGGCTGGGAGCCGACCAGGGCGGCGTTCAGGGTGTTGAAGCTGCGGCTGCTGCCGCCGCCCAGCACATGGGTGTCGGCCCAGTTGTGCTGCGCTCCGGCTTGCATGCCCAGCTGCGGCAGCAGGCCGGCGCGGGCCTGGTCGGCGCGCGCCTGACTGGCCTGGGCGTTGGCCAGCGCCGAGCGGTAGGTGGCGTCGTAGCCGTGCGCGGTCTGGTACAGCTGCAGCAGGGACTGCGCCTGCGCGGTCGTGGCACCCCAGAGCAGCAGCAGAGCCAGGCGGGCCCGGGGGCGGCGAAACGGCAGCGGCATCGGCGGTCCTTCAGTAGCGGGGCAGGGCGGGGTCGAGTTGCAAGGCCCAGGCGTCGATGCCGCCCGCCACGTTGGCCACGCGGGCAAAGCCGCGCTGCGCCAGGAACATGGCCACCTGCATGCTGCGCCCGCCGTGGTGGCACAGCACCGCCACCGGGCGCGCGGGGTCGAGTTCGTGCAGGCGTGGTGCAATGGTGTGCATGGCCATCTGCTGCAGTTCGGCGCCGTCGATCTGGACGCTGGCCAGGCGCCATTCCTGGGGTTCGCGCACGTCCAGCAGCAGCGGCTGGCGGTCGCCGCCGGCGGCCCGCAGCCAGCTTGCCAGATCGCGCGGAGATACTTGTTCAATCATCGTGCAGCGCTTGTCCTGCTTGCGCCAGGCGCTTCAGAATTGGAAGCGCGAAGGCTCCGGGAAGTGGCACAGGCGCGGCGCGTTGCTGTCCCAGGGCTGGCTGCTGACGAGGCCGTTGTCGGTGCGCAGCACCAGGGTGGCGCGCATCACCGGCTCGTGGCCCACGATGGCCATCAGCCGTCCGCCGGGCTTGAGCAGCGCCAGCAGGGCGTCGGGCAGCTCGGCCACCGAACCGGACAGCACGATGACGTCGAACGGGCCGTGCGCCGACAGGTCGGTACGGGCGCCGTCGAGCGCGCGCACCTCCACGTTCAGCACGCCGGCGCGCTGCAGGTTGGCGTGCGCGGTGCGGGCCAGCTCGTCGTCGATCTCCAGGCTCAGCACGCGCTGCGCGCGGTGACCCAGCAGGGCGGCCATGAAACCCGAGCCGGTGCCGATCTCCAGCACCTTTTCGTGCTTGGCCACCTGCAGGTCCTGCAGCATGCGCGCTTCCACGCGCGGCGCCAGCATGACCTGACCGCGGGCCACGGCCTGCTCGCCTGGTTTGAGCGGGATTTCGAGGTCGGCGAACGCCAGCGCGCGGTGCGCCGGCGGCACGAAGTCCTCGCGCCGCACCGCTGCCAGCAGATCCAGCACGTGGGCGTCCAGCACGTCCCAGGGACGGATCTGCTGCTCGATCATGTTGAAGCGGGCTTGTTCGACGTTCATCTCAAAGGCTCCAGGGCAGAAAGGTCGGGTAAACCATGAATTATCGGTCAGCCCGCGGACGCATCGGGCGGCGCGCGGTGCAGGCGCCGCTTCAGCCAGCCGGCCAGGTCGTCCAGGTAGCAGTACACCACCGGCACCACCACCAGCGTCAGCAGCGAGGACGTGATGACGCCGCCGATCACCGCCTGGCCCATGGGCGCGCGCTGCTCGGAGCCTTCGCTGACGGCAAAGGCCAGCGGCACCATGCCGAACACCATCGCCAGCGTGGTCATCAGGATCGGGCGCAGCCGCACACGTGCGGCTGCCAGCAGCGCCTGCTCGCGCGGCAGCGGCTCGGTGACGCCGCCTTCGCTGACCCGGCCTTCGCGCGCGCGGATGGCGAAGTCCACCAGCAGGATGGCGTTCTTGGTCACCAGGCCCATCAGCATCACGATGCCGATGATGGAAAACATCGACATCGCCGAGCCGAACATCAGCAGCGCCAGCACCACGCCGATCAGGGTCAGCGGCAGCGAGGTCATCAGCGCCAGCGGCTGCACGAAGCTTTTGAACTGGCTGGCCAGGATCATGTAGATGAAGATGATGGCCATGGCCAGCGCCTGCAGCGCGTAGGTGAAGGACTCCTCCATGTTCTTGGTGGCGCCGCCGAACGAGTAGCTGTAGCCGGGCGGAAAGGGCATCTGCGCCAGCGCGGCGCGGATGTCGCCTGACACCTCGCCGGTGGCGCGGCCGTGCGTGTTGGCGGTGATCTGGATTTCGCGCAGCATGGCGCGACGGTTGATCTGGTTGGTGCCGCTGGCTTCGTTGAGCGTCGCCACCTGGTTCAGGCGCACGATGCGCGGCGTGCCGTCGGCGTTGAGGCCGGCGGTCAGCGGCAGGCGCTCCAGGTCCTGCGGCACGCTGCGGGCGTCGGCCGCCAGCCGCACCACCACGTCGTAGGTCTGGTCGTCGGGCGCGCGCCAGTTGCCCACCGTGGTGCCGGCGATCAGGGTGCGCAGCGGCGCCGCGATCTGCGCGCTGGACAGGCCCAGCTCGGAGGCGGCCGCGCGCTTGACCGTCACTTCCACCGTCGGCTTGTCGGGCTTGCTGCTGGAGTCCAGGTCGACCAGGCCGGGGATGTCGCGCAGGCGCTCCATCAGCGGGCGCGCCAGGCGTTCGAGCTCGGCCTGGTCCGGGCCCTGCAGCGAGAACTCGATCTGCTTTTGCCCGCCCACCGGCTCCAGCAGACCGGCCTGGGTGACGGTGATGCCGGGCACGGCGCGCAGGCGCTGGCGGAAGTCGGCCGCCAGATCGTCGGCGTTGCGCGTGCGTTCGTGCCGGTCGACCAGGCGGATGTACAGGCTGGCGTTGGTCTTGCCCTGGGCGTTGCCGGCGTTCAGGGTGGCGACGGTGTAGCGCACCTCGGGGTAGCTGCGCAGCAGGGCGTCGACCTGGCGCGCCTTGGCCTCGGTGGCCTCGAGCGACGAACCCTGAGGGGTGTAGAAGGCGACGTTGGTTTCGGAGAAGTCGGCCTTGGGCACGAATTCGGTGCCCAGCAGCCGCACCATGGCCACGCTGAGGCCGAAGATGGCGGCGGCGATCAGCAGCGTGAGCGGCTTGTGCGCCAGCGACCAGCCCAGCAGGCGCTGGTAGCCGTCGGCCAGGCGGTCGCTGGCGTGGTCGAACCAGGCGGTGACGCGGCCGATGGTGCGTTCGTACAGCGTCACCGGCGGTCCGCTGCGCTGCCCGTGGGCATGGATGCTGGGGTCGTGCCAGACCGACGACAGCATGGGGTCGAGCGTGAAGCTGACGAACATCGAGATCAGCACCGCCGCCACGATGGTCAGGCCGAACTCGTGGAAGAACTTGCCGATGATGCCCTGCATGAAGCCGATCGGCAGGAACACCGCCACGATCGACAGCGTGGTGGCCAGCACCGCCAGGCCGATTTCCTGCGTGCCGTCCATGGCGGCGTTGTACGAGCGCTTGCCCATCTGGGCGTGGCGCACGATGTTTTCGCGCACCACGATGGCGTCGTCGATCAGCAGGCCCACGCACAGCGACAGCGCCATCAGCGTGATCATGTTGACGGTGAAGCCCAGCACCTGCATGAAGAAGAAAGTGCCGATGATGGAGATCGGCAGCGTCAGACCGGTGATGACGGTGCTGCGCCAGGAGTTGAGGAACAGGAACACGATCAGCACCGTCAGCACGGCGCCCTCGACCAGCGTCTGGCGCACGTTCTGCACCGCCACGCGGATCGGGCGCGACTGGTCGATCACCGGCTCCAGCCGCACGCCGGGCGGCAGCTCGGCGCGGATCTCGGCCACCGCGCGGTACAGCCCGTCGACCACGCCGATGGTGTTCTCGTCCTGCGCCTTCTGCACGTTCAGCAGCAGCGTGCGCTCGCCGTTGTGCAGCGCCAGCGATTCCTGCTCCTGCGCGCCGTCGCGCACGTCGGCCACCTGCGCCAGGTGGATCGGCGCGCCGCCGCGCCGCGCCACGATCAGGCGGCCGAAGTCCTCGGGCCGCTCCACCCGGCCCTGCAGCTGCACCGTCAGCTCCTGCGCGGGGGTGCGCAGCGCGCCCAGCGGCTGGTCCTGGTTGTCGCCGCGCACGGCGGCCATCACCTGCTCGGGCGTCACGCCCAGGGCTTCCAGCGCGGCCGGTCGCAGCTGGATGTGGATTTCACGCTTGGCACCGCCCACCAGGTTGACGGCACCGACGCCGCGCACGTTTTCCAGGCGCTTCTTCAGCACCTGATCGGCCCAGTTGGTCAGCTCGATGGGCGAGGGCGCGGCCCGACCCTCGCTGGCCTGCGGCAGCACCGCCACCGACCAGATGGCGCGGCTGGCCGGGTCGAAACGCAGCACGCGCGGCTCCTTGACCTCTTCGCGCAGCAGCGGGCGCACCTGGCCGATTTTTTCGCGCACGTCCTCGGCCGCCTTGCGGCCCTCGATGTGCAGCTGGAACTCCACGATCACCACCGACAGGTTCTCGTAGCTGCGCGAGTACAGGGCGTTGATGCCGGCCACCGAGTTGACCGCTTCCTCGACCTTCTTGGTGACTTCGCTCTCGACGATGGTGGGCGCCGCACCCGGGTATTCGGTGGTGATGACCACCACCGGGAAGTCGACGTTGGGGAACTGATCGACCTGCAGCCGCTGCAGCGAAAACAGGCCCAGCACCACGAAGGCCAGCATCACCATGGCGGCGAACACCGGGTTGTTGAGGCTGACTTTGGTGAACCACATGGCGGGGTGCGAGGCTCAGGCGCGGCGGCCCGATGAATACATGTAGAAAATGCCTTTGGCGCTTGCGGAATGCGCGCCAGCAGCTATCAAAAAGGTAGCTATCTGGCCGCTGGGTGGTGCCACCCGGGCGGCGCTGGCGGGCATGCGGGCGCGGGTCATCACGAGCGCGCGGCCTCGGCGGGGGCGCTGCTGGCCGGGGCGGGCGGCGTCGGCACACGGGTGGCCGTGCCTTCGCGCAGCACGCCGGCGCTGCCGCGCAGCACGGTGGCGCCGGCGTCCACGCCTTCGACCTGCACCCACGGCTCGCCGTCCACGCGGCCGCGTACGCCCAGGCGCACCGGCCGGTGGGCGATGCGCTCGCCCGCCACCACCTGCACGTAGGGCGCCGGTTTGTCGGTGCGCACGGCGCTCAGGGGCACGGCCAGCGCCTGCTGCTCGCCGGTGGCCAGCTGGCCCTGGGCGAACAGGCCCTGGCGCAGGCCGGGCTGGGGCGCCACGCTCAGGTACACCAGCACGCTGCGGCTGCCCGGTTGGGCGCTGGGGTTGATGCGCACCACGCGCGCGGCCACCGGCTGGGTCACGCCTTCGATGTCCAGGTGCGCGCTCTGGCCCACCCGCACCGCCACCGAATCGGCCGGGCTGAGCGCGGCCTCCAGCTCCAGCTCGCTGGCGTCGACGATTTCGACGATGCGCGCCTCGGTCGCCACGCGTTCGCCCGGCTGGGCCAGGCGCTGCGCGATCTGGCCGTCGATCGGCGCGCGCAGCACGGTGTCGGCCAGCGACTTGCGCACCACTTCCACGCCCGCCTGCGCCGCGCGGTGGTTGGCGCGTGCCGCTTCCAGGCTGGCCAGCGAGTTGTCCAGCGCGGTGCGCGAGATGAAGCCCTGGTTGACCAGCGCGGCGTTGTTGTCGTACTGGCGCTGGGCGATGTCCACCTGGGCGCGCGCGGCGTCGGCCTGCTGCTGGGTCTGGCGCAGGCGCTCGCTGTACTCGGTCGGCTCGATGCGGGCCAGCACCTGGCCGGCGCGCACGCGGTCGCCTTCGCGCACCGTCAGCCCTTGCAGCTCGCCCGGCACGCGCGCCTTGACCAGGGCCGAGCGCACCGCCTTGAGCGTGCCGGTGATGGGGATGTCCGTGCCCAGCGCCACCTGGCGTGCGTGCGCCAGGTCGGTCGCGGCCAGTTCGATCACCGGCGCGCTGGCCGCGGCCGCAGCCGGCGCCGGGGCCTTGGCCTGCCGGGCCTGGTAGCCGCGCCAGCCCAGCAGCACGGCGGCCAGCACGGCCAGCAGCAACAAGGCCCGGACGAGCCCACGGGAGAAGGACGGATTCATGGTGTTGCGGTGTCGGGGCGCAAGCCGTGCAGCAGCAGGTCGGCGTGCTGCGCCAGCAGGGCCTGGGGATCGGAGGTTGGCGCCGGCATGCAGTCGGTCGGCCACTGGCGCCACAGCACCAGCTGCAGCAGGGGGGCGATGATGAGCGGCACCGTCTGCGCCACATCGACGCGGCGGAATTCGCCACTGGCGATGCCGCGCTCCAGCACGCGGCGCAGCAGCTCATGGCTGGGCAGCACCACCTGCTCCTGGTAGTCGCGCGCCAGTTCGGGAAAGTGGGCCACCTCGACCACGATCAGCTTGCACAGCCCGGCGGCGGGCGTGTTGCCGTAATGGGTCCACCAGCGGCGCAGGAATTCGCGCAGCAGATCGGCGCTGGAGCCGGTGTAGCTGGCCAGATCGGCCAGCGCCTGGTCCAGGTGGCGGCCGACGTTTTCGCGCACCACGGCCTTGAACAGCGCCTGCTTGCTGGGAAAGTACAGAAACAGCGTGCCCTTGGAGACGCCGGCGCGGGTGGCGACTTCTTCCACCCGGGTGGCGGCAAAGCCCTTTTCGACGAACAGCGCCAGCGCGGCGTCCAG
The DNA here is from genome assembly GCA_020848515.1 of Rubrivivax sp. Classification (GTDB taxonomy): domain Bacteria; phylum Pseudomonadota; class Gammaproteobacteria; order Burkholderiales; family Burkholderiaceae_C; genus Ottowia. The sequence goes on along the minus strand of JADLIA010000020.1, from coordinate 12,857 downwards.
CAGCTCGCCCGGCCGCGCCTGCTTGCGGCGCGTGCGCCGGGACGGCGGGCACGGGAGGTCCTGGAGGGTGTTCATTTAATGACTGGGGGGTCAGTATTTTGGCGCAGGCGCCTGAACGGCGTCAAGATCGAGCGGGCGGGGCCGCGCCGTTGTCCGCTGGCGCGGCGGCGCGCGCAGGCGCTCAGGCGCACAGCGGCGGCTCGGCCATGGCCTCGATCTGCTCGCGCAGCAGCGCCGTCTGGCCGCGCCAGTAGTCGGGCGTGCCGAAGCCGGCAAAGGCTGCGGCAAAGGCCGGGTCGTGCGCGCGCTGCGCCAACCAGGCGCTGTAGTGGATCAGTCGCAGCGTGCGCAGCGGCTCGATCAGCGCCAGCTCGCGCCGGTCGAACGCGCGCACCTGCTCGTAGCCGTCCAGCAGCGCGCCCAGCTGGCGCTGGCGCTCGGCGCGCTCGCCGGCCAGCAGCATCCACAGGTCCTGCACCGCCGGGCCACTGCGGCAGTCGTCCAGATCGACGAAGTGCGGGCCGCCGCCGGGCTGCTCGGTCGGCGTCCACAGGATGTTGCCGACATGGCAGTCGGCGTGCAGACGCAGCGTGGCGATCGGCCGGGTTGGATGGTCAAAATGGGTTTCAGAGCTTGCCCAATCTGCGCCAGCAGCTATGTGATCGATAGCATCCTGGCTGACTTCGGCCCATGCGCGCTCGGCCTCCGGCGGCAGCGCAGCGTGCGCCAGCAGCCATTCACGCGGCTCCACGCCGTGGCTGCGCAGGTCGAGCGCGGGGCGGTGCACAAACGCCTGGCGCGCCCCCACCAGGTGCAGCCGGGCCAGAAAGCGGCCCATCCATGCCAGCGTGTCGGCGTCGCCCAGCTCGGGCGCGCGGCCGCCGCGCCGTGGCGTCAGGCTGAACCAGAAGTCGCCGTGCCGGTGCAGCGTGCGCCCGTCGATCACCAGGGGCGCCACCACCGGCACCTCGGCCGCGGCCAGCTCCCGCGCGAAGGCGTGCTCTTCCTCGATCTGCGCCTGCGTCCAGCGCCCGGGGCGGTAGAACTTGAGCACCACCGCCGGGTGCGCCTCGGCCAGCGGCGTGCCCGGCTCCAGATGCGCCAGGTAGACGCGGTTCTCGTACGAGTTGAGCGTCATCAGTCGCCCATCGCCCATCAGCCCCAGGGCGGCCAGCGCGTCCAGCACGAAGTCGGGGGTGAGGGTGGCGAAGGGGTGGGCGTGGTCGGTCATGCCCAGCATTGTCGGCGGCACAATCGGCGCCATGACGACGCCGCGCCAGTACTGGTTGATGAAATCCGAACCCGACGAGTGCTCGATCGACGACGCGCTGGCGGCGCCTGGCCAGACCGTGCCGTGGACCGGGGTGCGCAACCACCAGGCGCGCAACTTCATGCGCGACGCCATGCGGGTGGGCGACGGCGTGCTGTTCTACCACTCCAGCTGTGCCGAGCCGGGCATCGCCGGCATTGCGCGCGTGGCCTCCGCCGCCCATGCCGACCCGACCCAGTTCGACCCCGGCTCCGCGTACTTCGACCCCACCGCCCGGCCCGACAGCCCGCGCTGGCTGCTGGTGGACGTGCAGGCGCTGCGCAAGACGCGCCTGCTGGGCCTGGCCGAGCTGCGCGGCGTGCCGGCGCTGGCCGACATGCTGGTGCTGCGGCGCGGCAACCGGCTGTCGATCACACCGGTGACGCCGGGTCAGTGGCAGGCGATCGAGCGCCTGCTGGCCGCCGCGCCGGCGTGACCGGCAATGCCTCAGTTCCTGGCGGCGCCGGGGGCGGCGGCCGTCAACCTGGCTTCGCGCATCAAGGTGCGGTGAAAGCGGTTGCTGCGATCGAGCCAGCTGCTGAAGCTCGGCCCGGCCATGGTGGTCTGCTTGTAGGCGCCCTGCTTCATCAGAGCGTTCCATTCGGGCAGTGCGCGCACCTTGTCGAGCAGCTGCGCGTAGTACGCCACCTGCTCGGGCGTGGCACCCGGCGCCATGAAGATGCCGCGCATCATCAGGTATTCCACCGGGATGCCGAACGACATGCAGGTGGGCAGGTCGCTCCAGCTCTGGTTGTCGGCCACTTTGTCGGGATAGGCCAGTTTGCTGCCGTCGAACACGCACAGCGGCCGCAGCTTGCCTTCGCGCCACAGCTTTTCGGCCTCGATCGGGTTGTTGACCGTCAGGTCCACCTCACCGGCGGCCAGTGCCCGTGCCACGTCGCCGCCGCCCTTGAACGGCACGTACTGGATGCGCGCGCCGGCCGCGGTTTCCAGCAGCACGCTGATCAGCTGGTCTTCCTGCTTGGTGCCGGTGCCGCCGAGCCTGAGGCTGCCGGCCGGGCTGGCGCGCAGCGCATCCAGCACGTCCTTGGGCGACTTGTACGGCGAGCCCTTGGCTACCCACAGCACGAACTCGTCGAGCGCCAGCATCTGCACCGGGGTGATGTCCGACCAGGCAAACGGCGTGCCGGTGGCCAGCGGCGCGGTGAACAGGTTGGACAGCGTGATGATGAGCTTGTGCGGGTTGCCCTGCGCCGCTTTGACGTCCATCAGGCCCTCGACCCCCGAATTGCCCGTCTTGTTGACCACGTTCAGCGGCTGCTTCATCAGGCCATGCTTGCTCACCATCTGCTGGATGAAGCGGGCCATCTGGTCGGCACCGCCGCCGGTGCCGGCGGGCACCACCAGCTCCACCGGTGCCGTCGGTTCCCAGGCCGCCTGCGCCGGTGGCGCCAGGCCGGCCAGCAGGCCAGCGCAGAGGGCGGGTACAAGCCGAGCGGCGCGCCAGCGCCGCGGGGTGGGGGGGTGTGGCATGGCGTTCATGGTCTGCGGGTATCGATGCGTTCGGCGAGTGATGAGGTGTTGCCGGTGCGGCCTGATTCTGAGGGGACAGGGCCGGTCCTGAAACGCCGTTGCCGGAAATATTTAGACATTATTGATTACTAAATCACGAAGCGCCGGGCTTGGGCGTCGGGCGCCGCCGGCGGGGTCGCCGGTCTGCCGCCAGGGCGCGTCGCATGGGTGCGGGCTGGCGCTGGCCGGCGGCGGAGCACAATGCACGCCGGGGCCGGGTGCGGGCGGTGGTTGCTCGTGGGCGACACGGGGCCTGGTGCGGCCCGATCGAAGGAGTGGATGGATGTCTGACAGTCAAACCCTGGTGCTGGCCGGCGGCTGCTTCTGGTGCACCGAGGCGGTGTTCAAGCAGGTGCGCGGCGTGCTCGACGTCGAAAGCGGCTACAGCAATGGCCAGGCCACGGCGCCCAGCTACGAGCAGGTGTGCACCGGCGCCACCGGTTGCGCCGAGGTGGTCAAGCTGGTGTACGACCCGGGGCAGATCGGCACGCGCCAGATCCTGGAGATCTTCTTTCTGGTGCACGACCCGACCCAGCTCAACCGCCAGGGCCACGATGTGGGCACCCAGTACCGCAGCGGCGTGTACTTCACCACCGCCGAGCAGGCCGACGTGGCGCACGCGCTGATTCGCGAGATGAGCCAGGACGGGCTGTACGACGGCGCCATCGTGACCGAGGTGGCGCCACTGGCCCATTACTTTCCGGCCGAGGACTACCATCAAGATTTTTTCGAGCGCAACCCGACCCAGGGCTACTGCGTGGCCACGGCGGCGCCCAAGGTGGCCAAGTTTCGCCAGACCTTCCGCGAGCTGGTGAAGGCCTGAGGCCCGTCCGGCAAGCATCCGATGGGCAACCCATTGGCCTGCGCCGCTTGCTGAACCTGCGCGAGCAGCTATGAATTCGATAGTTTTCTGCCCAACGGTGATGTCGGCCGACCCGGCCGCGCGCCAGGCTGGCCGGTGTGCTGCCGCCCAGCCCGAGGTGTGCTCGTGCGGGTGCGGCCGATGAGCGCGCGCGCCGTCGACGCGGTGAGCGCGCTGCTGGCCGCCGCGCTGCTGGCCGCGCTGCTGGGCCTGTCGGTCTGGCTGTGGCAGGGCGGGCAGCGCGCGCTGCTGCTGGCACCGGCCATCGGCGAGCTGGCCGACTGTCTGGAGCTGGCGCCGGCGCAGACGCCGCTGGAGCCCGCCTGCAGCGGCGAGCGCGGCTCGGCCGCGCAGCGCATCGAGGCCACGCTCGGCCCGCTGGGCCCGCGCCGCAGTGCCGACGGGCACTTCGAGCTCGGCTACACCCTGGTGGTGCCGCTGCTCAACCTGTTCGAGCCGCAGGGCGCCGGCTGGGCCATCGACCAGCAGGCGGTGCAGCGCATCGTCCGCACCGTGCGCGACGTGCAGCGGCCGGTGGTGCTGTACCTGTTTTCCACCCATTTTTCCGAGCAGGCGCCGATCGAGCCGGTGCTGGCGCAGGACCCGGCCAACCTGGCGCACACGCCGCAGGGCCCGCTGCCGGTGGACCAGTTCATGGGCTGGCCGCTGTACCCCTGGAGCATCGCCCGCACCGACAACGCCATCACCCAGCGGCGCGAGCAGGCCATCGGCGCGCTGGTGCAGGGCGTGTGCGCGCTGCCGGCGGCGGCGCGCCAGCGCATCGTCGGCCTGAACCTGCTGGGCGAGGTGCACCACCTGTACCCCGACTTCGAGGCCGGCATGGGCCACGACCGGCCCTACGTGCTGACCGACTACGCCGACGCCTCGCGCCGCGGCTTTCGCGCCTTTCTGCGCCAGCGCTTCGGCCACGTGGCGGCGCTCAACGCCTACCTGGGGTCGGACTTCGCCAGCTTCGACGCCGTCGATCCGCCTTCGCGCGACATCCGCCGCGAGCCGCTGCAGCACTTCTGGCAGCACCTGGACGATGCCGCCGCCGGCACGCTGGCCATCAGCGGCTGGGCGCACGACGCCGCGCTGCCGGCCGGCGCCACGCCCTGGGTGCGCGTGTACCTGGACGGTCTGCCGGTGGCGCGCGTGCCGGCGCATTTCGTGCGCCAGGACGTCGGCCAGGCGCTGCCACAGCTGGGCACCGACCGTGTCGGCTGGCGGCATGACCTGCGCTTTGCCGAACTCGCCCCCGGCCTGCACCGGCTGGACATCGCGCTGGAAGGCCAGGGCGGCGCGCTGCGCCGGCTGGGCACGCGCCGGCTCGCCGTGATGGACCGCGCCCAGCGCACGCCGGCGCCGGTGCCGCTGCGTCAGGCGCTGCCGCCCATGGCCGAGCCGGGCGCCGCGCTGCGCTTTCACATCGACACGCCGGCGGATGGGCGTGCCGTGTTCTACAACCCGCTGGTGCCGTTGTGGCACGCCTTCCGCGGCCAGCAGGTGGTGGACTACCTGGCGCATTTCGATCGCCTGCTGGCCGGCACCTGCCTGGCCGACGTGCCGCGCCGCACGCAGCAGATCTACCCGGCCGAAAAAGCCGGCTGGGACGGCTCGCGCTTTGCGTCCGAGGCCTCGCTGCGGCCGTTCGGTCAGGTGCGCCTGGGCATCAACCTGTATGGCGAGGCCAGCTACGACGATTCCTTCTTCGACTGGCTGGCGCGTTCGCGCCAGAGCGGCTACAGCGTGACCGAGTTCCACCCGCTGCGCGGCATGGACGGCGCCGAGCTGCGCCGCGTGCTGGAGCAGCACCGCGCGCACGGCGCCGAAACCTTCTCCTTCTTCCTGCACCCGCCGCCGCCCGGCGGCACCCGCTCGCAACCGCTGGCCAACCCCTTTGCGTTGGACCCCCAGAACCCGCGCCACGGCTCCGACACCCTGTACCGCGCGCTGCAGCAGGTGATGCAGGCCCCAGGCACAGGACGTTAAACAAATCGGCCGCCAGCGCTTGACAGATCAGCGCGAACAGCTATTAAAAACGGAGTATCCGCCGCATCCAAAGGGGCGGCGCAGCACGCCCCAATAAGGGCCGCGCAGCAGGTCAAGCCAGGCCGCCGTGGCCGGGGTCCCCTCGGCCACCAGCGGCGCCCGCCCCTCAGGGGGGAGTCACTTCGTGCCGAAGATGCGATCTCCCGCATCCCCCAGTCCCGGCAGGATGTAGCCGTGATCGTTGAGCTCGCGGTCGATGGCGGCAGTGAAGATCGGCACGTCCGGGTGGCTGGCGTGCAGGGTGCGGATGCCCTCGGGCGCGGCCAGCAGGCACAGGAACTTGATCGAGCGCGGCGCCAGCGCCTTGAGGCGGTCGATCGCCGCCACCGCCGAATGGCCGGTGGCCAGCATCGGGTCGACCACGATCACGTCGCGCTCGTTCATGCCGGTGGGCATCTTGAAGTAGTACTCCACCGCCTGCAGCGTGGCCGGGTCGCGGTACAGGCCGACGTGGCCGACGCGGGCGTTGGGCACCACGCGCAGCAGGCCGTCCAGCATGCCGTTGCCGGCGCGCAGGATGGAGGCGAACACCAGTTTCTTGCCGTCGATGATGGGGCTCATCATCTTCTCCAGCGGGGTCTCGATCTCGACCAGCTGGGTCGGCGTGTCGCGCGTGACCTCGTAGGCCATCAGCATCGCCAGCTCACCCAGCAGGGTGCGGAAGGTGGTGCTGCTGGCATCCTTGTTGCGCATCAGGGTCAGCTTGTGCTGCACCAGCGGGTGGGTGACGTGGTGGACTTCGGCGGGCATCGTCAATCGCTATTGAAAAGGTAGCTGCTGGCGCAGGATGGTAAAGCGTTGGGGGCGGTTCAGGTGCTCAACGCCGGCGGCCGCCCAGCAGGCTGCCCAGGGCGCCGCGCAGCAGTTCGCGGCCCATGCGGCGCATCTCGCCCTTGACCACGTTCTGCACCAGGCCGTCGTACTGGCCACCGCGCGGGCCGGTGCGGCCGAACAGGGTTTCCTTGACCACGGTGCCGACCTCGCCCAGCAGGCCGCCGCCGTCGGCCGGGGCGGCCGGCTCACCTGGCTTGCCCGGCGCGGCGGGCGCAGCCTGGCCGCCGCGCGCGGCCAGCCTTTCATAGGCCGATTCGCGGTCCACCGCCTGCTCGTAGGTGCCGGCCACCAGCGAGGACTTGACCAGGGCCGCGCGCTCGGCCTCGGTGATGGGGCCGATGCGGCTGCCCGGCGGGATGACGAACACGCGCTCGGTCACGCCGGGGCGGCCCTTGGCATCCAGCAGGCTGACCAGCGCCTCGCCGGTGCCCAGCTCGGTGATGGCGGTTTCGATGTCGAGCTTGGGGTTGGCGCGCATGGTGGTGGCGGTGGCCTTGACCGCCTTCTGGTCGCGCGGGGTGAAGGCGCGCAGCGCGTGCTGCACGCGGTTGCCCAGCTGCGCCAGCACGGTGTCGGGCACGTCGATCGGGTTCTGCGTCACGAAGTACACGCCCACGCCCTTGGAGCGCACCAGCCGCACCACCAGCACGATGCGCTCGAGCAGCACCTTGGGCGCGTCGTTGAACAGCAGGTGCGCCTCGTCGAAGAAGAACACGAACTTGGGCTTGTCCGGGTCGCCGATTTCCGGCAGGCGCTCGTACAGGTCGCTCAGCAGCCACAGCAGGAAGGTGGCATACAGGCGCGGCGACTGCAGCAGCCGGTCGGCCGACAGGATGTTGATCACCCCCTTGCCGGCGACGGTCTGCATCATGTCTTCGAGGTTCAGCATCGGCTCGCCGAAGAACTGCGTGCCGCCCTGGCTTTCCAGCTGCAGCAGGCCGCGCTGAATGGCGCCGATGCTGGCGGCGCTGACGTTGCCGTAATCGGTGGTGAACTGCCTGGCGTTGTCGCCCACGTACTGCAGCATGGCGCGCAGGTCCTTCAGGTCCAGCAGCAGCAGGCCGTGGTCGTCGGCGATCTTGAACACCAGGTTCAGCACGCCGGCCTGGGTTTCGTTCAGATCCAGCATGCGCGCCAGCAGCAGCGGCCCCATGTCGCTGACGGTGGCGCGCACCGGGTGGCCCTGCTGGCCGAACACGTCCCACAGCGTGACCGGGCAGGCGGTCGGCTCGGGTTGCGGCAGGCCGCGCTCCTGGATGACCGCGGCCAGCTTGCCCTCGATGCGGCCGGCCTGGCTGATGCCGGTCAGGTCGCCCTTGACATCCGCCATGAACACCGGCACGCCGATGGCCGAGAACGATTCGGCCAGCTTCTGCAGCGTCACCGTCTTGCCGGTGCCGGTGGCGCCGGTGATCAGGCCGTGGCGGTTGGCCAGGCCGGGCAAAAGCACGCACTGAATGTCGCCGTGCTGGGCAAGCAGAATCGGATCGGCCATGGGTCAAGGTCCGTGAAAAGTAAAATCGCCACATTATCAAGCGACTTTCGAGAGGGTTTCCGCGTCATGGCCGGCCACAGCAAATGGGCAAACATTCAACACCGCAAGGGACGCCAGGACGAAAAGCGCCAGCGCATCTGGACCCGCGTGGTGCGCGAAATCATGGTGGCCGCGCGCAGCGGCGGCGGTGACCCGTCGGCCAACCCGCGCCTGCGGCTGGCCATCGACAAGGCCAAGGCCGCCAACATGCCGGCCGACACCATCAAGCGCAACATCGACAAGGCCACCGGCAACCTCGAAGGCGCAAGCTACGAGGAAATCCGCTACGAGGGCTACGGCATCGGCGGTGCCGCCATCATCGTCGACACCATGACCGACAACCGCGTGCGCACCGTGGCCGAAGTGCGCCACGCCTTCAGCAAGTACGGCGGCAACCTGGGCACCGAAGGTTCGGTGGCGTTCCAGTTCCGTCATGTGGGGCAGTTCTTCTTCGCCCCCGGCACCAGCGAGGACCAGGTGATGGAAGTCGCCCTGGAGGCCGGCGCCGACGACGTGATCACCGACGACGACGGCGCCATCGAGGTGCTGTGCGACCCCGGCGCCTTCGAGGCCGTCAAGCAGGCGCTGGAGGCCGCCGGCCTGACGCCCGAGATGGCCGAGGTGACGCTGCGCGCCGACAGCAGCATCGACCTCGCCGGCGACGACGCGGCCCGCATGCAGAAGCTGCTCGACGTGCTGGAAGACCTGGACGATGTGCAGGCGGTCTACCACAACGCCAGCCTGGAGCTGGCCTGAACGGGCGATGCGCACGCCGCTCGCCGTGCTGCTGCTGGCCGCCGCGCTGGCGGGCTGCGGCGGCGGCGAGCTGTCGTGGTGCATCCACAGCGGCTCGGGTTCGCTGGCCGGCGGCCCCAACCCTCCCGACTGCCCGCCCGATCCCAAGCAGGATCGGTCATTGCAGGCGTCCTGACTGCGCAAGCAGCTATTATTTTTAGAGTGATTCGATGAAGATCCTGGTCATCGGCTCGGGCGGCCGCGAGCACGCCCTGGCCTGGAAACTCAGCACCTCGCCGCGCGTGCAGCAGGTCTATGTGGCGCCCGGCAACGGCGGCACGGCGCTGGATCCGGTGCTGAAAAACGTGCCGATCAGCGACGTCGCGGCGCTGCGCGACTGGGCCCTGGCCGAGAAGATCGCGCTTACCGTGGTCGGCCCCGAGCAGCCGCTGGCCGCCGGCGTGGTGGACGACTTCCGTGCCCACGGCCTGCGCATCTTCGGCCCCACCCGGGCGGCGGCGCAGCTCGAAAGCTCCAAGGCCTTCAGCAAGGCCTTCATGCAGCGCCACGGCATCCCGACCGCCGCCTTCCAGACCTTCACCGACGCCGCCGCCGCGCGTGCCTACGTCGAACGCATGGGTGCGCCCATCGTCGTCAAGGCCGACGGCCTGGCCGCTGGCAAGGGCGTGGTGGTGGCGCAAACCGTGGCCGAGGCGCACGCCGCCATCGACGACATGCTGGGCGGCAACAGCCTGGGCGTGGCGCACAACGAAGGCGGCGCGCGGGTGGTCATCGAAGAATTCCTGCCGGGCGAGGAAGCCAGCTTCATCGTCCTGTCCGACGGCAAGAGCGTGCTGGCACTGGCCAGCAGCCAGGACCACAAGCGCCTGCAGGACGGCGACCAGGGCCCCAACACCGGCGGCATGGGCGCCTATTCACCGGCCCCGGTGGTCAGCGCCGACGTGCACGCACGCGTCATGCGCGAGGTGATCCTGCCCACGGTGCGCGGCATGGAGCAGGACGGCATCCCCTTCACCGGCTTTCTGTACGCCGGCCTGATGATCGACGCCCAGGGCCGGCCCAGGACGCTGGAATTCAACACCCGCATGGGCGACCCCGAAACCCAGCCCATCCTGATGCGCCTGAAGTCCGACCTGGTCGAGGTGCTGCTGGCCGCCACCGCCGGCCGGCTGCACGAGGTCGAGCTGCAATGGGATCGGCGCGTGGCGCTGGGCGTGGTGCTGGCCGCCGCGGGCTACCCGCTGGCGCCGCGCAAGGGCGACCCGATCACCGGCCTGCCCGCGCCGCAGGAAGACGTCAGGGTGTTTCACGCCGGCACGGTGGCCGACGGCGGGCAGGTGCGCACCGCCGGTGGGCGTGTGCTGTGCGTCACCGCGCTGGCCGACTCGGTCCGGCAGGCGCAGGCGCGCGCCTACGACGCGGTGCGCGGCATCCATTTCGAGGGCATGCAGTACCGGCACGACATCGGCCACCACGCGATCCGGCAGAACCCCTGACATGAGCGCTTTTTCCAACCGGGTGCACGACTACCTGAGCGGCCTGCAGTCGCGCATCACCCAGGCCATCGAGGCCGCCGACGGTCGGGCCGTGTTCCGGCGCGACGACTGGCACAAGGCCGCTGGCGAGCCGCTGCAGGGCGCGGGCAGCACCCGCATTCTGGAGGGCGGCGCGGTGTTCGAGCGCGCCGGCATCGGCCTGTCGCAGGTGCGCGGCCCGCGCCTGCCGCCGTCGGCCACCCAGCATCGGCCCGAGCTGGAAGGCAGCCCGTTCGAGGCCATGGGCGTGTCGCTGGTGTTCCACCCCCTCAACCCCTACGTACCCACGGTGCACATGAACGTGCGCATGATCTCGGCCGGCCACCCGGGCACCGAACCGGTGTGCTGGTTCGGCGGCGGCATGGACCTGACGCCGTACTACGGCTTCGACGAAGACTGCCAGCATTTCCACCGCACCTGCCGCGACGCCCTGGCTCCCTTCGGCGACGACACCTACCCACGCTTCAAGGCCTGGTGCGACGACTACTTCTTCAACCGCCACCGCGGCGAGGCGCGCGGCATCGGCGGCATCTTCTACGACGACTTCGTGGGCGGCGGCGCCGAGCAGGGTCTGGCCCTCACGCGCGCGGTGGGCGAGGCCTTTTTGCAGGCCTACCTGCCGATCGTCGAGCGGCGCGCCGCCACCCCCTGGGGCGAGCGCGAGCGCCAGCACCAGCTGCACCGGCGCGGGCGCTACGTCGAATTCAACCTGGTGTGGGACCGCGGCACGCACTTCGGCCTGCAATCGGGCGGGCGCACCGAATCCATCCTGCTGTCCATGCCGCCGCTGGTGGCCTGGCAGTACCAGCGCCAGCCCGAGCCCGGTTCGCCCGAGGCGCGCCTGACCGAGCATTTCCTGGTGCCGCGCGCGTGGGTGTGACGCACGCGATGACGAATGACCTCGCTTCGCTTCGATGACCAATGACACATCAGAGCCTGTCGGATGCCGGGGACCGCGCGCAGAGTGGCGCGAGGGCAAGGTCATTGGTCATTGAAGCCGCGCCAGCGGCGAAGTCATTGGTCATCGACCCGTCATGACCGCCGGCATCCACCGTGTCGGCCTGTTCGGCGGCGCTTTCGACCCGCCGCACCACGCCCATGTGGCGCTGGCGCAGGCGGCGATCGAGCAACTGGGGCTGGAGCGCCTGCACGTGGTGCCCACGGGGGATGCCTGGCACAAGGCGCGCGCGCTCAGCCCGGCCGCCGACCGGCTGGCCATGTGCCGGCTGGCCTTTGCCGGCCTGCCCCGGGTGGCGGTGGACGAACGCGAACTGCGGCGCGCCGGCGCCAGCTACACCATCGATACCCTGACCGAGCTGCACGCCGAACACCCCGCGGCACAGTGGTTCCTGCTCATCGGGGCCGACCAGGCGGCGGCCTTTCACAGCTGGCGACGGGCCGACGACATCCTTCGGTTAGCTACCATTGTGATAGCTGTTCGCGCTGATCCCTCGGGCGTCGGCGCAGTTTTTGATGCAGAACACCCGCTGCCCGGCCTGGCCGTCGCGGCGGACCGCGTGCGGCGGCTGCAACTGCCCGCCATGCCGCACAGCGCCACCGCCGTGCGCCGCCTGGTGGCGGCGGGGCAACCGATCGAACACTTGGTTCCCGCGCCGGTCGCGGGGTATATTGCCGACCACCACCTCTACCAAAGCCCTGCCTGATGAGCGAAACCGCCGCCAAGAAAGACCTGCAGAAACTCCAGCGCGCCATCGTCGATGGCCTGGAAGACATCAAGGCCCAGGACATCCGCGTGTTCAACACCGAACACCTGTCGCCGCTGTTCGAACGGGTGATCGTCGCCACCGGCAGCTCCAACCGCCAGACCAAGGCGCTGGCCACCAGCGTGCGCGACAAGGTGCGTGAAGCCGGTTTTGCCAAGCCGCGCATGGAAGGCGAAGACAATGCCGAATGGATCATCGTCGACTGCGGCCAGGCGGTGGCCCATGTCATGCAGCCGGCCATTCGCCAGTACTACAAGCTGGAAGAGATCTGGGGCGAAAAGCCGGTGCGCCTGAGGAACGCGGCGCCACTGTCCAGGTCGTCCGCCGCTGCCCCGGCCGCGAAGAAGGCGGCCGCCGCCGCCCCGGCCGCCAAGAAGGCAGCGACCGCCGCCCGGAAGACCGCAACCGCGGGCACGGCGGCCAAGAAGGCACCGGCCGGGAAAGCCCCCGCCAGGAAGGCTGTCGCCACGCCGGCGGCGCCTGCCAAGCGGGCACCTGCCAAGAAGGCCGTGGCCGGAAAGACCGCCGCGGTCAAGTCTGCCGCCGGCAAGCCCGCCCCGCGCAGAAAGCCGGCCTGATCCCCGTTTGCCCCCTGCCTGCGGTCGGCGGCCTGCGACCAACTCGCGCCCAGCCTGACCGATGGCCAACCACGTTGCTGCGCTTCGATGACCATCGGTTTGTTCGTCTTGCTGGTGCAGTGTTTCGCGCTGTCAGGTAC
>JADLIA010000019.1 GCA_020848515.1 Rubrivivax sp. | reverse complement strand
GCCGCAGATGGCCTTCGGCGTCATGGGCGGGCCGATGCAGCACCAGGGCCATGTGCAGATGGCGCTGCGCGTGCTGCGCCACGGCCAGAACCCGCAGGCCGCCGCCGACGCGCCGCGCTGGCGCGTCACCGGCGGGCGCGGCGTGGCGCTGGAGCCGGCGGTGGACGCCGGCGTGGTGCAGGCGCTGCGCGCGCGCGGGCACGACGTCCGCGTGGAAAGCGGGCACGGCGTGTTCGCCTTCGGCGGTGCCCAGCTGGTGCTGCGCCAGGACGGGCACTACGTGGCCGGCTCCGACCCGCGCAAGGACGGCGGCGCAGTGGCGTTCTGAGGCACGGCGCGCCGGCGGCGTGCAAAAGTCACGTCGGCGCGGCGCGACCGCCACGCCGAGGCCGAGCAAGCACGCATTGGCCGCCTGGGTGAGGCGCACCGCCCCAGCAGTGCCGCCACGCCGCGCCGCGGCGCCCCACAATCCCGCCGCCCGCCACCGTGGCGGGCCCAACCCCTGCATCGCCACCGCATGCGCCACCCCTACACCCTGATCGGTCTGACGCCGTCCGAACGCGCCCTGCTGGAGTCGCTGTTCGCCCTCGAGCGGGACACCAGCGGGGCCATGGTGCCGACGCCGGATCCGCGCGAGGCCCACCTGATCGTGGTCAACGGCGACGACCACACCCTGGTCGAGCAACTGCGCCAGGACAACCCGCGGGCGCTGATCGTGCTGGCCGGCCACCCCGCGGGCGCGCCGGTCACCGGACTGCCGGTGCTGCGCCGCCCGTTCGACATGCCGGGCGTGATCGAAGTGCTGAGCGGCCTGGACTGGCCGGCCGGGCTGCCGTGCGTGGCGGCGGGCGAGTTCGACCGCACCTTCGTCTCTTCGGCGCCGACCAGCAGCCAGCTCGACACCGGCGCCCCGCCGGCGGTCGACCCCCAGGCGTTTGCGTCCACCACCGCTTCGGCGCCGCTGGCGCCTGCGCCGCAAGGTCGCGCCGTAGCCGTACCCGACCGGGCCCCGGTGTCCTCGCGCGCCGCCTGGGCCCGCAGCGAGCTGGCGCCGCCGCCCTGGAGCGCCGCAGCAGCCGCTGCGCCAGGCGGCTTCGTCGACGACCGCGAGGCCGAGGTGCTGGTGGTCACCGGCGCACTCGGCGAGCGTTCGCTCACCCTGCCGCGTGGCATCCGGCGCCTGGGCTTGCGGGTGCGGCTGCTGGACGGCCCCGCGGCCGTCCTGGCGGCCCTGGACCAGGGCGCGGCATCCTTTGTCTTCCTCGACCAGCTGTCGCTGGGCGAGCAGCTGCTGCCGCTGGCGCGCGCGCTGGCGGCGCGGCGTGCCGGCAACGGTGCGCCGCCGCACGTGGTGGTGGTGGCGCGGCGCGGCACCCCGCTCGATCGCCTGCGCGCCCGCCTGGCCGGCTGCCACTGGATGCAGGTGCCGATCGACGGGCCGCGGCTGGTGGCCTTCTTCGCGCGCCGCGGCCTGAGGCCGCGCGACGGCGTCGGGCCTGCATTCAGCTCAACGCCCGATGACCCATGACGCATGACGCCTTCGTCATCGAAGCGCAGCGAGGTCATTCGTCATTGGGCATGGCTCAGGGCTTGAGCGCCAGGCCGCACCACCGTCAACCCGCTCGCCCACGCGGCATCGGCAGGATCGACAGCAGCGCCGCCAGCAGGATCAGCACGCCGCCGGCCCAGGTCCAGCGGGTGGGCGTGGCGGCGCCCAGCAGCACCGCGGAGGCGCTGGCGAACACCACCTCGGCCAGCATGATGAGCGCCGTCACCCGTGCCGGCAGCCGGGCGGCGCCGTACTGCAGGGCCAGGTTGCCGGCCAGAAAGGCCAGCGTCAGGCCCAGCACCCAGGGCAGCCAGGCCAGCCCGTGCGTGCTCAGGGCCAGCGGCGACAGGCCGCTGGCCAGGCCGGCCAGCGCCAGTCCGGTGGCGGTGGCGAAACCGCCGCCGAACATGGCCAGCACGCGCGCCGGCGGCGGGGTGGCGCGCCAGCGCCGCAGCAGCACGTTGGTGAGCGCAAGACCCGCCCCGCCCAGCAGGGCCAGCTGGTCGGCCGCGCCGCGAGGCCACGGCCAGGGCGCGCCGGGCCGATGCAGCACCAGCACCAGCCCGGCCAGGGCGAGCACCAGCCGCAGCAGCGCCGCGCGCGTGGGCCGCTCGCCCAGCAGCCACCAGGCCAGACCGACCGACCACACCGGCATCAGGTAGAACAGCAGGGTCACGCGCACCACGTCGCCCAGCGTCACCGCCCAGTTGAAGCCGATGTTGGTCACCCCCGCCGCGGCCGCCAGCACCAGCAGTTGCGGGTGGCGCGCGAAGGCGCGCAGGCTGGCCGGCTGCCAGGCCAGCAGCGCCAGCAACGCCACGCCGAACACCACCGCCGTGCTCCACAGCGGGTGCAGGCCGTGCTGGTGCAGGGCCTTGAAGGCGATCCAGGACAGACCCCAAACCAGCGCGTTGCCCAGCAGGGCCAGCGCCGGCAGCAGGGCCGACGGCGGATGGGCGGCGGCCATGGGAGGCATGCCGGGGATCACCCTGCACGCGGCCGGCGCAGCCGAACGCCGCTGGCGTGATCGACGTGCCAGGCCGGGCGCGGCACGCGCCGAGCATGCGGGCGCGCCGCCTGCCCACCCCTCAGGCAAAGGCCCGCCAGGCCGCAAGTTCGCCTGTGCATACGGATTTCAGGAAGATGACAAGCCTCAACGGCCGCTGTGAGGTTCAATGTCCGCGATCGCGCCGGGCGATGTTCAGCAGGCGTTCGACCTTGCCCGGGTAGCGGCGCAGGTTGTGGCGGTGCCAGCGCTGGATCAGCAGCATGAAGGCCATCACCACGCCACCGAACAGGGCAATGGCGCCGAACGCCGACAGGCCGGCGCCGGTGGAAGCGCTGTAGAGCGCGCCCAGCCCCAGGATGCAGGCCTGCTCGTTGAAGTTCTGCACCGCGATCGAGCGCCCGGCCCCCATCAGGTTGTGGCCGCGGTGCTGCAGCAGCGCGTTCATCGGCACCACGATGTAGCCGCCCAGCGCGCCCATCAGGATCAGGAACGGCACCGCCAGCCACAGCCGGTCGATGAACACCATCAGCACCACCAGCGCACCCATCAGGATGCCCAGCGGCATCACCGCGATGGCGCGGTCCAGCCGCACGCGCAGCGAAGCCAGCACCGCCCCGGCGGCGGTGCCGATGGCCACCACGCCCACCAGGCCGGCGGCCTGGGTGGTGCTGTAGTGCAGGGCGGCGGCGGCCCAGGCCAGCACGATGTAGCGCATGTTGCCCGACACGCCCCAGAACAGCGTGGTGGTGGCCAGCGAGATCTGGCCCAGCTTGTCGCGCCACAGGCGCGCGTTGCAGCGCCAGAAGTCGGGCAGCAGCGACAGCGTGCGCGCCGGCAACGGGCGCATGCGCACGCCGGTGTGGGGGATGCGCAGGTTGATGGCGGCGGCGATGGCGTACACCAGCACCAGGCTGGCGATCGCCGCCTCGGCCGGCGTGTCGATGCCGCTGTGCAGGCCCGGCAGATCCAGCCCCAGCAGGCGCGGCGCCAGCTGCGGGCCGACCAGCTGTCCGCCCAGCAGCACGCCCAGGATGATGGAGGCGATCGTCAGGCCCTCGATCCAGCCGTTGGCGCGCACCAGCTGCGAAGGCGGCAGCAGCTCGGTCAGGATGCCGTACTTGGCCGGCGAATACGCCGCCGCGCCCAGCCCGACGATGGCGTAGGCCAGCAGCGGGTGACCGCCGAACAGCATGGCCAGGCAGCCGACGATCTTGATCGCGTTGCTGAGGAACATGACGCGCCCCTTGGGACGCGAATCGGCGAACGCGCCCACCCAGGGCGCCAGCACCACATAGAACAGCGCGAACATCGGCACCAGCGCGGCGCGCTGCCATTCGGCCGCACCACTGCCGCGCAGCAGTTCGACGGCGGCGACGAACAGGGCGTTGTCGGCGAGCGAGCTGAAGAACTGCGCCGCCATGATGGTGTAGAAGCCCCGTCTCATGGGCGCTGGGCCGGACACGCCGGGCCGTGGCAGATCCGAACCAAAGAAGTAAGCTCCTGTATCGGTGCGCGGTTATAGCACGCGCCGGCGGTGCCAGAATCGCGCTCCATCGTCCCCAGCCACCCTGTCATGCCCCGCCCGATCCAAGCCACCATCCACACCGGCGCGCTGCGCCACAACCTCGAACGCCTGCGCCAGGCCGCGCCCGGTGCCCGACTGTGGGCGGTGGTCAAGGCCAACGCCTACGGCCACGGCATCGAGCGCGTGTTTGAAGGCCTGCGCGGCGCCGACGGCTTTGCCCTGCTCGATCTGGCCGAGGCCGAACGGGTGCGCGCGCTGGGCTGGCGCGGCCCGATCTTGCTGCTGGAAGGCGTGTTCGAGCCGCGCGACCTGGAGCTGTGCTCGCGCCTGTCGCTGTGGCACGCGGTGCACGACGACGCCCAGATCGACTGGCTGGCCATGCACAAGACGCACCAGCCGCACCATGTGTTCCTGAAGCTGAACTCGGGCATGAACCGGCTGGGCTTCGCGCCCGAGCGCCTGCGCGCCGCCCACGCGCGACTGTCGGCGCTGCCGCAGGTGGGCGAGATTTCACTGATGACCCATTTCAGCGACGCCGATGGCGCGCGCGGCATCGCCGCCCAGTGGGCGGTGTTCCAGCGCGTCACGGAGGGCCTGCCGGGCGAGCGCAGCGTCTGCAACAGCGCCGCCACCCTGCGCCACGCGCAGGACGCGGCGGTGCGCGCCGACTGGGTGCGCCCCGGCATCGCCGCCTATGGCGGCTCGCCCGACTTTCCGGCGCACGATGCGGCCCACTGGGGCCTGCAGCCGGCCATGACGCTGCGCTCGCGGCTGATCGCCACCGGCAGCCTGCAGGCCGGCGACAGCATCGGCTACGGCTCCACCTTCACCGCCGAACGGCCGATGCGCGTCGGCGTGGTCGCCTGCGGCTACGCCGACGGCTACCCGCGCCACGCCCCCACCGGCACGCCGGTGCTGGTCGATGGCGTGCGCACCCGCCTGCTGGGGCGCGTCAGCATGGACATGCTGAGCGTCGATCTGGAGCCCGTGCCACAGGCCGGCCCCGGCAGCGCGGTGACGCTGTGGGGCCAGGGCCTGCCGATCGACGAGGTGGCGCACGCCGCCGGCACCATCGGCTACGAGCTGATGTGCGCGCTGGCGCCGCGCGTGCCGGTGCAGGTCGACTGAGCCCGAATGGTATTCAAGACATCCCAAGGCCGCATCCATCGACGCGATCGGCGATCAGAACAGGCGCCAACGCCCATCCGGCAAGCGCCAGAAGCTCTGATTTGAATAGCGTTCGTGGCGCCCGGGGCAGCGGCGCCGCCAGTCAGCGCAGGAAGGCGTCGTAGCCGGTCTTGAGGATCAGCGCCCCCACCACCACGATGAACACCCCGCGCACGAAGCCGGCGCCGTGCCTGAGCGCCAGCCGGGTGCCGATCAGGCTGCCGGTGACGTTGGCGGCGGCCATCAACAGTCCCACCTGCCACCAGATGTGGCCCTTGGCGGCAAACAGGGCGATGGCGGCGACGTTGGTGGCGACGTTGAGCAGCTTGGCGGCGGCCGAGGCGTGCAGAAAGTCGTAGCCCAGCAGGCGCACGAACAGGAAGATGAAGAAACTGCCGGTGCCGGGGCCGAAGAAGCCGTCGTAGCCGCCGATCACGGCGCCGATGGCGCAGGCCAGCAGGGTCTCGCGCCCGCGCTCATGGCGCGGCGCGTGGGTGCGGCCCAGGTCCTTCTTCGCCAGCGTGTACAGCAGCACCGCCAGCAGGATCAGCGGCAGGGCGCGGCGCAGGAAGGTGGGGTCGATCAATGTCACCGCCCAGGCGCCCAGAAACGAACCTGCCAGCGCCGCCAGCGCCGCCGGCCCCAGCACCGCCCAGCGCATCTGCACGCGCCGGGCGTACTGGAAGGTGGCGATGCCGGTGCCCCAGACCGAGGCGCTCTTGTTGGTGCCGAACAGCGTGGCCGGGGCGGCGTTCGGGTAGACCGCGAACAGCGCCGGCACCAGCACCAGGCCGCCGCCGCCGACGATGGCGTCGATGCCGCCGGCCAGCAGCGAGGCCAGCGAGACGAGGAGCAGGTCCATGAATGCCCGAAGAACTATTGATTTGATAGCTTTTGGCGCAGATCTGGCAAGCGCCAGAGGCCAAAACCGTGTGAATTATCGTATGGGTTCGGCCATGGGCTGTCTTGAGCTCCAGATTCCGAGGCCAGCGGGCATCCGTCAACCGGGCAAGAAAAAGGGCGCCACATGGGCGCCCTGCAAGTCGGTGTTGACGGAAATGATGATCTGTTGTGGTGGTCTTTGGGTTTGTCTCCTCGGCCCTTCGGCGTGCGCACACGCCTGAGTGCCCGCACTGTAAGCGACCGCCCGGCGGCCGGCCATTGGTGCTTGCCCGTAGGGGATTTCCGCCAAGGCAGGACTGGTGAGCAACTGCTCACTTTCGTGTTGCGCTGCTGTCGTGGCCGAGCTGGGGCAGCATCGAGCCTTCGCCCAGCTGCAACAGGCCGCTGCGGCTGTAGACCGCCAGCTTGCCGCGCGTGTCGGTGATGTCGAGGTTGCGCATGGTCAGCTGGCCGATGCGGTCGAGCGGGGTGAAAGGCGCATTTTCGACCTTTTCCATGCTCAGGCGCTCGGGCGCGTAGGTCAGGTTGGGCGACTCGGTGTTAAGGATGCTGTAGTCGTTGCCGCGGCGCAGCTCCAGCGTGACTTCGCCGGTGACGGCGCCGGCCACCCAGCGCTGGGCGGTTTCGCGCAACATGATGGCCTGCGGGTCGAACCAGCGGCCCTGGTAGAGCAGGCGGCCCAGGCGCAGGCCGTTGATGCGGTACTGCTCGATGGTGTCTTCGTTGTGGATGCCGGTGACCAGGCGCTCGTAGGCGATGTGCAGCAGCGCCATGCCGGGCGCTTCGTAGATGCCGCGGCTCTTGGCTTCGATGATGCGGTTTTCGATCTGGTCGCACATGCCCAGGCCGTGGCGCCCGCCGATGCGGTTGGCTTCCAGGAACAGCTCCACCGGGTCGGCGATCTCGCGCCCGTTGAGCGCCACCGGCCGCCCTTCCTCGAAGCGCACGCGCACCTCTTCGGCCTTGACCTCGACCTCGGGCTTCCAGAACGCCACGCCCATGATCGGGTTGACGATGCGGATGCCGCTGGACAGCTCTTCCAGGTCCTTCGCCTCGTGGGTCGCGCCGAGCATGTTGGAATCGGTCGAATAGGCCTTTTCTGCCGACATCTTGTAGTCAAAACCGGCCTTCTGCATGAATTCCGACATTTCCTTGCGGCCGCCCAGCTCGTCGATGAAGCGCTGGTCGAGCCAGGGCTTGTAGATCTTCAGCGCCGGGTTCGCCAGCAACCCGTAGCGGTAGAAGCGTTCGATGTCATTACCCTTGTATGTGCTGCCATCGCCCCAGATGTTGACGTCATCTTCCTTCATCGCGTTGACCAGCATGGTGCCGGTCACGGCCCGCCCGAGCGGCGTGGTGTTGTAGTAGGTGGCGCCGGCGGTCTGGATGTGGAAGGCGCCGCACTGCAGGGCGGCGATGCCTTCGTTGGCCAGCTGGGTGCGGCAGTCCACCAGACGGGCTTTTTCGGCACCGTATTCGAGCGCCTTGCGCGGGATGGCGTCGTAGTCGGACTCGTCGGGCTGGCCCAGGTTGGCGGTGTAGGCGTAGGGCACGGCGCCTTTCTGGCGCATCCACAGCAGGGCGGCCGAGGTGTCCAGGCCGCCCGAGAAGGCGATGCCGACCTTCTGGCCGGCGGGAAGCGATTGCAGGATGGTGTGGGACATGGGCTGGGGCGGCGGGCGGGCGCCCGCGCGGCGGCTGCGGGGGTTGGAAAAAGCGCGATTGTCCCGCCTTTTTGGCGCGCGCCGCCGGCGGCGCCTGCCGGCGGCCCGGTGCGTTGCGGCCAAATCGGCCTCTGGCGCACAACCAGCGAGCGCTGGCAGCTACGCTTTCAATAGCGTATGGCGGCGCCGCTCAACCGTCCAGGCGCTGGCGCAGGGCGATCACTTCTTCCATCAGGTCGGCCGTCAGGGCGGCCAGCTGCGGGTCGGCGTCGTACACCTGCTCCAGCTGGGCGATGCGGTGCGCGCGGCGCAGACTGAGGCTGGCGAAGCGCCACTCGGTGCTGGCGCCGCCGCCCAGCGGCTGCAGCACGCCGGCTTGCACATGGGCGTGCACCCATTCGGGGCTCATGGCGCAGGCGCGCGCCAGTTCGTGCAGGCTGAGCGCGGCGTCGTCCAGCAGCTCGACCAGCTCGGCGGGGATGGCGGTGGGGCGGGAAGGCATGGCGGTCATCCTCTGCGTGGCCGCGGGGCGTGCCCGCCCATCGGGCGCAGGCCAGCCAGGCGGCGAAATCGGAACTTCATGCGGGTCTGTAACAGGTGACGGGTGATCGACGGTCGTTCAGCGAGCGGTGCGGCCGCGTTCAGGCGCCGCGCGGGTCGAAGCCGGGGTAGGCCTCGGCCAGCCGCGCCCAGGCCGCCTTCTGGGCGTCGGTGACGGCGCCGGGCACAGCCAGTTCGAGCTCCAGCAGCAGATCGCCCGGCGCGCTGGCCGAGGGGATGCCGCGGCCTTTCAGGCGCAGCTTGCGGCCGCTGCCGGAGCCGGCCGGCACGCCCACTTCCACCGTCTTGCCATCGGGCGTGGCGACCTGCACCGCGCCGCCCAGGGCGGCTTCCCAGGGCGTCACGCGCAGCCGCTGGGTGACGTCGCGGCCATCGATGCGCCAGCGCGCGTCGGGCCGGAACTGCACTTCCAGGAACAGATCGCCGGCCGGCCCGCCGTGCCAGCCCGGCTCGCCCTGACCGGCCAGTCGGATCAGCTGGCCTGGCTTGACGCCCTGCGGGATGCGCACCTGCAGCGTGCGCTCCTGCGGCCGCACCTGGCCCTGGGCGTCGAGGTGCGCGCCGCGCAGGTGGATGGCGCGTTCGGCACCGCGGTAGGCGTCGATCAGTTCCAGCTCGATGCGCGCATGGTGGTCCTGGCCGCGCAGCGGCGCCTGCGCGCCGGCGCCCGGCCGGGCACCGCGGGCACCGGCACGGGCGCGGCCGAACAGCTGCTCGAAGAATTCGCTGAATTCGCCGCCCTCGCCGTGCGGGCCGAAGCCGGGCGCGGCGCCGTCGGAAAACTCGTAGCCGGTGTTCCAGCCCGGCGGCGGGCGCACGTCGTCGCCCGAGCGCGCGCCAGCCGCCCAGGCCTGCGCGCCCACGCTGTCGTAGGCGGCGCGCTTTTCGGGGTCGGACAGCACGGTGTGGGCTTCGTTGACCTCGGCCATGCGCCGGGCGGCGTCGGGTTCCTTGCTGACGTCGGGGTGGTAGCGGCGCGCCAGCTTGCGATAGGCCTTCTTGATGTCCTCCGGGCTGGCGCTGTGGCTGACGCCCAGGATCTGGTAGTAGTCCTTGAACTGCATGCGTTTGCCTGTGTGTGCCAGGGCGGCCACCGAAACCGGGCCACCCGTCGGCATTTATATGAGGGTCCGGCCCCGGGCTGCAAGCGGCGCCGGGCGGGCATCCCGCATGCTATGCTTAATATAGCTACCGGCGCTTGTTGCGCCTGCGCCGGTGACCGATTTGAAAACCGGCTCAGTCGGAGCGCGCCGGCGCGCGGCGGTTGACCAGCAGCATGCCCAGCGCCACCAGCGCCAGCGCCACCACCAGGCTGACGGTGATCGGCTCGCCCAGCCACAGCGCGCCGGCCATGAGGGCGAAGATCGGCGTCAGAAAGGAAAACGCCGACATCCGCGTGGCCGGGTAATGCGCCAGCAGCCACATCCAGGCCAGGTAGCTGGCGAAGGCGCCCACCACCGTCTGCAGCGCCAGCGAGCTGGCGGCAAACGCGCTCCAGCGCCAGCGCCAGGGCTCGCCCAGCGCCAGCGACAGCAGCGGCAGCACCACGGCGCTGACGGCCACCTGGTAGAACAGCATCTTCTCGGGCGCCACGCGCACCAGCCGGGTGGCACGGATGCTGACCGTGGTCAGCCCCCACAGGGCACCGGCCGCCAGCGCCAGCAGGTCGCCGCGCCAGGTCGGCCCGGCGCCGCCCTGCGCAAAGCCTTCGCGCAGCGCGAACAGCACCGCCGCGAAGGCGCAGGCCAGGCCCAGCCACTGCAGGCGGTGCAGGCGCTCGGCCGGCACCAGCCAGGGCAGCACCAGCGCGACCCAGAACGGCGAGGTATAGAGAAACACCGTCAGCCGCGAGGCGGTGGTGTATTGCAGGCCCAGGTACATGGCGGCGAATTCGCCGGCGAACAGCGCCCCGGCCAGCAGGCCCGCGCCCAACGTGCCGTCGCGCTGGAACAGCGGCACGCCGCGCCAGCGGCACCACAGCCACAGCAGCGCGGTGGCGCCGACGAAGCGCAGCGCGGCCTGGAACACCGGCGCCAGCTCGGGCAGCGTGGCCTTGACCATCACCTGCTGCACGCCCCAGAACAGGCAGCAGACCAGCAGGATGGCGATCGCCCGCCCGTCCAGGTGCTCGCGGCGCGCGCTCATGGCAAGCCCTGCGCGCGCATGCGCTGCGGGATTCGCGCTTGGGAGCGGCCCGGCGCGCTCATTCGGTGTCCCTCCGCGCTGACGCGCTGCGGGATTCGCGCTTGGGAGCGGCCCGGCGCGCTCATGCGCCGGGCCCTGCGGCGGCGCTCACAGCGGATGCTCCGTGTAGAACCGGCCGCCGTGAAACAGCAGCGGCGCGGCGCCCGGGCGGTGCGCGCAATGCTCCACCTGGCCGATGAACAGCACGTGGTCGCCCTCGTCGTGGCGGCTGCGGTTGAAGCATTCGAAATGCGCCACCGCGCCTTCGATCAGCGGCGCCCCGGCCACCCCGGGGTGCCAGGCCACGCCGGCCCAGCGGTCGCCCACCGGCGCCGCAAAGCGCAGCGCCAGCTCCTGCTGCTCGGCCGCCAGCACGTTGATGGCGTAGTGCGAGCCGCGGCGAAACGCGTGCAGCGACAGCGAGCGCAGGCCCAGGCTCCAGGCCACCAGGGGCGGATCGAGCGAGACCGAGTTGAAGGAATTGGCCGTCAGCCCCACCAGCGCGCCGTCGGCGCTGCGCGCGCTGACGATGGTCACGCCGGTGGCGAACATGCCCAGCGCGGCGCGAAATTCCTGCGCGGAAAAAGCGGGCTGGTGGGCGCGAAGGGCGTGGGGCATGGGCGGGCGGCGTGGGCAGCCGGCCATGATAGCGAGGCGGCCGGCGCCGCGTGTGCGCCGGGGTGATCGCCCTGGCCCGGCACCCGCCGGCGGCGTACCATGGCCCCATGGCGCTGCTGCCCTCCTTCGCCACCCTGGGTCACGGCCCGCCGGTCGTGCTGCTGCATGGTTCGGGCGGCGGTGCCCGCAGCTTCGCGCCGCAGCTCGAGTCGCTGGCCAGCCTGGGCTTTCGCGCCATCGCCTGGGACATGCCGGGCTACGGCCAGAGCGCACCGATCGAGCCCTACGGCTTCAAGGGGCTGGCCGAGCGTGGCGCGGCGCTGATCGAGGCGCTGGCGCCGCTGACCGGCGGCGCGCCGGTGGCCCTGGTCGGCCACGGCCTGGGCGGCATGGTGGCGCAGGAGCTGGTGCTGCGCCGCCCCGATCTGGTGCGCCAGCTGGTGCTGGTGGCCAGCGTCGCTGCGGTGTCGGCCGACGACGGCTACGGCCGCCACGTGGCGCAGGCGCTGGCCTGGCTGGACGAGGGGCGCGACATGGGCTGGATCGCCGCCGAGCGCGTGCCCCGGCTGATCGGCCCGGGGGCGCTGGCCAGCGGCGTGCGGCTGGCCACCCACTGCCAGGCCACCGTGCCCGCCCCGACCTGGCGACGTGCCCTGCTGGCGCTGGCCGGCTTCGACCGCCGCGCCGCACTGGCGCACATTGCCGTGCCGACGCTCCTGGTGGCGGGCGAGCTCGATCCGCTGGCGCCGCCGCCGGTGCTGCGCGCCATGGCGGCGCAGATCACCGGCGCGCACAGCGAACGGCTGGCACACACCGGCCACCTGCCGCAGCTGGAGCGCCCGCAGGCGTTCGACCGCCTGCTGCTGCCCTTTCTGCGCCACGCGCGGGCCTGGCGGCACTGAATTTTGCTATTAAGATAATAGCTGTCGGCGCTTGCCTGGAGCGCGCCAGAGCCCGATTCAACTCAGTATCGGTTCAGCGCACCAGCAGCACCGGCACTTCGCAGCTGGCCAGCACCTTGGTGGCCACCGAGCCCATCACCAGGCCACCCAGCGCGCCGTGGCCGCGCGAGCCCATGACGATGAGGTCGAATTTGCCGCTTTCGGCCGTCTTGGCGATCAACTCGCCGGCATTGCCGACCTTGGACAGCGTCTTCACGTTCAGCTGGTGGCGGGTCAGGAACTTGACCACCGGGTCCAGCACCTTGGCCGCTTCTTCGGCGTAGTACGTCTCCACGATCTCGCGTCCCACCGCCGCGCGCGCCCGCGGCGGCAGCGCGCCGTGCACCGTCAGCGCGGTGTATTCGATGTCCCCGGAAAACAGGTCCAGGTGCGTGGTCAGGTAGGCGAGCATCTTCTTGGTGAAGGCGCTGCCGTCTACGGCAAGCAGAATCTTCATCGCGCGGTCCTCGAAATTGCGGGTTGGGGGGCGGACAGTGTAAGCGCCCCCTGGCGGGGGCCGTCCATGACGGCGCTCAAGCCTCGCGCTGGCGCGCCGGCGCCACGCTCACCCAGGCGTCGGGGACGAAGCCGTGCCGCTCGCCCTTGCTCGCGCAGGGCCTGCTGACGCTATGCAAGGGGACCGCGTTGCTTCGCCAAGGGAAGTGCTGCTCGCCCCGCCCCGGCAGCGCCGAGCCGCGCTGGCAGGCACCGACGTCGCCCGCCAGCACCAGCAGGTCGGCCACCGGCGCCGGCCGCGGTACGACGTCGGGCTGGCGCTCCGGGTGCAGGTCGGGCCGCAGTTGGATGTTCACGACGGACGGCGCAGTCGATGGCGCGCCGCCGGTGTGACACGAACCCCTTCCCGCCATGGGGTCTTGGTGTAAACCCTTAGGGGTTAACCCTAGGTGCGACTACAATTTCTCCATCGGCCAAAGGCCTTGCTGGAGAACGCCCGACGTGACCCGAACGGCGTGTGATGACCATGTGGAATGTCTGGATCCGCCATCTGACGACCCTGTTCGCCCCGCTCACCAGGGCGCCCCGGCACGGCCCGGGGGTGCCCGCCAGCTTGCTGGAGCGCGCCGACGCCTGTGCCGGGCGTGACCCCCGGGGCGCCGCCGACCTGCGCGCCGCGGCCCTGAACTATCTGGGTGTGGTGCGCTGAGCCTCACCCGTCATCGCGAACCAAGGAACCCACCATGAGCACCACCAGCCTGACCCTCGGCCGCACGGCCGTCCGTGAACCGCAGTTCGAACCCGCCCGCCTGGACCACTGGCTGCCGCGCCCGCAGACCGGCGGCCCGAGCATGAGCCAGCTGCTGCGCGCACGCTGGAACCAGCTGCGCCAGCGCCTGGCGCAGGCGCGCAGCGAACGCGAAATCCAGGCCCTGGCCGACCTCGACCACCGCGTGCAGCGCGACCTGCAGACGGCGCGCGACCTGGCCGAATGGAAAGTGCCGCACCGCCCGTTCGTCTGAACCGCACCGGCAAGGTGGCTGCGCCGCCTGGGCCGACCAACGAAAAGCCGCCCGCGGGCGGCTTTTTTGCGTGCCGGTGCGACACGGCGTCAAGCCATCACGCCTGCTGACCCCTGACCCAAGGGTGAGGGGTCGGGCGGGGCGCCGTCAGGCCGCCTCCAGCCGCTGCGCCAGCGCCTGTCGGGTGGCCAGCAGCTCGGGCGGCAGGCCCTGGGCCAGCTTGGTGAACAGCTCGTCGTGCAGGGCGAATTCCTGTGCCCAGACGTCGGCGTCGATGCGGGTGACGGTGTCGAACTGGGCGGGGCTGAAGCTCAGGCCGCTCCAGTTGATCTCGTCATGGCGCGGGGCGACGCCAAACATGGTGGGCTGACCGGCGGCGCGGCCTTCGACGCGGTCGATCATCCACTTGAGCACGCGCATGTTCTCGCCGTAGCCGGGCCAGACGAACTTGCCGGCGGCGTCCTTGCGGAACCAGTTGACGCAGTAGATGGCGGGCAGGCGCGCGCCGGCGGCCTGCAGCCGCTGGCCCAGCTTCAGCCAGTGGCCGAAGTAGTCGGCCATGTTGTAGCCGCAGAAGGGCAGCATGGCGAACGGGTCGCGCCGCACCACGCCCTGGGCGCCAAAGGCGGCGGCGGTGGTCTCGGAGCCCATGGTGGCGGCCATGTACACGCCCTCCTGCCAGTCGCGCGCCTCGGTCACCAGCGGCACGGTGGTGGAGCGGCGGCCGCCGAAGATGAACGCGGCGATCGGCACGCCGGCAGGATTTTCCCAGGCCGGGTCGATCGACGGACATTGCACGGCCGGCGCGGTGAAGCGCGCATTGGGATGTGCTGCCTTGCGCCCGGTCTTGCCCTCCTCCGGCGTCCAGTCCTTGCCCTGCCAGTCGATGCAATGTGCCGGCGGCTGCTTGGTCATGCCCTCCCACCAGACATCGCCGTCATCCGTCAGCGCGACGTTGGTGTAGATGATGTTCTCTTTAAGCGTCGCCATTGCGTTGAAGTTGGTCTTCTCGCTGGTGCCGGGCGCGACACCGAAATAACCGGCCTCGGGGTTGATGGCATGGAAGCGGCCGTCGGGACCGGGCTTGATCCAGGCGATGTCGTCG
>JADLIA010000018.1 GCA_020848515.1 Rubrivivax sp. | reverse complement strand
GGCTCTGACCGACGCGGCGTCACGCCCTGCGCTGCAGGTGTTCTTCGATTCCGGCAAGGCCGAGGTGCACCCCGATCTGGCGGCGCGCGCCGCCGATCTGCTGGCCTACGTGAAGGCCAACCAGGGGGTGCAGGTCGTCATCGCTGGCTTCAACGACCCGACCGGCGACGCCGCCGCCAACGCCGAGCTGTCGCGCCAGCGCGCCCAGGCGGTGCAGGCCGCGCTGGTGGCGGCCGGTCTGGCGGCCGAGCGCACGGTGCTGGAGAAGCCGGCCGACACCACGGCCACCACGTCCAGTCTGGCGGCCGCGCGCCGGGTGGACGTGACGCTGCGTCCGTGACGCCGGCAGGGGCACAACAAAAACGGACGCCGCGGCGTCCGTGGTGGTGCGGGGCGCGGCGGTGCCGGGTCAGCTCTTGCCGCCGACCAGCTGCTGCAGCTCGCCCGACTCGTACATTTCCATCATGATGTCCGAGCCGCCGATGAATTCACCGCGGACGTACAGCTGCGGGATGGTGGGCCACTGGCTGTATTCCTTGATGCCCTGACGCACCGCCTCGTCTTCCAGCACGTTGACGGTCCTGACGGCGCTGGTGTCGACGCCGCAGGCTTTCAGGATCTGTACGGCGCGGCCGGAAAAGCCGCACATCGGGAAGTTCGCATCACCTTTCATGAACAGCACGATGTCGTTGCCCTTGACGAGGCCTTCGATGTGCTGCTGCGTGGTCTGATCCATGGCTGGGGTTCCTTCAATGTGATGGTTCCGATTATTCCACCTTCGACCTGCCACAGCCGCCGCAGGGGGATCGTGCCAGGCGCGGCGCGCAGCGGCAGCGTTGGCACGGGGCGCATCTGCGTGTCGCTGATGCGTCGGCCCGCGGCGGTCGGTCGGGGTCATGAAAAAGGCGCCCTGATGGGCGCCTTTGCCTGGTGCGGTGCAACCGGTTTCAGCCGATCCGGAACAGGTTGCGGTCTTTGCCGTCAATCCACTTGGGCGGCTTGCCGCGGCCGGTCCAGGTCTGGCCGGTGGCCGGATCGCGGTATTTGGGGGCCACCTTGCCGGCCATTCTAGGCGTCGCCGCGCGGCGGCCGGCGGGGAAAACATCTTTTTCGGTCAGGTCATATTCATTCACGATCTGACGTACCCGGGCCACGGCGTCGGCAATTTCACGCTTGCGTGCTTCTTCCACCTGGACGGCCAGCGCCGCCTGCTGTTTCAGGAGTTCCTGATAGGTTGCCATGAGATTCTCGCTTTCTGATGTATATCGGCGGTCGGAATATATCCGATCGGCAACCCCGAATCAATAATCGAATGGCTCAGGTGGATTCGGATATTTCCAGCGGGCGGGCCAGCACCTTGTCGATGCGACGCCCATCCAGCCCGGTCACCTCGAAAGACCAGCCGGCGCAGTCGATGACGTCGCCCACGGCCGGCAACCGGCCGGCTTCGGCCATCAGCAGGCCGGCCACGGTGTTGTAGCGGCCGCGGTCTTCGTGCGGCAGGTCGCCGTCGATGTCGAGCCGGGCCTTCATTTCCGAAATCGGCATCATGCCGTCCAGTTGCCAGCCGCCGCTGCCCAGGGGGACGGCCCAGGCCTCGATATGGGCGCCCGGGTTGAGTTCGCCGGTGATGGCTTCCAGGAAATCATGCTGGGTGATCAGGCCCTGCAGCACGCCATATTCGTCCACCACCAGCATCATGCGGCCGGAGCGGGCACGCAGCTGTTCCAGCAATTCGAGCGCGCTGAGGGTTTCCGGCACGAAAGTTGGGGGTATCACATGGGCGCGCAGCAAATCCTGGTCATGGCGCCCCAATTCCAGCAGGCGGGCCACCGAGATAATGCCGATCACGTTGTCCAGACCGCCATCGCAGACCGGATACCAGGAGTGTGCCTTGCGTTCGCCCTGGCCGGTGACAAAATCGAGCGCCTCGGCCACGCTGGCCTCGGCCTTGAGCCAGTCGATTTCGCTGCGCGGCACCATCAGCGAGATCAGCGAACGGTCATCCAGGTGAAACACGTTGCGCACCATCTGGTGCTCGTGTTCTTCGATCAGGCCGGCGTCCACGCCCTCTTCCAGGCTGGCCGAAATCTCTTCCTCGGTGACGGCACGCCCGTGCGACTCGTCGATGCGCAGCAATTTCAGCGTCGCCTGCGTGCACAGCGACAGCAGCGCCACGAAGGGCTTGGCGGCGCTTGCCAGCCAGCCCATGGGGCGCGCGATCCAGCGCGCCACGGTTTCCGGAAACATCTGCCCGATGCGCTTGGGCACCAGTTCGCCGAATACGATGGTGGTGAAGGTGATGGCCACCACCACCAGCGCCGTGGCGGCGATGGAGGCGGCACCCGCGCTCAGGCCGGCGCGGGTCAGCCCGTCGGCCACCGGGCCGCTGAAGGCGGCTTCGCCGACGATGCCGTTGAGCATGCCGATCGAGGTGATGCCCACCTGCACGGTGGACAGAAACTGCGTCGGCTGTTCCATCAGCCTGAGGGCTGCGCTGGCGCCGGCGTCGCCGCTTTCTTCCATGGCCGTCAGCCGCGCCTTGCGGCTGGAGGCCACGGCCAGTTCCGACATGGCGAACACGCCATTGAGCAGGGTGAGGAAGACGATCAGCAGCAGGTCCATGCCGGCCGGCGGTGTGCCGGGGAGAAAATCGGGAGATGGCACTCTACCTGATCGGCGACGTGCAGGGCTGCGACGCCGCCCTGGGCCGCCTGCTCGACGAACTGGCGTTTTC
>JADLIA010000017.1 GCA_020848515.1 Rubrivivax sp. | reverse complement strand
CAGGATGAGCGGCGCGGGGCGCAGGCTTGCGCCCGGTGAGGCCCGCTTGACGGCCGGTGCGTACCCCGCAGCCTGGCGCGGCCTCAGCCTGACCACGCCGGGGTGCGCAAGGCTTCGGCCAGAAAGTCGATCAGCGCGCGCACCTTGGGCGTCAGGTGCTTGCGCGTCGGATAGACCGCATAGATGCCGATCTCGGGCGAGCGGTATTGAGGCAGCACCGGCACCAGCGCGCCCGAGGCCAGGTGCTGCGCCACCAGAAAGGTCGGCTGGAACACGATGCCCTGATGCCCGATCGCGGCGGCGCAGCAGGTGTCGCCGCTGTTGGTGCGCATGCGCGGGCTGATCCTGACGTTGAGGCTGCCTTCGGGCCCTTGCAGCTCCCACTGTTCGCCGGTGGACAGCAGCGTGTAGGAGATCAGCGCGTGCTGCTCCAACTCCGCCGGGTGCACGGGTGCGCCGTGCTCGCGCAGGTATTGTGGTGACGCGCACAGCACCATGTGGGTGCTGGCCAGCCGCCGGCTGACCAGCGATGAAGCCTGCAGCCGCGCAATCCGCACCGCCAGGTCGTAGCCCTCGTCGACCAGATCGACGAAGCGGTCGGACAGCGTGACGTCGAGCACCACCTGGGGGTGCTGCGCCATGAAGCGCGGCCACAGCGACGCCAGATGCAGCAGCCCGAAGGTGAACGGCACGTTGATCTTCAGGCGCCCGATCACCGCGCCCGAGTGGGTGCTGAGCTCGGCCTCGGCCTCGGCCACGCTGTCGAGCAGCTGCCGGCAGCGCTCGTGAAACACCTCGCCCACTTCGGTCAGCGACAGCTTGCGCGTGGTGCGGTGCAGCAGGCGCACGCCCAGGCGCGCTTCCAGATCGCTGACCAGGCGCGACACCGCGGCCTTGGACAGATCCAGCGCATCGGCCGCACGCACAAAGCTGCCGGCGTCCACCACGGCCACGAACACCCGCATTTCCTGAAACTTGTCCATCGCCCATTGTTCCGATGATCGGAACATTTTGTCAATCGATCGGCGGTTTATCAAAGATTCTCTGAACCATAAAGTTCAGTCCATCGCAGCGATCCGCTGTATTTCACTGAGGAACAGATCATGAAAGTCACCGTCATCGGCGCCGGCCACATGGGTTCGGCATTCGTCAAGCAACTGGTCCAGGCCGGCCACGAGGTCAGCGTCACGGCGCGCAGCCGCGCCAAGGCCGAGCGGCTCGCCGCCGCCCATCCGGGCGCCAAGGCGGTGCCTGCCGCAACGGCTGCCGCCGGCGCGGATGTCATCGTGCTGGCCACGGGCTACGGCGACGCCGTGGAGGCACTCAAGTCCGTGGGCGACCTGCAGGGCAAGGTGGTGATCGACATCACCAACCCGCTGACGGCCGACTACATGGGCCTGACGCTGGGTCACAGCACTTCGGCTGCCGAGGAAATCGCCAAGGCCGTGCCGGGGGCGCAGATCGTCAAGGGCTTCAACACCGTGTTTGCCCAGGTGCTGGCCGAAGGCGCGGACTTCGGCGCCGGCCGCAGCGTCACGGTGTTCGTCGCCAGCGACAGCGAGCGTGCCAGGCAGACCGCCAGCGCGCTGGCGCACAGCATGGGCTTCGAGGTGGTCGATGCCGGCGGCCTGAAGAACGCGCGCTACCTGGAGCCGCTGGCGGGCCTGAACATCTACCTGGGCTATGGCGCCGGGTTGGGCACGGCCATTGCGCCGACCTGGATCCGCAAGGCTTGAGCCACCCCATCCGGAGACATCTCATGAGCGAATCCCTCATCCAACGCTTGCTGGCCACAGGCAACGGCAGCGCTGCCCTGGTCCTGCGTGTCCCGGTGGGCATCATCTTTGCGGCGCATGGCGCGCAAAAGCTGTTTGGCTGGTTCGGCGGCCATGGCCTGGAAGGTACGGGCCAGTTCTTCGCCTCGATCGGGCTGGCGCCGGGCTATCTCATGGCCCTGCTGGCGGGCGCTGCGGAGTTTTTCGGCGGGCTGGCCTTGATCGTCGGACTGCTGGTGCGCCCGGCCGGCGCGGCGCTGGCCTTCGCCATGCTGGTCGCCATCGTCTCGGCGCATGGGGGCAAGGGCTTCTTTCTTGCCAGCGGCGGGCTGGAGTACGCGCTGGCGCTGCTGGCGGCGGCGCTGTCGCTGGCCTTCAGCGGGGCCGGGCGCTGCTCGCTCGATCGCGCCTTTGCACGCTCACGGTCCTGAGCCTCCAATATGGCCCTGGCGCTTGCTGGGCGTGCGCCAACAGCTATACATACGATAGCTATCTGCGGCCTGAAGTCGGGGCCGCCGGGCCGCCGGCGTTGTCGGCCACCCAGGCGGCGTAGGCGGGGTCGGCCGCCACGGTGGCGATGGCGTGGATCGCCGGCAGCTGGTAGGGGTGGTGCTGGCGGATGGCGGCTTCAAGCTGCGCGTACTGGGCTGGCTGGGTCTTGCACAGCAGGCGAAATTCGCCGTCTTCGAGCACCTCGCCCTGCCAGCGGTAGATGCTGTCGATGGCTTCGATCTGCACGCAGGCGGCCAGCCGCAGGTGCACCAGGGTGCGCGCCAGCGCCTGCGCCTGCTCGCGCGAGCCGACGGTGGTGACCACCAGCCAGGGCAAGGGCGCGGCCATGGCCCGGCCCGCCTTCAGGCTGGGGCGCCTGCCGGCGCCGGATGGCCCATGCGGTCGAGCGCCGTCGCCAGCTGGCCGACGCTGCGATCGACGTTGGCCCATTTGTCGAGGCCGAACAGGCCGAGACGGAAGGTGCTGAAGTCGGCCGGCTCGTCACACATCAGGGGCACCCCGGACGCGCTTTGCAGGCCCTGCTCGATGAACTTCCTGCCGTTCTGGATGTCCGGGTCGCGGGTGTAGCTGACCACCACCCCCGGTGCTTCAAAGCCGGGCGCGGCCACGCTGGGAAAGCCGCGCGCCGCCAGCAGCGCCCGCACCTTGTGGCCCAGTTCGAGTTGCTGCTCGCGCACCTGGGCAAAGCCGCGCGCACGGGTTTCGGCCATGGCGTCGCGCAGCTCCAGCAGCGCCATGGTGGGCAGCGTGGCGTGGTAGGCGTGGGCGCCGGTTTCGTAGGCCCGCATGATCTGGTGCCACTTCTTGAGGTCGCACGAATAACTGGTGCTGGTGCGGCTTTCCATCACCTGCAGTGCGCGCTCCGACAGGCACACCATGGCGCAGGCCGGGGCGCTGCTCCAGCCCTTCTGTGGCGCGCTGATCAGCACGTCGACGCCCAGGGCCTGCATGTCCACCCACATGGCGCCGGAGGCCACGCAGTCGAGCACGAACAGGCCACCGACGGCGCGCGTGGCTTCGCCCAGCCGCCGGACGTAGTCGTCGGGCAGCATCATGCCGCTGGCGGTTTCGACATGGGGAGCGAACACCACCGCCGGCCGTTCGTGCGCGATCGCTGCCGTCACTTCGTCGATCGGTGCCGGCGCCCAGGGGGCTTGCGGGCCGTCGGCGGTGCGGCGTGCCTTGAACACGCGGATGTGTTCGGGCGCGGTGATCTGCCCCATCTCCAGAATCTGGCTCCAGCGGTAGCTGAAGAAGCCGTTGCGCACGATCAGCACTTTCTGCCCGGTGGCGAACTGGCGCGCCACCGCCTCCATGCCGAAGGTGCCGCTGCCGGGCACGATGACGGCGGCGTCGGCGTGGTAGACCTGCTTGAGCGTGGCCGCGATGTCCTTCATCACGCCCTGAAACCTGACGGACATGTGATTGAGCGCGCGGTCGGTGTAGACCACCGAAAACTCAAGCAGACCTTGCGGGTCGATGTGGGGCAGCAGTCCGGGCATGGGGTTCTCCTGATCGGTTCGCGGGCACGGGCGACGCGCGGCCGGCAAAAAAATCAGCTTAGCATGCGCCACCCGTGCAGGCCACGCGGCCTGCATGGCCGAGGTGCGGCGCCCCGAACCGGCAGCCGCTGCGCGCGCGGGGCGGGTGCAGCCTTGGCGTAACATCGGCGCCACCATGGACATTCCCGCGTTCGCCCTGGCGTTCGGCAAGAGCCTGCTGTTCGCCCTGGCGGCCGTGCTGCCGATCCTCAATCCGCCGGCGTCGGCGCCGGTGTTCGTCAACCTCACGCGCGGGCTGGACCATGACACGCGCGCCATGCTGGCGCGGCGCATCGGGCGCCATGTGGTGATGCTGCTGGCCGGCGCCATGCTGGTGGGGTCGTACGTGCTCGACTTCTTCGGCATCTCGCTACCCATCGTGCGCGTGGCCGGCGGGCTGATCGTGGCCTCCACCGCCTGGCGCATGCTGCATGTCCAGCATCTGGCGCAGGACGACAAGGCGCAGCTGGCGCAGTCGCTGACGGCCGACAACGTGCGCATCCAGGCCTTCTATCCGATGACCTTCCCGCTCACCTGCGGGCCGGGCTCGATCGCGGCCGCCATCACCGTCGGCGCCAGCCTGCACAGCCGCCGGGTCACCGAGGCCCTGGTCAACTTTGCCGGTGGCCTGGCCGCCACCCTGCTGGTGGGCCTGCTGGTGACCCTGACCTTTCGCTACGCCGGTCGCCTGCTGCGCCCCCTGGGCGAGGTCGGGCAGATCGTGTTCCTGCGCCTGATGGCCTTCATGCTGCTGTGCGTGGGCGTGCAGATCGTGTGGGACGGCGCCAGCGCGCTGTTGCAGGGCCTGGGAAATTCGAAATAAATCAGCCTCTTGACGGCGCCTGAACTGCGCCAACAGCTATCAAAATCGTAGCTTTCTGGATTCAGGCGGGCCGCACACCGGCGGCCACCAGATCCTGGATCAGGGCTTCGTTCAGGTAGTGCGGGCCATCGAAGGCCAGGATGGGCCAATCCTGGTAGGCGTCGAGCTGCGGCAGGAACTCCTGCGCCGTGGCGCTGCGAAAGCCCCCTCCCGGGGCCGGTCGGAAGGCTTCGGCGATCACCTGCACGCGGGTGCGCCCCAACCGGGCACCGAGCTGTATCAGGTATTGGCGTGCCAGCGCCGGCTCGCGCGCATGCACCCCCACGCCGTCCTGAAACAGCACCCCCACATCGGTCGGCAGCCAGCGCTCGATCCAGGCCAGCAGCGCATGCGGCCCCAGGTTGGCGCTGTCGTACACGCTCACCCACAGGGGCCGCGGCAGGGCGTTCAACCGCTCGGGCAGGTCGGCCGGCGGTTGCCAGCCGGGGTCGATCTCGACCGGGAAGTACCAGCCACCGATGCGCAGCGGCCACGGCGCGGCAGCCACGCACAGCGCGCGCGACTGCGCCACCAGCGCCGGCAGGGCGGCGCGCGCGAGCGGCTCGGCGTGCAGCCCGGCCAGGCCGACGATCACCTCCTGTGCCCAGGGCTCGCCGGCGATCCGGTCCCAGTCCGGCAGCGGCGGCGGTTGCAGCGCAAGGCCGGCATGGGGCAGAAAGCTCAGGTTGTCCACCGCCGTCCACTGCACCAGCAGCCGGCGTATGCCCAGCTGGGCCCAGTTGCCGCGCGGCTGCAGGGTCTGGCGGCTGGGCTGCCAGACCATGCCGGTCAGGCGGCGCGCCGCAGGCGCCGCCGCAGCCGACCACGGCAGCATCGCGGCCGCCAGCACCTGGCGCCGGCTCAGGTGGCGGCCGCGGGGCGGCGTGCGCGGCAGGTCGGTGTCCATGTGAAGACCCGTGGCATCACAGGGCTGCCACGGGCGTCGATCGGTGGCCACTGGCCATGCGGCCCGCCCGCGGCGCGCCGTGGCAGGGTGCTCAGTTGATCTGGCTCGGCACGGTCCAGGTGAAGCCGAGATTGCTGATGCCCTGAATCACCTTCTTGAAGTCCGCCAGGCCCGGCACGCCCAGGGCGGGCTCGAGCCAGAACGGATGGAAGAAGAACGACGCATAGCCGTCACGCACGGTCTTCACGTACTGGGCGTTGGTCACGATGTCCTGCCACGTGTAGTTGTAGTTCGACGTCGGGTCGATGCTGCTGATGTCGTACTCGATGTTGCCCAGGCTTTCCGGCAGCACCCGCTGCCCGTAGTAGTCCGACTTGATCGGGTAGGGAAAGATCTGCCCCACCCCGAAGTCCTTGGCCACCGGGGCGTTGAAGTTGGGCTGATCGGCGGTGAAGTACACCACGCGCTGATAGGTCTTGGCAAAGGTCTGGGCGGCCGCCTTGGACGCCAGCGCCGAGCCGTGGTAGTGCGGCGTTTCCCAGGCCGTCGCCGTGTAGCCGTTGCTGGACAGCTCCTGCAGCCCGGCCTGGTAGCGCGACAGCGCCCAGGCCAGCGAGTCTTCCATCACCGGCGTGTTGTCGACGATGTTCCAGAACTCGTAGTCGTCACCGCTCACGCCGGTGTACTTGTTGCGCATGTTGCTGTACTGATGGGTGTAGCCATGCATCACGATCTCGCCGCCGCGCGCCAGCGCGTAGTTGAGCGAGGTCTTCAGGTTGCTGGCCTGCGACATCGGCACGAACATGGGCACGCCGCCGTTGTAGGTGCCCAGCGGATCGGCGTAGTAGGGAATGGTGGCGATCGAGAACGGGATGCGCCGCTGGTACAGGTAGTTGGTGAGCGATTTCATGGCGCTCACGCTGACCATGGCGCCCACATCTTCCAGTCGCACCATGGCCTTGTGGCTGGTGGCGTGGTTGACCCCCAGCATGTCGTGCAGCAGATCGGTCAGCACCAGGTAGCGATCGCGCGGGCCGATGTAGCTGAACGGCAGGTCGGCCACGTACCAGAAGTTGCCGGCCCGAACGATGTAGGGGGCGGTTTCGCTGGTCTTGGGGTTGGACATCGGCACCAGGGTGGTGGCCTTTTGGGTGTCGGTGACGGCGACGATGCCCACATCCGGATCGGCGGCCACCGCGCCACCCGCATAGTCGTAGTACTTGACGAAGGGCAGTGACTTGTAGGTGATGGTGTCGAAGAAGCCGGGGGCTGGATTGGCCGCCGACGGCAGGGCGTTCAGGCCGCGCAGCCCGCTGAACCCGAAGCCGAAGCGGTTCTGGAAGTCGTAGGCCGGGTTCCAGGCGATCTGCCACAGGTTGTACTTGAACCAGACCACGGTCTTGGTGGTGGTGGTCACGTCCGCCAGGAAGGCCGGCGGCACCTGGTTGTCGTAGTAGGCGCCGAGGTAGAACGTGGCGTCGTAGTTGTTGACCTGCCCGGTCACGTAGTCGTGCACCGGCACCATGTCGACCTGGCTGTCGAAGTGCCCCAGCAGGTTGCGCATCATGATGGCGTAGGCCATGCCCAGCTTGGTGAAGGTCTGACCGGGCGGGGCGTCGTAGAGCACCAGGGTGCGCGGGCCGGCTTGAGGTGCAACGGGCGGCGGTGCACTGGGCGCGATGAGCCAGGGCAGTCTGATGGAGATGCGAAATCCGGTGTCGGCTGCGGTCGCCGCCGTCATGCACAGGGCGGACAGCAGTGCAACGAAGTATCTGAGGGTTTTCACGATCGGCTCCTGGGTGTGTTCGTGACGTGACCAAGCGGTCTATTTCGAATCGCGGGGCACCGAAACGGTCGCCCGCGGTATGGCGCCTTGACGTGGCGGGGCCAGCGAGTCATCGTGCAGGTGATTGCGGCGCAGCACGCTGGGCTGCTTGTGCGCCTTCTCGGCGCGCTTTTCCTCGGTGGGTGAGGCGCCGACCTGGGGCTTGGCCATCGCCGAGCCCATGGGCAGCGGCGGCGGTGCCACGGTGGTGGCGCTGGCGGCGAGGCTGCACAGCAGCAGGGTGGCCGAAACACCGGCGCGCAGTGGATGGGTGCTGAGCGTTTTCATCGTCGATCCCCTTTCAGTTGTCAATCAAACGGAACATGAGTGGCTGCCGTGCGCGGGCGAGGCCGGATCAGAAGTTGAGGGTGGCGCGCAGAAACACGCCCTTGCCACGGGCGTCGCCACCCAGCCGGGCCCGGTACTGCAACGAGACGTCGAGGTAGGACCGCGGGGCCTGGTAGCGGTCCTGGTTGAACCAGCAGCGCGCCGCCACACCGATGCCGGCGCCGCTGGCGCTGCGCTGGCCGGGGGCCAGCTTCGAGTCGTGATCGGCGGCCAGCACCAGGTGCGGAAACAGCACCAGCTGGGCGTCGCTGTCGTTCAGCCGGATGCTGCGACCGAGGTTCGCCTCGAAGGTGGCGTAGCTTCGGTGCGCACGCAGGAACCGTCCCGCTTCGGCATAGACCTGGACGGTGAACCAGCTGTCGGCATCGATACGCAGGTCGGTGCCGTGGGTGTACGAGTAGCCGGCGCGCAGCAGCCAGTCGTTGCTGGACAGCCGACCGACCTTCAGGCGCCGCTCGATCGCCAGCACCAGGTTGAGCGACGACAGCGGTTTGACACGCGCGCCCAGCATGGCCTGCGTGGTGGGCCCGCCCGACGGCGCCGCACCCTTGGCCCAGGGGGTCTGGAAGCCTCCGCCGTAGAGCTCGTAGTAGCTGCCGTCGCGATAGCCGGCCGGGCGCCAGTACAGCTCCATCCCCGCCTGCAGGCTGTCGCCCAGGGTGGTGGGCGTGCCCGCCATCTGCCCGCCGGGGGAAACGCCGCGGTAGCCCAGCGACAGGATGGCACCCCAGGTGCGGGTGCGGTCCGCCACCTCGCGCCGCGTCTCGAACAGCCGTTGCGGTGTCAGGGCCAGCCGACCCGCCTCGGCCGCGTCGATGGCGCGCTTGAAGTAGTCGACGGCGACCTGGGAGCGGCCCAGCCGGCCAGCCACGTAGCCGGCATCCAGCAAGGCGTGGTCGGGCAGCTGTCCATGCTGGGCGGCGCGGTCAAAGGCCTGGGCGGCACTGGCGTCGTCGCCCACCCGCACGGCCAGGTAGGCGGCGTCGGTGTCGCTCAGCTCACCCATCATGGGCGAGTGCTGCGCGGCGGCGAACACGGCGCGCGCCTGCGCCGGATCGCTGGGCAGCAGCAGATCGATCTGGCTCGATACCGACAACCTGGGGTCGGCCAGCGCGGCGCGCGCGTCGGCCGCCGCGGCCTGCGGATGCTCCAGTTGCCGATGCAGGGCGCTGCGCAGGGCCAGCAGCTCCGGTTCAGGTTCGCCGTGGGACAGGAATTCGTTGGCGCGCTCCAGCGCCTGCTGCGGCTGGTCGGCGGCCAGCAGGGCGCGCACCAGCAGCAGTTGGTAGCGCCGGTTGGCGGGCGATTGCTCGACGGCGCTGCGCGCCTGCGTCGCCGCCACCGCATACGACCGTGCCGCATAGGCGCGCAGCGCGGCATCGGCATGGACGGCGCCCGGATCGGCCGGGGCGTCGCCCGGCCACAGCTCGCAATAGGGGGTGTGCGCCGAGCCGACGCAGACCACCCTGGGCGTGGCCAGGGCGGGCGCCACGGTGGGGCTGGGCAGCAGGGTGCGGCGCGCGCCGACGCTGGCCTGCCGGAGCCGGGCGTCGACAGCGGCGTCGGCCGGTCCCGACAGCGCGGCCAGCAGCTGCTCGGCACGCACCGTCTGGCCGGCTGCCAGGGCGGCGTCGGCCACGATCAGGCGGGCGTTGCGGCTGCGCGTGTCGGGGTCGGACGAGAGCGCCAGGGCGCGGTCGTAGTCGGCGTTGGCGTCGTCCAGGCGGCCCAGACGCTGGCGCGCATGCGCGCGCAGCAACCGGATGTCGGCGCCGTCCATGCCAGGACGTTGCAGCACCTGACTGGCCGCGTCGTCCAGCGCCGACCAGCGCTGCGCCGCCGCCAGGGCACCCAGCCACTGCACCTGCTGAGCCAGTGTGGCGGGCGCGAGCTGGGCGCCGCGCGCCGCCTGCGTGACGGCGCCATCCACATCGCCGGCGGCCAGCGACCGGCTGGCCGCCTCGAACTCGACGTAGGCGCGCTGCCGACGCGCCTGATCGGCCAGTGCCAGCAGGGCGGGGTCGGAGCTGGAGCGCTCGCCGGCCAGCGCTTCCACGTCGGCGTAGGCGCCGGTTTCCAGCAAGGCGTAGGCCAGCAGACGGCGGTAGTCGGCGTTGTCCGGCTGCAGTTGCAGCGCCTGGCGTGCGTCACGCGCCGCGGCGGCAAAGTCGCCCGTGGCGCTGGCCTTGTAGGCGGCGTCGGCCAGCGCGTAGGCCGCGCGGGCGCCGTGCTGCGGCGCCTGGTTGGCCGGTGGCATGGCAGGCGGGGCCAGCGCGGCCAGGCGTGTGGTGGCTGGGGCCGAGCGTGACGGCGGGCGGCCGCCGGCCGATGACGCCCGGTCACGACGGCTGGTCGGGCGTGCGGTGGCCGACGCGGCATCGGGGGTCGCCGCAGCGCGCGCGCGTGGCGGCGCGGCCTCGACTGCAGGCGCTGGCGCTGGGGCTGGGGCGGCGGCAAGCTCGGCCGCCCGGTTGTCCGCCCCGCCCGTCGTCACCGGCGGTGCAGGCGGCCGGGTCGGCGCGGCCGGGCCGAGGCTGGCCAGGGCCTGACGCAGGCGGGGGTCGTCGGGATGGCGGGCGAGCTGCCGCTGCAGCAACTGGCGCGCCTTGTCGTGGTCACCGAAATGGCGATAGGCTTCGACCAGGTAACCCGCGATCACGGCGCTGTCGGGCGCCAGTTTCAGGGCCTGCTCGAACTCTTCGTAGGCAAGGGTCTGCTGGGCCTCCCGCAGGGCCTGAAAGCCCTTTTGCAGGTGCGGATAGACCAGAAAGCGGGTGTAGCCCGACACCCCCGGCCCCAGATCGACCGGTTGACCCAGCGCCGGCAGCGCGGCCAGCAGCAGCGTCAGGGCCAGGGAGGGCGACAGGCGCTTCATTCATGCCTCCGTCGCCAGCGGGCCGCTGCCGACGCGGCCCGGCACCAGGCCGCCCAGCAAGGTGTCGATCGAGGGCTGGAGCGATCGCTGCAGTGCCAGTGCCTCGTCGAGCGCCTGCGGCGTCAGCAGCCCACGCGCCACCATGAATTCGCCCAGACGCTGCCCGGTCTTGGCGCGCTGGATCAGCACCGATTTCAGCGCCGCCGGATCGACATGGCCCAGCGCACACAGGATGTCGCCCAGCAGCAGCTGTCCCCCGACATAGACGCGCCACATCAGCGCCGCGGTCTGCGGTGTGGCATGGACGCCGCCACGGCCTGCATCCGCGGCGACCAGATCGCCGTCACGGCCATACCAGCGTCGCAGCCCCACCGTGACCTCGCCCTTGGGCACGATCACGTAGCTGACCTTGCGATCCAGCTTGCGGGCGATGGCGGCGAGCGAAACCGGGTCGAGGTACGACTCGCACGCCAGCACCAGCGTGTCCTCGGTCTGCCGCATCGGCAGCACGGCATAGTGCAGCGCCACCGCCGCAGGCACGCAGGCCACCAGCTCGGGGCCGAGCTGACGGCTGTCGAAAGGCTCCCAGTCGGCGCGCGACTGCGTGGCCACCGCCTGGGCGAGCTGCTCCGGGGTGACCAGGCCGCGATGCACCAGCATGGCCCCCAGCCGCAGCCCCGGCACCGGCTCGGCCAGCGCTTCATCGAGCTGTTCCTGGGTCAGTGCCGACTGCGCCACCAGGATCTGTCCCAGCGGCTCGCGGGCGCCGCCTTCATCGCCCAGGGTGGGGAAGTCGTGCTCGGTCTTGGCCCAGGCGATGCGCCGCACATCCTGGGCTTGCAGGGTCTGCATCAGCGCGCGCCAGTTGGCAAAGAAATTGATCACGTTGCCCCAGGCCATGCGCGGCAGCGACAGCAGGCCCTGTCGGATGCCGTAGTAGGACGACACGAAATAGATGCGCTGCACGGCGCGGTTGCACAGCAGCACGAGATTGGACACCAGCAGGAGCGTCAACCAGGCGCTGTCTTCGAAGATGGAGAGAAACTGATAGCTGTCGGTCACCAGCCGCTGGTAGAGCCACAGGGCCACCAGCTGCAGCAGCACCAGGGTGGCCAGCATGCCGGCGAAGTTGGTGATGACGCCCTTGCGGTCGCGCCACAGGAAATAGTTCAGGCCCCAGTGCCGTGACCACCCCATGGTCTTGGTGCCCTGGTAGATGATCCCGATGATCCAGCGCGATTTCTGGCGAATGGCGGCACGGGCCACCGACGGGAAGTATTCGCGCACGCACACCGTGCTGGCCTCGCGGGCGTTCTGCCCGAGCGGGGCGCCGGCGTCGCGCGCGTGGTGGGGCTTCATCGGGAAGCGCACGAACACCTCCTGCATGCCCATGCCCTTCAGGCGCAGGCCGATGTCGTAGTCCTCGGTCAGGCTCTTGACGTCGAACGCAATGCCCTTGCCGTGGCTGAGCAGGGCCATCACGGCCTTGCGGCTGAAACAGGTGCCGACCCCGGCGCTCGGCACCTGGCCGACCAGGGCCTCGCGCACCAGCAGATCCTTGCCATGCGACTCGGCGAATTCGTCCAGGTAGTGGCAGCTGGTGAAGTCGGTCCACGGGCGCGGCAGCGGGTAGACCGGCAACTGGATCAGGTCCTTGCGGCCCACCAGATGGTTGAACACCCGCAGCTCCATCGGCGACAGCACGTCCTCCGAATCGTGCAGGATGAACCCCTCGAAATGGATGCCGGCGCGCCGCTCGAACTGGAAGATGGCGTCCAGCACATTGTTCAGACAGTCGGCTTTGCTGGTCGGGCCGTCCCGGGCGCCGACCACCTTGTGCACGTTCGGGAAGCGGGCGCACACCTTCTCGACGTCCGACTGCGTCTGCGGGT
The DNA here is from genome assembly GCA_020848515.1 of Rubrivivax sp. Taxonomy (GTDB): domain Bacteria; phylum Pseudomonadota; class Gammaproteobacteria; order Burkholderiales; family Burkholderiaceae_C; genus Ottowia. Next base: position 7,367 of record JADLIA010000017.1, on the reverse strand, counting down.
CGTTCGGGTAGGTGCCGACGAAGATGTGGTAGTTCTCGTAGTCCAGCGTGGTGGCCGCCAGTTCGGCCATGCGGTCGATCACCCCATGCTCCTGCCAGGCCGGCACCATGATGGCCATCGGCTTTTCGTCGCGCGCCTGCAGATCGGCCGGTCGCGCGCGCGCGTGGCGCCGGTAGATGGTGGCGCTGCGCCACAGGCGGCGGCACCAGTAGGCCAGATCGATGAACAGGTCGTCCAGGCTGCTGACCAGGATGATCACGGCCAGCGCCAGGGCCACGGACTTGAGCCCGTACAGATAGCTCGAGACGTAGTCAACCCACCACATGCGCCTGCTCCTGTCGGGCACCGGCATGGCTGGCGTGAACGCCGAGCTCGCGGGCCAGATGGCGGGCGATCTGCCGGGACGCCGTGCCGTCCCCGAACGGGTTGCCGGCCCGCTGCATGCGCAGGAACTCGGCCGGCTCGCGCCACAGGCGCCGCACCTGTTCCACGATGGTGTCGGTCGCGGTACCGACGATGGCCGCGCAGCCCGCTTCCAGCGCTTCGGGGCGCTCGGTTTCCTCGCGCAACACCAGCAGGGGAATGCCGAAGGTCGGGGCCTCTTCCTGCAGCCCGCCCGAGTCGGTCAGCACGATCCAGGCGTCGCGCAGCGCCTGCTGCATTTCCAGATAGTCCAGCGGCGCCGTCAGCCGGACGTTGGGCAGCCCGGCCAGCAATTGGTGCACCGGCCCGTGCACCACCGGATTCAGGTGCACCGGAAACAGCACCTCCAGATCGGGCTGTTCGCGGGCGATGCGGGCGATGGCGCGGCACACGCGCTCGATGTCCTGCCCCCAGTTCTCGCGCCGGTGCATGGTCACCAGCAGGTGGCCACGACCGTTGACCCGGCGGCCGATGCCGCGGTGTGCGCACACCCATTGCTGGGCATCGATGACGGTGTTGCCGGTGACCCAGATGCGCTGCTGCGGCACGCCCTCGGACAGCAGCGCCTGCCGCGAACGCGCCGTGGGCGCAAAGTGCAGGCGCGCAATGCGGCCGATCATCTGGCGCAGCCCTTCTTCGGGGAAGGGCCGGTTCAGGTTGTAGGTGCGCAGGCCGGCCTCCACATGGGCTACCGGCACGCCGTGGTAGAACCCCGCCAGCGCGCCCTGAAAGGCGCTTTCGGTATCGCCCTGCACCACCACCGCCGCCCAGCGGCCGCCCGCCAGCACCGCCTCCAGCTGGGCGCGGCAGCCGAGGCTGAAGTCGAGCAGCGAATCGCCCTGGCGCGTCAGGGTGAGGTCGGGCCGGATGTCGAAGCTGTCCAGTATGGGCTGGGCCATCTGCGCGTGCTGGCCGGTGTGCAGCCAAACCACATGGGCCCAGGGCTGGCGCCTGAGTTCGTGGTAGAGCGGTGCCAGCTTGATGATCTCCGGCCGGGTGCCACAGACGATCAGGATCGAGGCGGCGGCAGCCACACCGCCGCGGTTGCGGTCGCGGACGCGGGCGTCCATCACTGCACCTCACTGTCGGCCCACTGCGACGAGGGCAGCGAATCGTCGAAACCCGTCGGTTCCGGCAGATCGACCACGAACACGATTTCGCCGCCAAAGCGCCCGACGCCCAGCGTCTTCATCAGCGTCCGCTCCTGTTCGGCGGTCTGCATGCGCAAAAAGCAGATGGCCTGCTGTCGGCCGGCATGCACGGCGGTCAGGATGTCCAGACGGCTCAGTGCGCCGAACCTGGCGCTCAGCTCGGTCACGCGCGACCTGAGGGTGCCCAGGTCACGGCAGCGGCGAAATTCCTGAAAGACGTTCAATTTGTATCTCCCTGCAGTCGCCCGCAACGGATCAAGGCGACGTGTTTCAGACTATTTCGGAAGCGCCGCTCCGGAGCAATTCACCCGGATTGGGGTTGCCGGACCGCCGCGGGGCCAACGCAACGTGGCGTCAGCGCTGGCGCATCCCTTGATCTTGGCGACATGCAACTGAAAGAAACAATCGATGCATTGCGCGACAAAGACGTTCTGGCGGATGATCCGCACATGAGGTACGCGCTCGTCCTGGCGGTTGCGACCGGTCATCGGTCGGTGTGGCCGCGCGACCGCGGCAGGCCGTGGTGTCGTTGCGCGCGAGGCGCGCATGCCTGACGCGGCGCGGCACCTCCGGGCGCGCCTGATGCGGGCGCTGCAGGTGGGCGAGTGGGCGTACGACCCGGCCACACAGCGGTTCTGGCTGAGCGGCGACGCGGCCGCGCTGCTGGGCGTGGTGCCGGGGTCGATCACGGTCGAGCACTTGTGGCCGCGCCTGGCGGAAGAATCGGCGCAGCGCCTGGCGCGTGCCTTGCTGAGCTGTCAGCAGGGCGGTGCGCCGATCGACGTCGAGGTGCAGCTGGCGCCCGGCGAGGAACCCAGGCGCTGGCTGCGCGTGGTGGGCGAGGCGGACGGCGCGGCCACCGCGGCAGGCACGGCGATCCAGGGCGCAGTGCAGGACGTGAGCTCGCGCAAGCAGGCGCAGGAAGAAACCCTGCGCCTGGCGATGCGGCTGACCACCACGCTGGCCAGCATCACCGAGGCCTTCGTGACGCTGGATCGCGCGGGCCGCTTCATGTATGTGAACGAGGAAAGCGAGCGGCTGCTGGGCGCCAGCAGCCGGGAGCTGCTGGACGAGCCGATCTGGCAGCACCTGCAGGGCCAGCAGCCGGGGCTGCTGCAGGCGCGCGTCCATGAGGCGCTGCGGCAGGATCAGCGCGTCGAGTTCGAGGACTTCTACCCGGCGGCGGGCAAGTGGATCGAGCTGCGCGCCTATCCCTACGCCGAGGGGCTGGCGGTGTACCTGCGCGACGTCAGCGAGCGCAAGGCGGCCGAAGCCAAGATCCACCACCTGGCGTTCTACGACCCGCTGACCGGCCTGCCCAACCGCCAGCTGTTGATCGAGCGGCTGGAGGCGGCGCGCGCGGCCTGCGCAGGCCAGGACCCGACGGGGGCGTTGATGTTCATCGACCTGGACCACTTCAAGGTGCTCAACGACACCCGTGGCCATCACACCGGCGACCTGCTGCTGCGCGGCGTGGCCGCGCGCCTGCGCGGCAGTGTGCGCGAGGGCGACACGGTGGCGCGCCTCGGCGGCGACGAGTTCGTGGTGCTGCTGCCGGCGCTGGACCGCGACCCGGCGCTGGCGGCGCGCCAGGCGCAGGCGGTGGCCCGCAAGGTGCTGGCGCGCCTGATCGAGCCGTTCGACCTCGACGGCCATCGGCACCACTGCACCACCAGCATCGGCGTCACGCTGTTTGGTGCCGACCCGGACAGCGTGGCCGAGCTGCTGCAGCAGGCCGACCTGGCCATGTACCAGGCCAAGCACATGGGGCGCAACACGGTGGCGTTCTTCGATCCGGCGATGCAGGCGGCGCTCAACGCCAGCACCACACTGGCGGCGGACCTGCGCGCGGCGCTGGGTGCGGAGCGGCAGCTGGAGCTGCATTTCCAGCCCCAGTTCGACCGCGCGCGGCGCATCACCGGTGTCGAGGCCCTGCTGCGCTGGCAGCATCCGCAGCGCGGCCTGGTGGGGCCGACGGAGTTCATCCCCGTGGCCGAAGACAGCGGCCTGATCGTGCCCCTGGGCCTGTGGGCACTGACCCAGGCCTGCCGCCAGCTGGCGCGCTGGCAGACGCAGCCGCACACGGCCGCTCTGAGCGTCTCGGTCAACGTCAGCGCGCAGCAGTTCCGCCACCCGGACTTCGTCGATCAGGTGACGGCCGTCATCCGCCAGAGCGGCGCGCCCGCCGCGCGCCTGCGGCTGGAGCTCACCGAGAGTCTGCTGGCCGACCGCCTGGACATCACGCTGGCGCAGATGGACCGCCTGCGGCAGCTCGGCGTGGCGCTGTCGCTGGACGACTTCGGCACCGGCTACTCGTCGCTGGCCTACCTCAAGCGGCTGCCGCTGGACCAGCTCAAGATCGACCGCGCCTTCGTCGCCGACGTGCTGACCGACTCCGGCGACGCCGCCATCGCCAGCGCCATCATCGCCATGGCGCACAGCCTGGGCCTGAAGGTGGTGGCCGAAGGCGTGGAGACCGAGGCGCAGCAGCGCTTGCTGAGCCAGCGCGGCTGCGACGGGTTCCAGGGCTTTCTGCTGGCACCGCCCATGCCGGCGCCGCAGGTGGAGCACTTCATCGCCCGCCACACCACCGCGGGCGCTGCCTGAGCAGCCTTCGGCAACCAGACATTTGCTATCACAACAATAGCTTCTGGCGCATTCTGGATAAGCGCCAGGGTCTGATTTGATGCTTGAACCTGGAAACGGCAGTTGACAAGCAGTCAACTGCCGTTTCCAGGTTCATCAGCCACGGCCTGCGCGCGCAGCCACCTCAGCCGCGCCCGCGCTGGCGCATCAGCGTGCTTTTGCCGAACAGGCTTTCCACCAGATCCACCGCCAACTCGGCGGTACGGTTGTGGCTGTCGCAGGCCGGGTTGAGCTCGACGATGTCGAGCGAGCCCAGGCGCCCGGTGTCGGCCACCATTTCCATGCACAGCTGCGCTTCGCGGTAGCTCGGGCCACCGCGCACGGTGGTGGCCACGCCGGGGGCGATGTCGGGATCGAGAAAGTCCACGTCCAGGCTGACGTGCAGGTGGCTGCCGGCATCCAGCCCGGCCAGGCAGCGCGCCATCACCGCGCGCATGCCCAGCTCGTCGATGGCGCGCATGTCGAACACCTCGATGCCGGCCTCGTGCACCAGGCGCTTCTCGCCCGCATCGACGCTGCGGATGCCGATCTGGCGCAACTCGTGCGCGCGCAGCGCCGGTTGGGCGGCCGAAAAGCCGCCCAGACCCACCAGCGCCGGCGGCCCGTCGCCGAACAGGCTGGCCACCGGCATGCCGTGCAGGTTGCCGCTGGGCGTGAGCGCGGCGGTGTTGAAGTCGGCGTGGGCGTCGAACCACAGCACCCGCAGGGGCTGGCCCCGGGCCCGGCAATGGCGCGCCACGGCGCTGATCGAGCCGATGGCCAGGCTGTGGTCGCCGCCCAGCAGCAGCGGCAGCCGGCCGTCCTGCAGGGAGGCCTGCACGGCCTGGTGCACCGCCTGGTTCCAGGCCGTCACCTCGGCCAGGTGCCGGAAGCCCTGCACCGGCGGCAGGCCGGGGTTGGGCGGGCCGGCCAGGTTGCCGGCATCCTGCACGTCGGCACCCAGGGCGCGCAAGGCCTCGACCAGGCCGGCCACGCGCAGCGCCTCCGGTCCCATGCTGGCGCCGCGTGCGCCGCCGCCCACGTCGGTGGGCGCGCCGATGAGGGTGATGGCCGGGGGCGGGGCGGGGGCGGTCAAGGCGATGCTCCTGGGGCGGCGGGCGTGCGCGATCTTCGCACGGGCGCCGCGTTCGCTTCCATAATGGTTCGCTCTGCCATGCCGGCGCCGGGCCCGCGCGCCCGGCCGCCCCAAGGAGGTCTGCGATGTGGCTGCTGGTGCTCGGTCTGCTGCTGTTTCTGGGCGTGCATTCGGTGCGCATCGTGGCCGACGGCTGGCGCACGCGCGGCATCGCGCGCCTGGGCGCGGGGCGCTGGAAGGGGCTGTATGCGCTGCTGTCGCTGCTCGGCCTGGCGCTGATCGTCTGGGGTTGGGCCCTGGCGCGGCGCCAGCCGGTGGTGTGGTGGGTGCCGCCGGCCGGTCTGCGGCACCTGAACGCGCTGTTCACGCTGGCCGCCTTCGTGCTGCTGGCGGCCGCCTACGTGCCGGGCAATCTCGTCAAGGCCCGCCTGCGCCACCCCATGGTGCTGGGCGTGGCGCTGTGGGCGCTGGGCCATCTGCTGGCCAGCGGCAGCGGCGCCGGCCTGCTGCTGTTCGGCGCCTTTTTGCTGTGGGCGCTGCTCGACTGGCGCGCCGCGATGCGCCGCGACCGCGCCCAGGGCACGGCCGCCCCACCGGGCCGGTGGGGCGCCACGCTGCTGACGCTGCTGGTGGGCGCGCTGGCCTGGGTGGCGTTCGCGTTCTGGCTGCACGCGGCCTGGATCGGGGTGGCGCCGCTGGGTGCGCTGTGATGACCCTGGCATGACCGCCGCGCCGCGCCGCGCGGCCCTGCCGCAGATCGACCCGGCGCGCTGCACCGGCTGCGGCTGGTGCGTGGCGGTGTGCGCGCCGCATGTGCTGTCGCTGCACGCCGACGGCGGGCGCAAAGCCTCGGCGCTGGACGACGCGGCCGGCTGCACCGGCTGCGCCCTGTGTGCGCTGCGCTGCCCGTTCGGCGCCATCCGCATGCGGCGCCGGCCGGCCCAGGCGCCCGAGGCGGGCCCGGCGTCCGACGCCGGCCGAATATCAAATTGATAGCTGGTGGCGCTTGCTGCGCGCTGCCTGCAATCGCAAAACACCGATAATCGGCCGATGCTCCCGATCGAAAACCCCTCCACCCACGACACTACCCGCATCGACGACACCCGCATCCGCGCCGTGCGCCCGCTGCTGACGCCGGCCCTGCTGGAAGAATGGCTGCCTGCCCCGGACGCCGCGCAGGACCTGGTGGAAGCCAGCCGCACGGCGCTGTCGCGCGTGCTGCACGGCCAGGACGACCGGCTGGTGGTGGTGGTCGGGCCCTGCTCCATCCACGACCACGACCAGGCGCTGGACTACGCCCGCCGCCTGCACGCCCAAGCCGAGCGCCACGCCGGCGAGCTGCTGGTGGTGATGCGCGTGTATTTCGAAAAGCCCCGCACCACCGTGGGCTGGAAGGGCTACATCAACGACCCGCACCTGGACGGCAGCTTCGCCATCAACGAAGGGCTGCGCATGGCGCGCCAGCTGCTGCTGGACGTGCTGGCGCTGGGCCTGCCGGTGGGCACCGAGTTCCTGGACCTGCTCAGCCCGCAATTCATCAGCGACCTGGTGAGCTGGGGCGCCATCGGCGCGCGCACCACCGAAAGCCAGAGCCACCGCCAGCTGGCCAGCGGCCTGTCGTGCCCGGTGGGCTTCAAGAACGGCACCGACGGCGGCGTCAAGGTGGCGGCCGACGCCATCGTCGCGGCGCGCGCCCCGCACGCCTTTCTGGGCCTGACCAAGATGGGCCAGGCGGCGGTGTTCGAGACGCGCGGCAACGACGACTGCCACGTCATCCTGCGCGGTGGCCGGCAGCCCAACTACGCCGCGGCCGACGTCGACGCCGCCTGCGCCCTGCTGCGCGCCGCCGGCCTGCGCGAGCAGGTGATGATCGATTGCTCACACGCCAACTCCAGCAAGCAGCACCAGCGGCAGATCGCGGTGGCGCAGGACGTGGCCGGCCAGGTGGCGGCGGGCGATCGCCGCATCATGGGCGTGATGATCGAAAGCCATCTGGAAGAAGGCCGTCAGGACATCGTGCCCGGCCAGCCGCTGCGCCACGGCGTGTCGGTGACCGACGCCTGCATCAGCTT
>JADLIA010000016.1 GCA_020848515.1 Rubrivivax sp. | reverse complement strand
GCGGCTCAGGCGCCGCGCTCGGCCTGCTGCTCCAGAAAGCGCTGGGCATCCAGCGCAGCCATGCAGCCGGTGCCGGCGCTGGTGACGGCCTGGCGGTAGACATGGTCCTGAACATCGCCGGCGGCGAACACGCCCGGCACGCTGGTCTGCGTGGCAAAACCACTCAGTCCGCCCTGGGTGCGGATGTAGCCGCCGTCCATGTCGAGTTGCCCCTTGAAAATTTCAGAGTTGGGCGAATGTCCGATGGCGATGAAGCAGCCCTGCAGACGGATGTCCTCGGTGGCGTCGCTGTCGACATGCCGGATGCGGATGCCGGTCACGCCACTGTCGTCACCCAACACTTCATCCAGCACATGAAAGGTTCGCAGCTCGATCTTGCCGGCGCTGACCTTGTCCATCAGCTTGTCCACCAGAATCGGTTCGGCACGGAACTTGTCCCGGCGATGCACCAGCGTGACTTTGCGTGCGATGTTGGACAAATACACCGCCTCTTCCACGGCGGTGTTGCCGCCGCCGATGACGCAGACGTCCTGATCGCGATAGAAGAACCCGTCGCAGGTGGCGCAGGCCGACACGCCGCGCCCCATGAAGGCCTGTTCCGACGGCAGGCCCAGATACCGCGCCGAAGCGCCGGTGGCGATGATCAGGCTGTCACAGGTGTAGCTGGCGCTGTCGCCGGTGAGCCGAAACGGTCGTGACGACAGATCGGCGGTGTGAATGTGGTCAAACACGATGTCGGTCTGAAAGCGCTCGGCATGGGCCTGAAAGCGCTGCATCAGGTCGGGGCCCTGCACGCCATCGACATCGGCGGGCCAGTTGTCCACTTCGGTGGTGGTCATCAGTTGGCCGCCCTGGGCCATGCCGGTGACCAGCAGGGGGTGCAGATTGGCGCGTGCGGCGTACACGGCCGCCGTGTATCCGGCCGGGCCGGAGCCGAGGATGAGAACTTTCGCGTGTTGGGCGGTCATCGGTTTGCCTTGGGAATTCGCGGAGGCTGCGCTACGATATGTGGAAATGTGCAGTGTTCTGCATGTGACTACGAGGTGGGTGCAGCGCAGCCGGGATTCTAGGGATTCCGGGCCGGTGCCAGACTTGGAGATGAATTGAAATGACCATGCTGTCCAGTCTCGAATTGATTCGCCGGGTGCCGCTGTTCTCCATGCTGACCGACGCACAGGCGGTGTCCGTGGCGGACGCGGTGGTCAAGCGCCGCTTCAAGCGCGGCGAGGTCATCGTCGAGCAGGGCAAGAAGACCAATGCATTGTTCATCCTGCTGAACGGTCGCGCACGCGTGGTGACCGCCGACAGCCGTGGTCGCGAAGTGATCCTGGCGACGCTGCGGCCAGGCGACCACATCGGTGAAATGAGCTTGATCGACAACGAGCCGCACTCGGCGACCGTGCGCGCTGAAGTGCAGACCGATGTGCTGATGCTGGGCCGGACCGAATTTGCCCGCTGCCTGCCGGAAAACTCCTCAATGGCCTACGCCGTGATGCGTGGTCTGGTGCAACGGCTGCGCCAGGCCGACCGCAAGATCGAGTCGCTGGCGCTGATGGACGTTTATGGTCGCGTGGCGCGCGCCTTGCTGGAGTTTGCCTCCGAGGTCGGCGACGGCGCGCTGCTGATTCGCGAGCGGCTGTCGCGCCAGGACATTGCCAAGATGGTCGGTGCCTCGCGCGAAATGGTCAGCCGCGTGATGAAGGATCTGGAGGAGCGTGGCTTCATCCAGACGCAGGACGATGGCGCGATTCTGGTCAAGGACCGCTTGACCACCCTGAGCTGATCCGGCGGCGCCCGGGCGAACCTGGGGTCGCGGTTCCCCAGGCGATGCTGTTTTCGATGGCTTATCCACTCAATACCTTCAATGGCGCCCCGGCGGCGCCGACGGTGCGTTCCGGTGTCGGGCGCTTTGCCCAGGAAGTCTTTCTGGTGCTGGGGCTGGCACTGATCATTTTTCTGGTCATGGCGCTGCTCAGTTATTCGCCCCAGGATGCCGCGTGGTCCACCACCGGCGCAGGCGGGCCGCCGCACAACTGGGCCGGCAAGCTGGGTGGCTGGCTGGCGGATCTGGCCTACATGCTGCTGGGCTTTTCGGCGTGGTGGTGCGTCGCCGCCGTGGTCCGGGTCTGGTGGGGCGGGGTGCGGCGCTGGATGCACGGTGGTTCGCCGGCCGCACCGGCGGCTGGGGATTCGCCTTGGTCGCGCCTGCGGTCGGCGCGCGCCACCTTCTGGGTCGGTCTGGCCTTGCTGCTGGCTGCCAGCACAGGCCTGGAATGGTCGCGCCTGTACCGCTGGGACCACGCGCTGCCGGGATCGGCGGGCGGCATCCTGGGGGCGCTGGGTGGGCCGCTGGCGGTGCACTGGCTGGGGTTCACGGGGTCGGCGTTGCTGGGCATCGCCGTGCTGGTGCTGGGCATGGCGCTGGTGTTCCGGTTTTCCTGGGGGCGCCTGGCTGAGCACATCGGCGCCGCGGTATTTGCCCTGCTCGAGTCACGCCGGGAGCGCCGCGCGCTGGCTCAGGATTTGGCGCTGGGCAAGCAGGCCGCGCGCGAGCGCCAGGAGGTGGTGCATCAGGAGCGCGAGGTGATCGAGGACCAGCACCCGACGCCGGTGCTGATCGAGCCGCCGGTGGTGCAGGTGCCCAAGAGCGAGCGCGTGGTCAAGGAGAAGCAGAAGCCCCTGTTCACCGAGTTGCCCGACAGCCCCTTGCCGCAGGTCGACCTGCTCGACGGCGCGCCGGCACGCCAGGAAACCGTGGCGCCCGAGACGCTGGAGATGACCAGCCGTCTGATCGAGAAAAAGCTCAAGGACTTCGGCGTCGAGGTGCGCGTGGTGGCGGCCGCGCCCGGCCCGGTGATCACCCGCTACGAGATCGAGCCGGCCACCGGCGTCAAGGGCTCGCAGGTGGTGAACCTGGCCAAGGATCTGGCGCGTTCGCTGTCGCTGGTGTCGATCCGCGTGATCGAGACCATCCCGGGCAAGAACTACATGGCGCTGGAGCTGCCCAATGCCCGGCGCCAGTCGATCCGGCTGTCCGAGATTCTGGGCTCGCAGGTCTACAACGACGCCCGCAGCTTGCTGACGGTGGGTCTGGGCAAGGACATCGTCGGCAACCCCGTGGTGGCCGATCTGGCCAGGATGCCGCACGTGATGGTGGCCGGCACCACCGGCTCGGGCAAGTCGGTGGGCATCAATGCCATGATCCTGAGCCTGCTGTACAAGGCCGAGCCCAAGGACGTGCGCCTGCTGATGATCGACCCCAAGATGCTGGAAATGTCGGTCTACGAAGGCATTCCGCACCTGCTGGCGCCGGTGGTCACCGACATGAAGCAGGCCGCCAATGGCCTGAACTGGTGCGTCGCCGAAATGGAGCGGCGCTACAAGCTGATGAGCAAGGCCGGGGTGCGCAACCTGGCCGGCTTCAACCAGAAGATCGACGACGCCAAGGCGCGCGGCGAGTTCATCTACAACCCCTTCAGCCTGACGCCCGAAGACCCCGAGCCGCTCGAGCGCCTGCCCTACATCGTGGTCATCATCGACGAGCTGGCCGACCTGATGATGGTGGTGGGCAAGAAGATCGAGGAGCTGATCGCCCGCCTGGCGCAGAAGGCGCGCGCCGCCGGCATCCACCTGATCCTGGCCACCCAGCGCCCCAGCGTGGACGTGATCACCGGCCTGATCAAGGCCAACATTCCCACGCGCATCGCGTTTCAGGTCTCCAGCAAGATCGACAGTCGCACCATCCTCGACCAGATGGGCGCCGAGGCGCTGCTGGGCATGGGCGACATGCTCTACATGGCCAGCGGCACCGGCCTGCCGGTGCGCGTGCACGGCGCCTTCGTCAGCGATGACGAGGTGCACCGCGTGGTCGAATACCTCAAGAGCCAGGGCGAGCCCAACTACATCGAAGGCGTGCTCGAAGGCGGCACGGCGGAGGGCGATGCGGGTGCCTTCGGCGAAGGCGGCGACGCCGGCGGCGAGAAGGACCCGATGTACGACCAGGCGGTCGAGGTGGTGCTGAAAAACCGCAAGGCCAGCATCTCGCTGGTGCAGCGCCACCTGAAGATCGGTTACAACCGCGCCGCGCGCCTGGTCGAAGACATGGAAAACGCCGGACTGGTGAGCGCCATGACGGCCGACGGCAAGCGCGACATCCTGGTACCTGCACGTCCAGAATGACGCTGGCGCGCCTGCAGCAAGCGCGGGCAGCTATTTAATCAGGAGCATCCGTCAGGCCTGCCCAAGCAGACGGCGGAACTTGTCCAGCAACTGCTGCGGGTCTTCCATGCGCTGTGGGTTGACGGGAATGCAGTCCACCGGGCAGACCTGCACACACTGTGGCTGGTCGAAGTGACCGACGCATTCGGTGCACTTGTCGGGGTCGATCTCGTAGTGCTCTTCACCCATGGCGATCGCCTGATTGGGGCATTCGGGTTCGCAGACGTCGCAGTTGATGCAGTCGTCGGTGATCATCAGGGCCATGCTTGCGCTCCTGTGGGCGGGTTCGAGGGCGCGCCGGACGCGGCGCCCGATGTATTGATAATGCCACGCTGCACCGGTTGCCGCGCATGAGCTATTTCCTCTTCAAACGCATTCTGACGCTGCTGGCGACGCTGGCGGCCACCAGCGTGATCGTGTTCGCGGTGCTGGAGGTGCTGCCGGGCAACGCCGCCCAGGTGCTGATGGGGCCCGACGCCGATCCGGCCGCCGTGGCCGCCAAGGTGGTCGAGCTGGGCTTGGACCGGCCTCCGCTGGCACGCTATGTCGACTGGATGCGCGGCTTGCTGCGTGGCGACATGGGCAACTCCTACGCCTATGGCTCGCCGGTGGCCGAGCTGATCGCCGAGCGCCTGCTGCTGACCGTGCCGCTGGCGGTGCTGGCCATGACCCTGACGGCGTTGCTGGCGCTGGCGGTCGGGGTGTACGCGGCGTCGCAGCACAACCGTCTGGGCGACACCGGCCTGATGGCGCTGGCGCAGGTGGGCATCGCCATACCCAATTTCTGGTTCGCGATCCTGCTGATCCTGCTGTTTTCGGTCAAGCTGCAATGGCTGTCGGCCGGCGGCTTCGACGGCTGGTACTTCGATGACGGCGTGTGGGCCGGGCTGTGGCAGGGCCTGAAGGCGCTGATCCTGCCGGCCGTGGCGCTGGCGCTGGTGCAGGCGGCGATCCTGGCGCGCTTCACCCGTTCGGCGGTGCTGGAGGTGCTGCGCGAGGACTTCGTGCGCACCGCGCGCGCCAAGGGTTTGAGCCGCCGGGCCACGCTGTGGGGCCATGTGCTGCGCAACGCCATGATCCCGGTGATCACCGTGATGGGCCTGCAGTCGGCCGAGCTGCTGGCCGGCACCATCGTGGTCGAGAGCGTGTTCTACCTGCCCGGCCTGGGGCGGCTGATCTTCCAGAGCATCGCCAACCGCGACCTGATCGTGGTGCGCAACTGCGTGATGCTGCTGGCCGCCATGGTGGTGGTGGTCAACTTCATCGTCGATGTGCTGTATGCCGTGATCGATCCGCGGGTGAAAGCGAGCGAGGTATGAGTCGGCCATTCACCACCCAACCTTCGTGCGCCATGGACGCCCGGATGGGGCAGGGCAGGCGGAACTTGCCAGGGCGATTCCTGGTTTGCCCGGCGAAACCATTGCGCCCCATGCGCATGGGTGTCGGCTCGATCGACCGCAGTGGCGTGGAGCGATCGCGGTCATGAGCGGCACCCTTCGGCTTGCCGCCGCCGTCGGCGCCGCCCCTGGCTTCTGGGCGCGCGCGCGGCGCCACCCTGGCTTTGTCATCGGCGCGCTGCTGACGCTGGCGCTGCTGCTGTCGGCTGCGCTGTCGTATGTGTGGACGCCGTACTCCGTCTACGAGGTGCAGATGGACGACAAGCTGCTGGGGCCCGACGCGCGCCACTGGCTGGGCACCGACGCCTTCGGGCGAGATGTGGTGTCGCTGCTGCTGGTGGGCGCGCGCGCCTCCATCCTGGTGGGCGTGATCGCGGTCGGCATCGGCCTCGTGTTCGGGGCTGCGCTGGGCCTGCTGGCGTCGGCGCGGCGCGGTTGGGTGGAAGAGCTGATCATGCGGGTGGCGGATTTCGGTTTCGCCTTCCCGGCCATCCTGTCGGCCATCATGCTGACGGCGGTGTACGGGCCGGGCATCGTCAACGCCATCATTGCCATCGGCATCTACGGCATCCCCGCCTTCGCGCGCATCACCCGCGCCGCCGCCAACGCCGTCTGGAGCCGCGACTACGTGCAGGCCGCGCGCGCCAGCGGCAAGGGCGCCTGGGCCATCACCTGGCAGCATGTGCTGCCCAACATTCTGGCGGTGCTGATCGTGCAGGCCACCATCCGCTTTGCCGTCGCCATCCTGGCCGAGGCGGCGCTGTCCTACCTGGGTCTGGGCACCCAGCCGCCGCAGCCCAGCTGGGGCCGCATGCTGGCCGAGGCGCAGAGCCTGATGTTCGACGCCCCGCTGCTGGCGGTATGGCCGGGGCTGGCGATCGCGCTGTCGGTGCTGGGGCTGAACCTTCTGGGCGACGGGCTGCGCGACGTGCTGGATCCGCGCCTGCAAGGGTCGCGCTGAATCGGTCATGCAAGTGGTAATACCAAGTCGCTACAGTCCAGCCATGACCCTCACCGTCAAAAGCCCGCCCTACCTTGAGCAGTCACTGGGCCAGCAAAGTGCGGCCGAGGGGCGCAGTCTGAGCGAGCTGTGGCGCGACGCGCTGACCGCCGATCTGGCCAGCGCCCGCCACGCCCACGGGGACGAGGTGCTGGCGCACAAGCGGGCGGGCCGCATCGCCCGGCGCTTTGCCAGAATGCCGCTCAATCCGGCTGGTGCGTCGAGGGCCGAAGCCGCCGCGCGCCGCGGGCTGCGCCGCATCCTGGGCATCGACGCCGCTTGCATCGTGCGCCGCGACAGCCGCGGTCGCCCCCTGCCCAACCTGCTGTCGAGCTGAAGCCGTGGCCCTGCTGCAAGCCGAACACCTGCGCGTCAGCCTGCGCACCCACCGCGGCAGCGCCACCGCGGTGCGCGACGTCAGCTTTGCGCTGGAGCGTGGCGACACCCTGGGCCTGATCGGCGAATCGGGCTGCGGCAAGTCGATGACCGCACTGGCCCTGATGGGCCTGCAGCCCGACAACGCCACCGTGCAGGGCAGCCTGCGCCTGGACGGCCAGGAGCTGCTGGGCCTGCCCGACCGCGACTGGCGCCGCCTGCGTGGCAACCGCATCGCCATGATCTTTCAGGAGCCCATGACGGCGCTCAACCCGGTGCACCGCGTGGGCGCCCAGATCGCCGAGCCGCTGCGGCTGCACCGCGGCCTGTCGGCCCAGGCGGCGCGCCAGCGCGCCATCGAACTGATGGCACGCGTGGGCATCCCGGAGCCGGCCCGACGCATCGACAGCTTCCCGCACCAGTTCTCCGGTGGCCAGCGCCAGCGCATCATGATCGCCATGGCGCTGGCCTGCGAGCCCGACGTGCTGATCGCCGACGAACCCACCACCGCGCTCGACGTCACCGTGCAGCAGCAGATCCTGGCACTGATCCGCGAGCTGGTGGCCGAACGCGGCATGGCGCTGGTGCTGATCTCGCACGACCTCGGCCTGATCGCGCAGAACGTGCGCCGCATGCTGGTCATGTATGGCGGTGCGGTGGTCGAAAGCGGGCCGGCCGCCGAGCTGTTCCGGCAGCCGGCCCATCCCTACACGCGCGGCCTGCTGGCGGCCCGGCCCAACCTGGCGCAGCGCCTGCATGCGCACCGCAGCGACCGCCTGCCCACCATTGCCGGCAGCGTGCCCGATCTGTTCGGCCTGCCGCCCGGCTGCCCGTTCGCCGGCCGCTGTGCCTACACCGAGCCGGCGTGCCTGACCGACCCGGCCCCGCCGGTGGCGCTGACGGCGTCGCACCGCTTCTGGTGCCGGCGTGCCGACACTGTTCTTCATGCTCCTGAATCAATAGCTGGTGGCGCTTGATGGATAAGCGGGACAACCACTTTTTGCTTGAAACCCGTGAGCTCGAGCGGCGCTACACGCTGCCGCGCGAGTCGCTGTTCAGAACGCCGGGCCAGGTGCATGCGCTGCGCGGCGTGTCGCTGCAGGTGACGGCCGGGCGCAGCCTGGGCATCGTCGGCGAATCGGGTTCCGGCAAGAGCACGCTGGCGCGCCTGGTGATGGCACTCGAGCGCCCCACCGCCGGCCAGGTGCTGCTGCAAGGGCGCGACCTGCACGCTCTGTCGCCCGATGAGCTGCGCGCGGCGCGGCGCGACTTCCAGATGGTGTTTCAGGACCCCTACGGCTCGCTCGACCCGCGCCGGCGCATCTGGCGCACCGTGGCCGAGCCGGCCGCCGCGCTCGAAGGCGCCGACCGCGCCGAGCAGCGCGAGCGCGCCGCCGCCATGCTCACCGCCGTCGGCCTGCACGCCGATGCGCTCGACCAATACCCGCACGAGTTTTCCGGTGGCCAGCGCCAGCGCATCGCCATCGCGCGCGCCCTGATCACCCGCCCCAAGCTGATCGTGGCCGACGAAGCGGTGAGCGCGCTCGACGTCTCGGTGCAGGCGCAGGTGCTCAACCTGATGGCCGACCTGCGCGACGCGCACGGCGTCACCTTCCTGTTCATCAGCCACGACCTGGCGGTGGTGGCCCACCTGTGCCAGGACGTGGCGGTGATGCAGGGCGGCCGGGTGGTCGAACATGGCCCGGTGCGCCAGGTGCTGCGCGAGCCGCGCCACCCCTACACACGCCAGCTGCTCGACGCCGTGCCCGTGTCTGCGCTGCTCGCCGCCGTCTGAGAAGGTGCCTGCGCCCCTCGTGCCCGCCGTGATCGCCCCGGCACGCCCGCTCGGCGTGGCCAAGGTTCGCCGCCGCCCCTGCGACGGCCGCGCCTGGCGCCTTGGTCGGCGGCGCTGGGGCGCTCCCTTTGGGCACCCTGGACGCGCGCCCGCCTTCTGAGCGCGCGCCGCCGCGCCTGCGCTACGATGCACCTCCATTTCATCCACCTCGAGGAGATCTGCCGATGAAACGCCGCGACTTCGCCCTCAGCCTGCCCGCGCTGGCCGCCAGCACCCATCTGCCGGCGCTGGCCCAGGCCGGCAAGAGCACCATGGTGCTGGGCATGACGCTGGAGCCGCCGGGGCTGGACCCGACGGCCGGCGCCGCCTCGGCCATCGCCGAGGTGGTGCACTACAACATCCTGGAGACGCTCACCAAGATCAACCCCGACGGCAGCGTCTCGCCCCTGCTGGCCGAGCGCTGGGAGGTATCGCCCGACCTGCGCACCATCACCTTCTATCTGCGCAAGGGCGTGAAATTCAGCAACGGCGAGCCGTTCAACGCCCAGGCGGTGCGCTTCAGCTTCACGCGCGCCGCCGGCGACAAGAGCACCAACAAGGACAAGCGCACCTTCGCCGCCATGGAAAGCGTCAGCGCCGTCGACGAGCACACCGTGGTGATCATCAACAAGGAGCCCGACCCGGACTTCCTGTTCTACATGGGCCAGGCCACCGCCGTCATCGTCGAACCCAAGAGCGCCGACGGCAACAACGCCCGGCCGGTGGGCACCGGTCCCTATGAGCTGGACAACTGGGCCAAGGGCTCGTCCATCACCCTCAAGGCCTGGCCCGGCTTTCGCAACGCCAGCGCCATCCGGATCAAGCGCGCCACCTTCCGCTTCATCAGCGACCCGGCGGCCCAGGTGGCGGCGGTGCTGGCCGGCGACGTCGACGCCTTCCCGCGCGTGGCCCCGCGCGGCGCGTCGCAGTTCAAGGCCAACCCGCGCCTGCAGACCCTCATCACCGGCTCGCGCGCCAAGACCGTGCTGGCCATCAACAACGCCCGCAAGCCGCTCAACGACGTGCGCGTGCGGCGTGCCATCAGCATGGCGATCGACCGCAAGGCCGTCATCGCCGGCGCCGCCGACGGCTACGGCGTGCCCATCGGCAGCCACTACGTGCCCGGTGCGCCCGGCTACGTCGACACCACCGGCATCAACCCCTACGACCCGGAAAAGGCCAAGGCCCTGCTCAAGGAAGCCGGCGTCACCACGCCGCTGGAGCTGTCGCTGGTGCTGCCGCCGCCGTCCTACGCACGTCAGGGTGGCGAAGTGATCGTGGCCCAGCTGGCCAAGATCGGCATCACCGCCAAGGTGCAGTCGGTGGAATGGGCGCAGTGGCTGTCCAACACCTTCGGCGGCCCCAAGAATTACGACCTGACCATCATCAGCCACGTCGAACCGTTCGATCTGGGCAACTTCGCCAAGCCCGACTATTACTGGGGCTACCAGAACCCGAAGTTCAACGAGCTCTACACCCGGATCAAGAACACCCCCACCGCCGCCGAGCGCAACAAGCTGCTGGGCGATCTGCAGAAGCTGCTGGCCAACGACGCCGTGCTGGCCTGGCTGTTCCAGCCGCAGGGCGTGACGGTGGCCAACAAGCGCGTGCAGGGCCTGTGGAAGGAATCGCCGATCTTCGTCAACGACCTCTCGTCACTCAGCTGGGGTTGAACGTTTGCTATTAAATATGGAGCTGCTGGCGCACACTGGATAAGCGCCAGCGGCTCTTTTTGCTTGAACTTCAGAATGACCGAACCGTTGCACGATCTGTCCGCACACGCGCTGCTGGCGGGCTACCGGGCGCGCCACTTCTCGCCGGTCGACGTGCTGGACAGCGTGCTGCACCACGTCGAACGCTGGGAGCCGCACATCGCCGCCAGCTGGCTGCTGCGGCCCGACGCGGTGCGCGCGCAGGCGCGTGCGTCCGAGGCGCGCTGGCGGCGCGGCGAGCCCTGCGGCGCGCTGGACGGCGTGCCGGTCACCATCAAGGACAACATCGCCACCGCCGGCGACCCGGTGCCGCTGGGCACGCGCGCCGTGCCCCTGCTGCCGGCAACCGCCGACGCACCACCGGCCGCGCGCCTGCGCGAAGCCGGCGCCATCCTCCTGTGCAAGACCACCATGCCCGACTACGGCATGCTGTCCTCGGGCCTGTCCACCTTCCACCGGCTGTCGCGCAATCCGTGGGACCTGGCGCTGACGCCGGGTGGCTCCAGCGCCGGTGCCGGTGCCGGTGCCGCCGCCGGCTACGGGCCGCTGCACCTGGGCACCGACATCGGCGGTTCGATCCGCCTGCCGGCCGCCTGGTGCGGCATCGTCGGCCTCAAGCCCAGCCTGGGCCGGGTGCCGATCGATCCGCCCTACATGGGCCGCGCCGCCGGCCCCATGACGCGCAGCGTGCAGGACGCGGCGCTGCTGATGCAGGTGCTCAGCCAGCCCGACGCGCGCGACTGCATGAGCCTGCCGCCGCAGGCCATCGACTGGTCGCTGGCCTGGCGCCAGGACAAGCCGCTCAAGGGCCTGCGCATCGGCCTGCTGCTG
Organism: Rubrivivax sp.; assembly: GCA_020848515.1. Taxonomy (GTDB): domain Bacteria; phylum Pseudomonadota; class Gammaproteobacteria; order Burkholderiales; family Burkholderiaceae_C; genus Ottowia. The sequence goes on along the minus strand of JADLIA010000016.1, from coordinate 23,699 downwards.
CAAGCCGGCTGCGGCCTGCCGGTGGAGCCGGCCATTCGCGCCGCCGTCGAACAGGCCGCCCGGCTGCTCGAAGGGCAGGGCGCCATCGTCACGCCGTGGGCACCCTTCATGACGCCCGAGCTGCTGGCCGGGCTGGACCACTTCTGGCGCATGCGCTCGCTGCTCGATCTGGACGCGCTGAGCGCGCCGGCGCGCGCCAGCGTGCTGCCGGTGATCCGCGACTGGGCCGAAAGCGCGCGCGGCATGAGCGGCGCCGACCTGTTTCGTGCCTACGCCGCCACCCACGCCACGCGCGTGGCCACCAGCCAGGCCATGCAGGGGCTGGACTACCTGATCTCGCCGGTTTCGCCCAACGCACCGGCGCCGGCCGAATGGCCTTCGCCCACCAACGACCCGCTGCGCGGGCTGGAGCACATCGGCTTCACCGTGCCCTTCAACATGGGCGAGCAGCCGGCCATCTCGATCAACTGCGGCTACATGGCGTCGCCCGCCACGCCGGGCGCCATGCTGCCGATCGGCCTGCAGATCGCCGGCCAGCGCTTCGACGACCTGGGCGTGCTGCAACTGGCGCGCGCCTTCGAGCAGTTGCGCGGGCCGCAGCGCCCCTGGCCCGCGCCGCCGGCGCCCTGAAGCTCCGCGCTGGCCAACACCCCGCCGGCGACGCCGTCTTGCCCGCCTTCGTAGAATCGACGGCGTGAGCTTTCCGCACAACGCCGACCTGCACTGCCATTCCGTCGTTTCCGACGGCACGCTGACGCCCGAACAACTGGCCGCGCGTGCGCGCGCCAACGGCGTGGATCTGTGGTCGCTGACCGACCACGACGAAGTCGGTGGCCAGCAGCGCGCGCTGGAGGCGGCACGCGCCGAGGGGCTGCGCTACCTGACCGGGGTGGAAGTGTCGGTCACCTTTGCCGACGAGACGGTGCACATCGTCGGTCTGGGCTTCGACCACACCGACCCACGACTGGCCGAAGGCCTGGCCGACACGCGCGACGGCCGCGGCCCGCGCGCCGTCGAGATGGGCGAGCAGCTGGCCCGCGTGGGCATAGCCGGCGCCTACGAGGGTGCGCTCAGGTACGTCGGCAACCCGCGCCTGATCTCGCGCACGCATTTCGCGCGCTTTCTGGTCGAAACCGGCGTCTGCCGCGACACCGCCGAGGTGTTTCGCCGCTACCTGGTCGAGGGAAAGCCCGGCTACGTGCCGCACCGCTGGGCCCGACTGGGCGACGCCGTGCGCTGGATCACCCAGAGCGGCGGCGTGGCGGTGATCGCCCACCCGGCGCGCTACGACATCTCGCCGACCGTCGAATACGCGCTGTTCTCGGAGTTCAAGCAGCATGGCGGGCAGGCGGTGGAAGTCATCACCGGCAGCCACACCGCCGCCGAAGCCGCCAGGTACGCCGCCATGGCACGCGAATTCGGTCTGGCCGCCTCGCGCGGCAGCGACTTCCACAGCCCCGACGAGAGCCACACCGACCTCGGCCAACTGCCACCGTTGCCGGCTGACCTGACACCCGTCTGGACCTTGCTGGCAAACCGTATTCACTAGGCTTTTGCGCTTGTCTGGCAAGCGCCAGCAGCTCCTGAAATCATAGTGAACGCCGTTCATGGTCCAGCGGCTTGCCGTGCATCCCGACAACCCACACCGCGCTCGCCGCGCCATGCGGCGTTGCTCCTGCTTGCGGGCCTGCTGAACGCGCCTGACGATCGCCAGCCCCGTGGGACGGTGAACCGTCAACGGATGGAGGCGGCCAGCAGCACCAGCAGCGCCCCCGCGCCGCCTTCCAGCGGCTTGGCCTGCACGAAGGCCAGCACTTCGGCCTTTTGCACCAGCCAGACCTGCACCTTGGCCTTGAGCACCGGCGTGCGGCCGGGCGAGCCCAGACCCTTGCCATGCACCACGCGTACGCAGCGTAGTCCGGCGCGCTGGGCCTCGCGCAAGAACTGCGCCAGCGCCTCGCGCGCCTCGTCGGTGCGCAGCCCGTGCAGGTCGATCTCACCCTGCACCGCCCAGTGGCCGCGGCGCAGCTTGGCCGCCACATCGGGGCCAATCCCGGGACGGCGAAAGCTCAGGTGCTCGTCGGTGTGCAGCAGGGTGCTGGTATCGAACTCGTCGGAGATCGATTCGCGCAGCACCGCCTGCTCGTCGCGCTGGCGCTGACGCGGCTCGGGCGCCACCGCGGGCGGCGCGTGCACCACCCGGCCATGCGCAGGCAGCGGCTGCGTGGCGCCGATGGCGCGGGCAAACAGGTCCTGGTCGGCGCGGGCGCGCTGCTGCGCCGCGGCGCGCTCGGCCTGCGCCTGCGCCGCGCGCGCCTCGCGCTCGGCCAGCTGGGTGCGCAGCTGCTTCAGATCCTGCAGGGAGCGAGCTTTCACAGCAACCCCTGCTCCGCCATCGACAGCGCCTGCCCGGGCGCGACGATGATGTGGTCGAGCACGCGCACGTCCACCAGGGACAGCGCGGCTTTCAGGGTCTGCGTCAGCGCCTCGTCGGCGCGGCTGGGTGCGACCTGGCCGCTGGGGTGGTTGTGTGCCAGCACCACGGCGGCGGCGTGGTGGTGCAGGGCGCGCAGCACCACCTCGCGCGGGTAGACGCTGGTCTGCGTCAGCGTGCCGCGAAACAGTTCTTCCAGCGCAACCAAGCGGTGCTGCGCGTCCAGGAACAGGGCGGCGAACACCTCGTGGGGACGTTGCCCCAGGTGCAGCTGCAGGTACTGCTTGACGGCGCTGGCGCTGTCCAGAGCCGGTTTTTCCTTGAGCTGCTCGGCCAGCGCGCGGCGCGCCAGCTCGAGCACGGCGATCAGCTCGGCCCGCTTGGCGCTGCCGCCCAGGCCCTTGAAGCGCCCCAGGTCGTCGGCGCTGGCGTGCAGCAGGCCGGCGATGCCGCCAAACCGGTCCAGCAGCTCCTGCGCCATCTGCAGCACGCCGCGCCCCGCGGTGCCGGTGCGCAGCAGCAGCGCCAGCAGCTCGGCGTCACTCAGCGCAGCGGCGCCGCGCGCCAGTAGCTTTTCGCGCGGGCGCGCGTCGGCGGGAAGGTCTTTGAGCGACATGCGGGGTCCGGGGGCGGGGGTTTTCTAGAATCGGGGCAGTTTATCGGGACACATCCATGAGCACTGTCGAGCCAGGCGCCTTTCTGACCCTGCACTATCGCCTGTCGGGCCCGCAGGGCGACGTGATCAACACCTTCGGCGGGCCGCCGGCCACGCTGTCGCTGGGCGCGGGCGAGCTCTCGCCGGCGATCGAGCAGCGCCTGATCGGCCTGGCCGAGGGCGCGCGCGCCACGTTCGAGCTGCCCGCCGGCGAGGCCTTTGGCGAGCGCAGCCCGGACATGATCCAGTGGCTGGCACGCCAGGATCTGGACGAGCTGGGCGACCCGCAGGAGCGCTACGCCGTGGGCGACGTGATCCAGTTGCCCACGCCCGATGGTCAGGGTCAGTTCGGCGCCGTGGTGCAGGCGGTGCGCGACGATGGCGCGCTGCGGCTGGACTTCAACCACCCGCTGGCCGGCCAGCCGGTGACCTTCGAGGTCCAGGTGATCGGGATCCTGTGATGCCGCAGTCCCACGGCCGCTCCATCACCATCACGCGCAAGGCCGCCGCTGCGGACGGCGAGGCTGCCGCGGCGCCGCCGGTCGACGCCCACATCCTGCTGGCCGAGCCGCGCGGCTTTTGCGCCGGAGTGGACCGCGCCATCGAAATCGTCGAACGCGCGCTGGTCAAGTTCGGCGCGCCCATCTACGTGCGCCACGAGATCGTGCACAACACCTACGTCGTCAATGACCTCAAGGCCAAGGGCGCGATCTTCATCGAAGAGCTGGCCGAGGTGCCGCCCGGCGCCACGCTGGTGTTCAGCGCGCACGGCGTGCCCAAGGCGGTCGAGCGCGAGGCCCAGGCGCGGGGCTTTCGCGTGTTCGACGCCACCTGCCCGCTGGTCAGCAAGGTGCATGTCGAAGTCGCCAAGCTGCACCGCGAGGGCTACGAATTCATCATGATCGGCCACAAGGGCCACCCGGAGGTGGAAGGCACCATGGGCCAGTTGCCCGGCGGCATCCACCTGGTCGAGGAGGTGCAGGACGTGGCACGCATCCGGCCGACGCAGACCGAGCGCCTGGCGGTGGTGACCCAGACCACGCTGAGCGTGGACGACGCGGCCGAAATCACCGCCGCCGTGAAGGCGCGCTTTCCCATGGTGCGCGAGCCCAAGCAGCAGGACATCTGCTACGCCACCCAGAATCGGCAGGACGCGGTCAAGCTGCTGTCGCGCGAAGTGGACGTGGTGATCGTGGTCGGCAGCCCCACCAGCAGCAACAGCAACCGCCTGCGCGAGGTGGCGCTCAAGCTCGGCACCGCCGCCCACATGGTCGACAGCGCCGACGACCTGAAGCCCGAATGGGTGCAGGGCCGCGCGCGCATCGGCCTGACGGCCGGCGCCTCGGCGCCGGACGTGCTGGTGCGCCAGGTGATCGAGCGGCTGCGCGCGCTGGGGGCGGTGTCCGTGCGCCAGCTCGCCGGCATCGAGGAAACCATGAAATTTCCCTTGCCCAAGGGCCTCAAGCTCGACAGCGCCAGCGAAGACGGTCTCGCGCATCTGCGCTGAAAACTATGATTTTGATAGCTGTTGGCGCTTGCCAGGCGGGCGCAAACGGCTGCTTTTGCTTTGAATCGGGGGCGGCCGGGGCGCCGCCGCGCGCCTCTACAATCGGACCATGCTTGATCCACTGCTGCTTCGCAAAGACCTCGATGGCGTCGTCGCACGCCTGCTGACCCGCGAAAATCCCCAACCCTTTCTGGACGTCGCGGCCTTCCAGGCGCTGGAAGCCGAGCGCAAGGCCATCCAGACCCGCACCGAAGAGCTGCAGGCGCAGCGCAACAGCGCCAGCAAGCAGATCGGCCAGCGCAAGGCCAAGGGCGAGAGCGCCGACGATCTGATGGCGCAGGTGGCGTCGATCAAGGACGAGCTCGACGCTTCCGCCGCCCGGCTGGAGCGGATCCAGGACGAGCTGCAGACGCTGCTGCTGGCCGTGCCCAACCTGCCGCACGACAGCGTGCCCGTGGGCGCCGACGAAGCCGCCAACCACGAGGTGCGCCGCTGGGCGCCGCATGGGCTGGCGCCGCGCAGCTTCGACTTCGCGGTGCGCGACCACGTCGAGCTGGGCGAGCCGCTTGGCCTGGACTTCGAGACCGGCGCCAAGCTGGCCGGCAGCCGCTTTGCCTTCATGCGCGGCCCGGTGGCGCGGCTGCACCGCGCGCTGGCGCAGTTCATGCTGGACGTGCAGACCGGCGAACACGGCTACACCGAGTGCTACACGCCCTACATCGTCAATGCCGAGACCTTGCGCGGCACCGGCCAGCTGCCCAAATTCGAAGCCGACCTGTTTGCCGCCAAGAAGGGCGGCCAGGAGGGCGAGGGCGAGCCGCTGTACCTGATCCCCACCTCCGAGGTCTCGCTCACCAATCTGGTGCGCGGCGAAATCCTGGCCGAAGCCGATCTGCCCCTCCAACTGACCGCGCACACGCCGTGCTTCCGCTCCGAAGCCGGCAGCGCCGGGCGCGACACGCGCGGCATGATCCGCCAGCACCAGTTCGACAAGGTCGAGATGGTGCAGATCGTGCATCCCGAGCGCAGCTACGAGGCGCTGGAGCAGATGGTCACCCATGCCGAGGCCATCCTGCAGAAACTGGAGCTGCCCTACCGCGTGGTGCTGCTGTGCACCGGCGACATGGGCTTCGGCGCCAGCAAGACCTACGATCTCGAAGTCTGGGTGCCGGCACAGAACACCTACCGCGAAATCTCCTCGGTCAGCAACTGCGAAGCCTTCCAGGCGCGCCGCATGCAGGCGCGCTTCAAGACCGCGCAGGGCAAGAACGAGCTGGTGCACACCCTCAACGGCAGCGGCCTGGCGGTGGGCCGCGCGCTGGTGGCGGTGCTGGAAAACCACCAGAACGCCGACGGCTCCATCGGCATCCCGCGTGCGCTGCAGCCGTATCTGGGCGGCATCGAGCGCCTGGCGCCCTGAGGCGGGTGCGCGGCACCTGCTAGAATCTGCCTTTCGACACGAAGCAGGAGAGGTGGCAGAGTGGTCGAATGCGCCGGACTCGAAATCCGGTATACGGTTTACCGTATCGAGGGTTCGAATCCCTCCCTCTCCGCCACAGACAAAGAAAGCCCGCTATGCAAACGATAGCGGGCTTTTTCTTATCCTGATCCCTGTCGGCAATTTGTGGGCCGTTTGCTCAAATCTGCCAGGAACTTGATCGGTTTGCGGGAATCCCCTCAGGTGATCCAGCACGGTGCCGCTTTGGGTGATGTGGATGCGTTCTGCGGGCTTGTTGCTTGCGAACTCCGCAGGTGCTGTGCGAACCGTGTGGCGGCATCACCGGAAGACGTGGGGCGCAAGAAACTGACCCGTCATCAGCATGCCCGCGCGTGCCCGGTTCTGTTCGGCAATCCATGGAATCCCCCGGCGCCCCGAAAGGGCGAATCAATAGGAACCACACCAAACAGGGCCAAGGTCACTTCGTCTCATAGCGGTCGATGCCTGGACCACCATGGAACGCGTGGACCGGCCTGGCGTGCTGGCCGCCGCCGGTGGCGCCACGGTCATCTGGGTGGACTTTCCGGCGCAGAAGGCGGCGCCGCTGCCCGACTGGATGCGCGTTCTGGTGGTGTAGCCACCGTCCATTGCATGCGCGCCTCAAAGCCGCCGCTCTCGTGCGGCAGGGGTGATGTCAAGGTGAGCTGGGCATCGTGCTTGGCTGCGATGGTGGCCACGATGGACAGGCCCAGCCCGTAGCCCGCGCGGTCCGCACTCTGGCGCACATGGCGCTGCTGCAGGGACTTGAGCCGGTCCGCGCTCACGCCGGGGCCGTGGTCGCGCACCGCGAGCATGGGGCCGGGGCCGACGAGGATCTCCACCGGGCCCGGGGCCGCGTAGTGGAGCGCGTTCTCCACCAGGTTGCGCAGGGCGATGGCCAGGGCGTCGAAGTCGCCCAGGGCCGTGCAATGTTCCCCATCGGTGGCCGTTATCAACTCCAGCCGGTCGGCCGCGCGCTCGTCCTGCCAGAACTCCTGCGCCACCGTGGCGGCAAGCCGCACCAGATCGACGGGTTCGCGCGAGAGCGGGGCGCTGGATTCCGCGCGCGAGAGCTGCAACAGCTTTTCGGTGCGCTGGCTCAGGGTGCGCAGCGCATCGACCGCGGCCTGCACGTCTGCGCGGTGCAGGCCATGCTCCAGCGCGGTCTGCAGCCGCAGCCGGGCCGTGGCCAGCGGTGTGCGCAGCTCGTGCGCGGCGTTGGCGGCCAGGGCGCGCTCCACGTCCAGCGCCTGGTCCAGGCGCTGCAGCAACAGGTTCACGTCCTCGCCCACGGCGCGCAGTTCGGCCGGCAGGCCCGTCAGCGTCAGCGGCCGCAGGTCGCCGCCGCCGCGCCGGCGGATTTGCCGCTGCAGCCGCTCCAGCACCCCGAGCTCGCGCGTGACGACGCCGGGCAGGGCCCAGGCCAGTGCCGCCAGCGCGAGTACGGCCGCCACCAGCAGCACCAGCAGCGTCTCGCGCCATTCGTGGTTGCGCTCCGACAATGGGTCGGCCAGCAGAAAAAAAAGCGCCTGCTCCGGGTGCTGCGCGACATGCACGCGCCATTGGTTCGTGTCGTGAAAGCCGGGCTCGAGCGGCACGGCCAGCGCCTGCGCCGGCGCCTGACGCGAGCGCAGCAGCAGCCGGCCCTGGGCGTCGACAAGCTGGTAGACGAGAGGCGCGTCGGCAAACAGCGGATCGTCTGCGATCACGGCATCAGCACGCGGCGCCTGGCCCGCCGCACCCGCCGGCGCGCCGCGCTGGAGCTGGAACATGGCCACGTCGAACATGCGGTGCGCGCTCTCGGCCAGCTCGGCATCGAAGTTCTCTTCGATCTCGTGGTTCAAGTAATAGGCGACGGCCAGCACGCACAGCAGCCACACCAGGGCCAGCCGCAGCACCAGGGCCCTGGTCAGGCGTTGCGCGAGCGTGCTGGCCCTCATGCGGCGGCCGGCTCGCTGTGCAGCCTATAGCCCAGGCCGCGCACTGTCTCGATGTGCGTGCGCCCGAGCTTGCGGCGCAGGCGGCTGATGAACACCTCCAGCGTGTTGCTGTCGGTCTCGTCGCCCCAGCCGTAGAGGGCGTCCTGCAGGTTTTCGCGCGTGTGGATGCGGCCGGGGCGCGTGGCCAGCACGCGCAGCAGGGCCCATTCCTTCTGCGTCAGCGCAATGGGCACGCTGGCGCGGCGCACCTGCTCGCGCGCCAGGTCGATCTGCAGGTCGCCCAGCACCAGCACCGGAGTCTCAGCCGCGCTGCGGCGGCGCTCCACCGCGCGCAGCCGCGCAAGCAGCTCGCCGGGGTCGTAGGGCTTGATGAGGTAGTCGTCCGCGCCCGCGTCCAGGCCGCGTATGCGGTCGCTGACCTGATCGCGTGCGGTGAGCACGATGACGATGGGGCGCTGCTGCAGCGCGCGCAACTGGGGCAGCAGGGCCAGGCCGTCGCCGTCGGGCAGATGCAGGTCGAGCAGCACGGCCGCGTATTGCGCGCCATGCAGCGCCGCCTCGGCCTCGCTCAGGCTGGCCGTGGCATCGACCACGAAGGCCTTGGCGCGCAGATAGCCGCACACGGCGTCGGACAGGGCCAGATCGTCTTCGACCAGCAGCACACGCATGGGGACTCCGTAGATTTTTCCGATGCGGAAAGTGTAGTGGGCGGGGCGTTCATGGCGCGTTCAGGATGGCGGCATAGGCTTGGGCCCATGTTCGATGTTCTATGGCGCAGACTGGCGCTTGTCTTGCTGCCGCTCGTGCCGCTGCTCCTGTGGGATGCGTCGGGTCTGGATCTTCCGCTGGCGCGGCTGTTCGGCTCGGCCCAGGGCTTTGCCTGGCGCAGCCACCCAAGCTATGTGCTGCTGCTGCACGAGGTGCCGCGCGCCCTCAGCATGGCGGCGCTGCTGGCGCTGGCCTGGGGCGCATGGCGGCCGTGGGGGTTTCTGCGCACCATGGGGGCGGCGGACAGGCGCCAACTCGCGTTCAGCGTGGCGCTGGCCATGCTGTCCATCACGGCGCTCAAGCGCCTGGCGACGACGAGCTGCCCCTGGGACCTGGCGGAGTTTGGCGGTGTGGCGCACTATGTGTCGCACTGGATCTGGGGCGTGCGCGATGGTGGCCCGGGCCATTGCTTTCCGGCGGGCCATGCATCGGCCGGGTTCGGCTACGTGGCGGGCTGGTTCGTGCTGCGCCGCGCCGTACCGCGCCTGGCAACCGGCTGGTTGTTGGCGAGCCTTGTCCTGGGCTGCGCGCTGGGCCTGTCGCAGCAGGTGCGCGGCGCGCACTACATGAGTCACACGCTCTGGACGGCATGGTTCTGCTGGGCCTTGGGCCTGCTGGTGGACGAGGCCGTGCAGCGCTGGCGCAGCAGAACCCGTGCGCGGGATACAAACCTGAACGAAACCTGAGCGCCTCGTTCAGCCAGCCTTCAGAGCACGACAGCACGATGGGCCCATGCTCAGTCTTGCCTCTGCCAACACCGGCTCCCCATCCTCTCCCACCTCTTTCAATTTGCTCCAGCCCCTGCGGGCCTTGCTGCGCCGCGTGGACGCCTGGATGGCCACGCCCTTGACGGCCCAGCAGCTGGTGCTGCGCCTGTCGCTCTATCTGGTGCTTGCGGCCAACTGGCCGCTGTGGCTGCAGATCATGCGCATTGGCGGCGCGCCCAGCCAGTACCTGCGCTCCATGGCGGCGCTGGCGGTGCTCATCGTCTGCGGCATGGTGGCCATTTTTGCCTTTTTTGCCTGGGCGCGCGGCATGCGGCTGCTGTGGTGGCTGGTGGTGCTGGTCGCTGCGCTGGCGCAGTACTACATGCTGACCTACCAGGTGGTCATGGATCCGGGCATGGCGGCCAATGTGCTGCAGACCGACGCCCGCGAGGCGGCCGACCTGCTGAGCCTGCGCATGCTGCTGACCGTGCTGGCCGTGCTCGTGCTGCCCAGCTGGTGGCTGCTGCGCGTGCGCATTGTGGCCATGGGGCCGTTGGCCCAGCTGTGGCGCAACCTCGTGATGCTGGTGCTGGCCCTGGCCGTGGCCGCAGGCACGGTGGCCGCCACCGCACGCGACCTGGCGCCGCTGATGCGCAGCCACCCGCAGCTGCGCTATCTGATGAACCCGCTGGCCAGCCTGTATTCGACGCCCGTGGCGGCCCTGCGGCCGGTGTTTGCGCGCAGCCGCACCCTGGTGCCCATGACCCAGGGGGCCGCGCTGGGGACATCCTATGCGGCGGGCGCCAGGCCCATGCTGTTCGTGCTGGTGGTGGGAGAGACGGCGCGCGCGGACCATTTCGGCATCAACGGCTATGGCCGCGACACCACGCCCGAGCTCGCGCGCCGCGACGTGCTGAGCTGGCGCGAGGTGCGCTCCTGCGGCACGAGCACGCTGGCCTCCGTGCCCTGCATGTTCTCGCCGCTGGGCAAGGACGCGTTCGAGTCGCGCGACAACGAATACGAGAACCTGCTGGACGTGGCCCAGACCGCCGGCATGGCCGTGCTGTGGCTGGACAACCAGTCCGGCTGCAAGGGGGTGTGCGATCGCGTGGCGCATGCCAGCGCGTCCGAGGCTCTGCCGCGCGATGCTCAGGCCGCCCTGTGCCCCGGTGGCGAATGCGGGGACGACGCCCTGCTGCACGACCTGGACGCGCGCCTGGCCGCCTTGCCCGCGGCGCAGCGCGAGCGCGGCGTGCTGCTGGTGCTGCACCAGATGGGCAGCCATGGGCCGGCCTACCACAAGCGCTCGCACGGCGCCGCCAAGCGCTTTTTGCCCGAATGCCGCACCGAGGTGCTGGCCGATTGCGCCCAGCAGGAGCTGGTCAACGCCTACGACAACTCCATCGCGGCAACGGACCTCTTCCTGGGCAAGACCATAGACTGGCTGCAGGCACGCTCGGCGCGCTACGACACGGGCCTCTTGTACCTGAGCGACCACGGCGAGTCGCTGGGCGAATACGGTCTGTTCCTGCACGGCATGCCCTACAACATGGCGCCCGACGTGCAAAAGCATGTGCCCATGGTGGCCTGGCTCGATGACGCCCTGCTGCGCCGTGAGCGCTTGTCGGACGCCTGCCTGCGCGCCGGCGCCAATGCGCCGCTCACGCACGACAACCTCTACCACACCATGCTGGGCCTGCTGGATGTGCAGTCGCCCACGTACACAAGGGCGCTCGATGCCTTTGCCGACTGTCGCAGGGTGGCGCTGGCCGCGCGTTGAGTCACTTGCGTTGGGTGGGTTGCGCTTGCGCCGGGCGTTTCCCTGGGTCATGGGCGGTTCAGGCCGGTACGGCGTGACGGCACGCGCAACGGAGGAATCTTCGCTTGCTGACGTGCGCGCCTCAGGTCATGGCTGCCTTGCAAGGCAGTTCACATGTTGGTAGGTCTCCCAAGCCCGGGGCCCGGCCGGGCCTCCATGCGCGGCGCCAGGCGGACGGAATCGCCGGTGGTCGGATCGAGCGGTCGCGATGGCCGTACAGTGGCGGGCATGAACCTCGACCACGGTATCCACGTCATCGACACCGGCTTCGTGCGCCCGCACCTGGACGCGGCCTATCTGATCGTCGAGCGCGGGCGCGGTGCCTTCATCGACTGCGGCGTCAACCATTCGGTGCCACACCTGCTGGCGGCGCTCGCGCAGGCCGGGTTGACGCCGGGCGACGTGGACTGGCTGATCCTGACCCACGTGCATCTGGACCACGCCGGCGGCGCCGGCGAGCTGCTGCGCCAGTTGCCGCAGGCGCGCCTGGTGGTGCACCCGCGCGGCGCGCGCCACATGATCGACCCCAGCCGCCTGTGGGCGGGCGCGGCGGCCGTGTATGGCGAGGCCGAGATGCAGCGCAGCTACGGCCGCCTGCTGCCGGTGCCGGCCGAGCGCGTGGTGGCGGCGCCTGACGGCCATGTGGTCGAGCTGGCCGGGCGCCCGCTGGTGTGCCTGGACACGCCCGGCCACGCGCGCCACCACAACGCCATCCACGACCTGGCCTCGGGCTGCGTGTTCAGCGGCGACACCTTTGGCGTGTCCTACCGCGAATTCGACACCGAGCAGGGCGCCTTCATTCTGCCCACCACCTCGCCGGTGGAGCTCGATCCGCCGGCACTGCACCGCTCGATCGACCGCCTGCTGGCGCTGCAGCCGCCGGCCATCTGCCTGACCCACTACGGACCGGTGGCGCCGCCCGCCCGTCTGGCGCAGGATCTGCACGCGCAGCTCGACGCCATGGTCGAGCTGGCCCACGCCGCCGCGCCGCAGCCGTCGGACGAGCGCCACCGGAGCCTGCGCGCCGGGCTGCTGGAGCTGTACGCCCGCCGCGCCGCGCAGCACGGTTGGCGCGGTGGCCGGGAGCGCCTGGCCGAGCTGCTGGCGGTCGACATCGAGTTGAACGCGCAGGGGCTGGGTGTTTGGCTGGATCAGTCGACGCGGATGACGAAAGACCCTAAAAACGACAGTTGACCGCTTGTCAACTTTGGGCAGGTCGCATCGATGCGGGGTCTGGCGGCTGCGATGGACTTCACCTCCCGGGTGAACACGCTACGCCCCCGCCCGCACCGCGCTCGCCGCATGGCGCGGCGATCACGGCACGGGCGGGCGCGTCCAACTGCCGTTTCCAGGATGACGGATGACCTCGCGGCGCTTCGATGGGTCGTGGCGCGTGGGTCGTGGGCGCGTCAGGCCGGGGATGGTGAGCGCGGCGTACCCGTGGCTGGGCCCTTCAGATCCAGCCCAGCATTCCCAGCAGCGCGCCGGCGCCGATCAGCCACAGCAGGTGCAGCCGGGTGCGCCACACCAGCACGGTGGTGGCGGCGGTCAGCAGCCACAGTGGCCAGTCGCGCGCCGGCTGGCCGTGGGCGGTGCTCAGCAGCCAGCCGGTGGCCATCAGCAGGGCGATCACGATGGGCGCCAGGCCGGCCTTGAACGCGCGCACGGCGCGCAGCTCGCGCCGCTGGTGCGCCCAGCGGGTGGCGCTGTAGGTCAGCACGCCCGAGGGCAGCAGAATGCCCAGCATGGCCACCGCCGCACCCAGCAGGGCCAGCCCCTGCGCGTGCCAGCCGCCGGCGGGGCCGCCACCGGCGTTCAGCCCCACGTGCCAGCCCACCAGGGCGACGAACAGCACGTTGGGCCCGGGCGCGGCCTGGGCGATGGCGATCGAGGCGTTGAACTGCGCATCGCTCAGCCAGTGCTGCGAGCCCACCAGGTAGCGGTGCATGTCGGGCGCGGTGGTGATGGCGCCGCCCACCGCCAGCAGTGACAGCGACAGAAAATGCAGCCACAGCGTCAGCCAGTCGGCCGCGCTCAGGGCGTCGGCCGGGTTCATGGCAGCCGCCTCCAGGCCCAGACGCAGGCCGCGCCGCCCAGCACCAGCAGCACGGGCCCCAGCGGCAGCCGCAGCAGGCCGATGGCGACGAAGGTCGCCAGCGCCAGGCCGATGCAGGCCGGCATGCCCAGGGGGTTGGCGCGCAGCGCACCGATCAGCTTGATGCCGGTGCCCAGAATCAGCCCGGCCGCCACCGCGCCCATGCCGCGCAGTGCGCCCTGCACCAGCGGGACGTCGGCGACGTTGCTGTAGAGCGCAGCCAGCAGCACGACCGCCAGCGTGGGCAGGGTCAGCATGCCGGCCAGCGCCGCCAGCGCGCCCGACAGGCCGAAATGGCGGTCACCGATCATCAGCGACAGGTTGACCACGTTGGGGCCCGGCATGATCTGCGCCACCGCCCAGTCTTCGACGAACTGCTCGCGCGTGAGCCAGCGCTTGCGCTCCACCAGCTCGCGCTGCACCACCGCCAGCACGCCGCCAAAGCCCTGCAGTGCCAGCCAGCTGAAGGACCAGAACAGGTCGGCGCGCGACCGTGGCGCGCCGAGGGTGCCGTCACCGGCGGCAGCGGGGGGGGTGGCGCTCATACCGGTTCCGGTTCGGAGCAAGGATTCACGTCCCTCGCGCCATCATCGACGCGCAGCGAGGTCATGGGACATGGATCATCGTGAATGCGAGCCCTCATCAGTCCAGCAGGTCCAGAATGTTCTCGACCGGCCGCCCCAGCCGCGCGCCCCTGGCCGTGACCACGATGGGCCGCTCGATCAGCACCGGCGTGGCGTGCAGGGCGGCGGCCAGTTGGGCGTCGGTGAGCGTTGCATCGTCCAGGCCCTGCGCCAGGTACTCGGGCTGCTTGGTGCGCACCAGGGCGCGCAGCGGCGCGCCGCTGGCGCGGGCGATGGCCTGCAACTCGGCGGCGCTGGGCGGCGTCTTGAGGTACTGGACGATGGTGGGCTCGATGCCGCGGCTGCGCAGCAGCTCCAGCGCCTTGCGCGAGGTGCTGCAATGGGGGTTGTGGTAGATCGTGACGGTGGCCATGCGGGTGCTCCGATAGGGCTGGGCTGACTACAGTAATGATAGCTTTTGGCGCTTGCTGGATAAGCGCTGGAGCCGTGTTTCATTCATAAATCATGAATGGCGTGCGGGCCGCCCGCCAGGCCTGCTCGTCGGCGCGCGTCAGCGCGTCGAGCTCGGCCGGCGTGGCCGCCGCGTCGTCCACCCACTGGCGCAGCAGCGGCCCGCCGTTGATGACGTCGATGGCCAGCCGGGTTTCATACTCGTAAGGAAAGTCGCGCCACAGCGGGTAGTCCGGCGCCTGCCGCCGCAGCGCTTTGAAGGCCAGCGCCTGCAGGCGCCAGGGCTGGAAGGTGGTGTGGTCGTAGTGCGTCGCGTCCTCGGTGTGGATCTGCACGCCGGCGCACAGTTGCCCGGCGTGCTTGTGAAAGGTCGTCTCGAAGCCGCATTCGCGCAGCCGGCAGCCGCGCAGCCAGTCGGGCGCCAGTGCGCGCATGTCGGCCAGCAGGCGCGCGGTGTCGATGTCGGGCGCACCAAACAGCTCCAGCGGGCGCGTGGTGCCGCGGCCTTCGCTCAGCGTGGTGCCTTCCAGCATCACGGTGCCGGCGTAGGCGCGCGCCATCCACAGGTTGGGCGCGTTGGGGCTGGGGTTGACCCAGGTGCGTTCGAGCGGCCAGCCGTGGCCGGGCGCGGCGTCGGGCCGCCAGCCTTCCATGGCGATGACGCGGTATTCGACCTGCAGCCCGAGCTGCGCGATGAACCAGTGGCCCAGCTCGCCCAGCGTCAGGCCGTGGCGCATCGGCAGCGGGCCGGCGCCGACGAAGCTTTCCCAGCCGGCGCGCAGCGTCAGCCCCTCGACCGGGCGGCCGACCGGGTTGGGGCGGTCCAGCACCCACACCGCCTTGCCGTGCGCGGCCGCGGCTTCCAGCACGTAGCGCAGGGTGGTGATGAAGGTGTAGATGCGGCAGCCCAGGTCCTGCAGATCGACCAGCAGCACGTCAAACGTCTCCAGCATGGCCGGGGTGGGGCGGCGCACCTCGCCGTACAGGCTGAACACCGGGATGCCCAGGCGCGGGTCGGTGTAGTCGCTCGACTCGACCATGTTGTCCTGCTTGTCGCCGCGCAGGCCATGCTGCGGGCCGAAGGCCGCCGTCAGGCGCACATCGGGCAGGGCGGCCAGGGCGTCGAGCGCGTGCGTCAGGTTGCGCGTGACCGAGGCCGGGTGCGCCAGCAGCGCCACGCGCCGGCCCGCCAGTGGCGCGCGCAGCAAGGGCTCTTCAAGAAAGCGTTCGAGTCCGAATTTCATGTGAGGCAGATCAGGGCAGGCGCGCCGTCCAGCCGGCGCGGTGGTGAAAGTCCGGCTGCGGCCCCGGGTGGGCCAGCGCCCAGCAGCTGAGCTGGCCGTCACGCGCTTCGATCACGGCGCTCAGGCCCAGCAGGAGGTCGGTGTGGTCGGCGGCCGGCAGAGCCTGGCGCGGCAGCTCGACGGTCAGGGTCAGGGTGTCGTCGGCGCGCTGCCACTGCAGGCGCGGCGCCAGTGGCAGCTGGTCGGCGCTGGCGCGCTGGCGCGGGCCGCTGAAGGCGTAGGCCGCCCAGTCGCCCGCAGGGCTGAAGTTGAATTCGTGGTAGGCCGCTGCCTGCGCGCGGCCGACGAAGGCCTCGAAGCAGGTGTGGCGCCACAGGTCGTCCGCCGGCCCGGCAGACGCGCCGGGCGGCGGCAGCGCCAGCGCCTCCAGCGCCGCCTGCAGCCGAAAGCGCAGCCACCACGCGCCGGGCGCCGTGTCGCTGCGGCCGACGTCCACGCACAGGCTGCGCACGGCCGGTGCCGGCGTGCTCGGGTGTGGGTGCAGCCGGTGGCGGCTCAGGGGCTGGGACATGGCGGCGCTCGGCCTGCAATCACTCGCCTGGGGTCGCCAGCACCAGCTGGGTCTGCGTGACCACCGCGCACAGCCTGCCTTCGGCGTTGCGGATGGTGGTCTGCCACACCTGGGTGCTGCGGCCGCGGTGCAGGGCGACGGCTTCGGCGGTGACCACCGAGCCTTCGGCCGCGCCGGCGATGAACTTGGTGCTGGAATCGGTGGTCACGGTGCGCTGGCCGGGTCGCAGGTTGAGCACCGTGCCGATCGCCCCCAGGGTGTCGGCCAGCGCCATGTGCGAGCCGCCGTGCAGGACATGGCCGGTGGTGCACAGCTCGGGGCGCACCGTCATTTCGGCGCGCACGCGCTCGGCGGTGGCTTCGGTCAGGCGCACACCCAGCAGGCCGGGCAGCAGGGGTTGGATGAGCTGTTGCAGCGCAGGCAGATCGAGTGTGGGCATGGCGCGGCCTGGGGCGATGGCGGGCGGGCCAGCATAGCAGGGGCGCAGCGGGCCTGCGGCGCGCCAGCCGGCATGCCCGCCCGGCGCGGCTGCCTACAATCGACGCCCACCGGCCGCGCGCCGGCCGCCACCTGTCGTTGTCGTTCTGGAGGAGTCTGCCGATGTCTTTGCCGCACTGGAACCGTTCGCACGCCGTGCTGGCGGGGCTGGTGGCCGCCGGCCTGCTCAGTGCCTGCGCCTCGGTCGATCTGGGCCGGCGCTACGACCCGCCCCCGATCCGCATGCCGCAGCCATTGCCGCCGGCGCAGGTGCCGCCGGCCCAGCCCGGCGGGGTGCAGACGCAGCCGGTACCGCCCGCCCAGCCAGTGCCGCAGCCGCTGCCGCCGGCCGGGCAGAGCGCGCCCCTGCCGCCGACCGACGCCAGCGCCCGCCTGGTGACGCTGAGCACGCGGCTGGACGGCGCCAGCGTCATGCCACCCACGCGCAGCGCCGGCAGCGGTCAGTGGGACGCCATCTACGACCCCGACACCCGCCTGCTGCGCTGGAAGACCCGCTGGTCGGGCCTGAGCGGCGCCATCACCGGCGTGCAGTTTCACGGCCCGGCCGATGCGGGGCAGAACGCGCCGGCCGTGCTGGTGTGGCCGGCGCCTTTCGGGCCGTCCTATGAAGGCCGCGCCAGCCTCAGCGCCGCGCAGGCCATGGACCTGCTGGCGGGGCGCTGGTACGTCAGCGTCTTCACCGCCGCCTATCCGCTGGGCGAGCTGCGCGGGCAGGTGCGGGTGGTGCCCTGATGCGGTGTGTGTGTGCTGAGCCGGGCGCGTGCAGGACGTATCTCTGCCGACACCGAGGTATCCATGGGTGAATGCCCACCACGTGCCGCCCAATGGATGCTACGGTGCGCCTGATGTTCCGCTTGCCCCAGCCCGCGCGCGCGCACGTCGCGTCGATCCCCGCCGCCACCCGCCTGGCCGTGGCGGCGGCGCTGCTGGCCGTGCTGGCCGGCTGCGCCAGCCCGCCGCCCGCGCCCCGGCCGCGGGCCACGCCCAGCGCGCCGCCGCGCCTGCCCGAACTGGCCGCCTTCAGCGCCCAGCTGAGCGGCCGCCAGGCCGTGCCACCCAGCGCCAGCACCGGGCAGGGGGAACTGGTGGCGGTGCTCAACCGCAACACCGGCCTGCTGCAGTGGAAGCTGAGCTTCAGCGGCCTCAGCGGCCCGGTGCGCGCGGCGCACTTTCACAGCCCCGGCATGGCCGGCGAGGTGGCCGACCCGGTGCTGACGCTGGGCCGCACCGTGGTCAGTCCACTGGAAGGCCGCGCCATGCTCACGCCACGCCAGCGCGCCGACCTGCTGTCGGGCCAGTGGTACGTCAATCTGCGCACCGCCGCCTACCCCGAAGGCGAGCTGCGCGGCCAGCTGATCGAGCGGAAGTGAGCGCCCGCCGGCGCCGGCGAGCGACCAGCGGCCGGGGTCGGTAAAATGGGCCGGCCTCCCGACGCCTCGGACGCTTGGGCCAACCCATGGGGCGCAAGCCGGTGCAATCGACCGCGAGGCGCTACCGTTTCTGCAATCGCCTGAAGGGCGCTGGCGGCATGACGCCGAGCCGCCGCACCCTGGCCGCCAACCCGCCAGCCGCGCCATGAGCACCGTCGCCACCCTGCCGCTGCGCGCGCCTGCGCTGACCGGCTACAAACCCTTCTGGGCCAAGCGCTTCGGCCCCGCGCCCTACCTGCCCATGAGCCGCGCCGAGATGGAGGCGCTGGGCTGGGATTCGTGCGACGTCGTCATCGTCACCGGCGACGCCTACGTCGACCACCCCAGCTTCGGCATGGCCGTGATCGGCCGCGTGCTGGAAGCGCAGGGCTTTCGCGTCGGCATCATCGCCCAGCCCGACTGGCACAGCAGCGAGCCGTTCAAGGCCCTGGGGCGGCCCAACCTGTTCTGGGGCGTGACGGCGGGCAACATGGACTCGCTCATCAACCGCTACACCGCCGACCGCAAGATCCGCAGCGACGACGCCTATACCCCCGGCGACGTGGCCGGCAAGCGGCCCGACCGCGCCGCCATCGTCTACAGCCAGCGCTGCCGCGAGGCCTACAAGGACGTGCCCATCCTGCTGGGCGGCATCGAAGGCAGCCTGCGCCGCATCGCGCACTACGACTACTGGAGCGACACCGTGCGCCGCTCCATCGTGGTGGACAGCAAATGCGACCTGCTGCTGTACGGCAACGCCGAGCGCGCGCTGGTCGAGATCGCCCACCGCCTGGCGCGGCGCGAACCGGTGGGCCAGATCACCGACGTGCGCGGCACCGCCTTCGTGCGCCGCACGGCGGCGCCGGGCTGGCGCGAAATCGACTCCACCGAGGTCGATCGCCCCGGCCGGGTGGACGCCCTGAGCAGCCCCTACCAGACCACCGCCGAACGCGCCGCCGCGCAGGGCAGCCATTGCGACGCTACAAAAACAGAAGCTGCTGGCGCTGATCCGACAAGCGCTGCAGCCCAAAAAGGCCTTGAAAAGCCGATCGCCCTGATCCGCCCCGACCACGCCCGCAGCGTGATCCGCCTGCCCAGCTACGAGCAGGTGCGGCGCGACCCCGTGCTGTACGCCCACGCCAACCGCGTGCTGCACCTGGAAACCAACCCCGGCAACGCGCGCGCCCTGGTGCAGGCGCATGGCGAGGGCCGTTCGGCGCGCGACGTCTGGATCAACCCGCCGCCGGTGCCGCTCACCAGCGCCGAAATGGACCACATCTTCGATCTGCCCTACGCGCGCAACCCCCACCCGCGCTACGCCGACGAACGCGGCCGCCACGACGGCGCCACCCGCATCCCGGCGTGGGAAATGATCCGTTTTTCCGTCAACATCATGCGCGGCTGCTTCGGCGGCTGCACCTTCTGCTCCATCACCGAGCACGAAGGCCGCATCATCCAGAGCCGCAGCGAAGACTCCATCGTGCGCGAAGTCGAAGCCATGCGCGACAAGGTGCAGGGCTTCACCGGCGTCGTCAGCGACCTCGGCGGCCCCACCGCCAACATGTACCGCCTGGGCTGCCGCGACCCGGCCATCGAAGCGGTGTGCCGCAAACCCAGCTGCGTCTACCCCGGCATCTGCCCCAACCTGCGCACCGACCACGACCCGCTGATCCGCGTCTACCGCCGCGTGCGCCAGCTGCCCGGCGTCAAGAAGGTGTTGATCGGCTCCGGCCTGCGCTACGACCTGGCGGTGCGCTCGCCCGCCTACGTCAAGGAACTGGTGCAACACCACGTCGGCGGCTACCTCAAGATCGCGCCCGAACACACCGAGCAAGGCCCGCTGTCGAAAATGATGAAGCCCGGCATCGGCGACTACGAGCGCTTTCGCCAGCTGTTCGACCGCTTCAGCGCCGAAGCCGGCAAGCAGCAGTACCTGATCCCGTACTTCATAGCCGCCCACCCCGGCACCAGCGATCAGGACATGCTCCAGCTCGCGCTCTGGCTCAAGCGCAACGGCTTTCGCGCCGACCAGGTGCAGGCCTTCTACCCCAGCCCCATGGCCACCGCCACCACCATGTACCACACCGGCGTCAACCCGCTCAAGGGCGTGCACCGCGACGGTCGCGGCGAGCGGGTCGACACCGTCAAGGGCGAACGCCGGCGCCGCCTGCACAAGGCCTTTCTGCGCTGGCACGACCCGGCCAACTGGCCCCTGCTGCGCCAGGCACTCAAGGACATGGGCCGCCACGACCTGATCGGCAGCGGCAAGCACCACCTCATCCCGGCCTGGCAACCGGCCGGCAGCCCCGCCTACCAGTCCCCGCGGCGCAAGAACTCCAGCCCCGCCGCCAGCCCCCGAAAGCTACAGAAACAAGAGCTGCCAGCGCGCACCCAGCCTGCGCCAGGCCGCATTCTGACCCAGCACACCGGGCTGCCGCCGCGGCGCAGCACATAGCGGCCGAGCCGGCCCCGGCCGGGCGCTGAGGGGCAACCCACGGGCATGGGTTGCCACGGGTTCATCGGGTGACCGGCGACTCGAAACTCGGGATGTCGACGGCCTTGATGCCAGCCACCCGTTCGGCGTTGGTGCCAAAGAAGCTGCGTGTGTGCTCAAGCGTCATGTGCAGCTTGAACGCATGCTCGTCTGCAAAGTGCTCCAGAAGCACAAAGGCGTCTGGATCGGAAATGGCCTGGAAGAAGGAGAACTCGATGCATCCCAACTCCTGTCGTGTGGCCGCTTCAAGTTCGAGCAACGCCGCGCGCAGTTGATCGCCGTGTCCAGGCTTGGCGGTGATGCGTGCGAGCTTCCGGATCGGTTTGGCAGTGTCTTGGTGGTTCATGGAACCTTCTCAACGTCGGTCGTTCGTCTCCCCGAGCTTGAAGAGCGCGCGGATGGGCCAGGCAGGAGAGTGGGGGTTGTTCCAGCTTATTTCAAGCGCAGGACGGGGCGCGGACGGACAAACGTCAGGCTGACGGGCGGTCGAATGCACAAGTGCGGGTGAGCACCTTGAGCACCGTGCGCGAAATGCTGGCCGGCAGCTGCACTAAAGGTGACGGGTTTCAGACGGGGACTGAAGGTAGTTGTCGTTGCGTCCGTCCGCATGGCGCACTTCGCCAGTGAAGATGTCAGGAATGTGGAGATCGTCGAGGCACGACACCTGTACGGAGCAGAACTCTCCACCCACCGATTCGTGGAACCCGCGCTCGAACGGGCGAATACCGCAGTGCTTGCAGAAATAGTGATGCACGACTTTGGGACCGAACTGGTAGTCGGACAACTCGGACTCACCATGAATGAGGCGGAATGCATCTGGTCTGACGATGGCGCCCCAGGATCTGGCTTTGGTGCAGATGGAGCAGTTGCACTTGGCGGTGCCAGCTTCAAAGTCGATGTCTGCCTCGAACCGCACTGCGCCGCAGTGGCAGCTGCCCTTGTAGGTTTGCTTCATTTCGTCTTTCTCGTTGTGTATCAAAGCGACCGCGTTGGCCGTGCAGACCAACGCCTGAGGTTCAGCAGTCGCACGCGGCCGACTGCGGCGAACAAGCCATCGAATCCGACGGTCAGCATGGAAAGTCGGAACATGCCCTTCCCCCAAGGTTTTGTGGCGCTTTGGTCTGGAGCCCAGGGGTGCCAGAATTTGCCCATGGTTGGGTGCATTCCGATCGAACGATCTCGATGGGTGCCAGTATCGCTCATTCGCGGCTTTTCATCTGCGCCATGGCCTGTCGAAAGCCTTCCAGGTAGTCGGCCCGCGTCTTCTCGGCAATCGGCGCCCACTGATCGGCGGGCAGGCTAAGGCTTGGGGGCTGCTTTGGCGACCCCGTGCCCGAAATCATCGCGCCCATGCCGTGCAGGTTGATCCAGCGATGGTCGTAGCGATGCGGCGTCTTGCGGTCCCAGTCGACCACGCGCGGGATCAGCGCCTCCAGCTTGGGAATGTTCTTGAAGGTGTACTGGTTGATCGGCTTTCCGTAGGTCTGGTTGAGCACCGCCACCGCCTGGCGCGCCGACACATCCGCGCAGCGATTGGCGTCAAACCGGGCGCGCAACTGCCCGGCATAAAACCAGAAGGCCGCGTCGTCCCGGTCTCCGCGATCGAACAGCACGTGGGACAGCACATAGAACACCGGCGGCGCATACCGCTCGGGCGCCGCCTTGATGGCGTCCATCGCGGCGGTGATCTGCGCCGGGCTGCCCGTTTGCAGCGTGCGCAGGGTGTCAATGGCCAGGCGCGTATCGATCTCGGCATACACGCCCTGCGGCGCCACCGTGATCTGCTCGGCCACGGCAGGCGCGCCGGCGCCCAGTGCAAACAGCAAGGCCAGCAGGGCCGCAGGCATGCGGGGGAGTGGGCGAGGGCGCATGGGGTTGCCTGGGCGTGGGTTGAATCTGGAAGGGGTTGATCGCCCGGTTTCAGCCTTCGGTCTCGCGCCCGGTCTGTCTGCGCCCGGCGCGCACATATCCGACTGCAAAAGCCACAACGGCAGCCAGCGGGCCCAGCACAAAGGCCCCGGTCATCGCCGCCTCAAGCGATCGGTCATGGCTGTTGGACGACAGCAGCGACACCAGCAGGCCGCCGCCAAATGCCCCCGCGACGTAGCCGATGAGGGCCCACAGCAGGCCGGTCCAGAATCTGCGCATGGGTGGGTGCTTTCTGGTCATCGCATTTTTGACCGCTCCGGTCCAGTTTGCGAAGGATTTGATCGACCATCATGACCAACCGGGCTGCTCCCATACCGCTCTACGCCGAAAACGCTTGCCGCAGCTTGTCTGCCGATTGCAACGTGTGGCGACGCGGTGGCGCGGATTCCATGTCGGCACGGACCAGAAAAGAGTTCACCACAGATGCCGGATTTTGCGAACGCAGGTGCGCCACGCCCCAGTGCCCTCAATCGGTCATTCCCTTTACGTTGATGGGGACTCCATATATGCCCTCTCAGGCAATGTCTGGCGCGTGACCAGCTGGTATCAGCGTCGGCGCCCTCGCCACCGTTCTTGCCCGTGCTCTTGTTCCTTGTCGGCACTGCACCATTGCCGCTCGCAAGGAATACCGTTGCCATCCCCGTCCATCTTGACGCCTGGGCAATGTTTGAGGAAGAAGGTGGCCTCTTCGCATGAGGACATCTGTGAGCAATGCGTCCGCCCGTCGCAGCGGTAGCTGTTTGTTGCTGCAGGCGCCGACATAGGCACCTCTCTGGGGGGAAGCGAGCCTGTGGTTCTATCTGCGCTGGAAGCTGCGCGTCGCTGTTTTTCTGCGGCGTTCAGTTCGTCCAGTGTGGGCCGCTTTCTTTGCTCCTGATTTGCAGGGCATGGCGCTTGCTGATAGGAAACGCTACCGTTGATGACGCACTTGTTCAGTGGCGCGGCATGCAGCCCGGCGGCCGCGCAAAGCGTTGCGAATACCAAGAGATGGCGCGATGAAGTAACTCGCATGATATTTGTGTCAACGTCTGAATACACCGGCCTGCGCGGCCTTTTGCGCAGGCCGGTGGAATGATGTGTTAGGCCGCACTGGTGTGACCCAACTGTTTGAGACCGGC
>JADLIA010000015.1 GCA_020848515.1 Rubrivivax sp. | reverse complement strand
TGGGTGAGGCCGAACTCCTCGACCAGGCGCCGGATGCCCTGGGCTTCTTCCAGCGGGTTGAGGTCTTCGCGCTGAATGTTTTCGATCAGCGCCATGGCGGCGGCGGCCTCGTCGGGCACGTCGCGCAACAGCACCGGCACCTCGGTCAGGCCCGCCAGACGCGCCGCGCGAAAGCGCCGCTCGCCGGCGATGATTTCGTACGATGCTCCCGAAAATGTAGCTGCTGGCGCTTGTCCATCAAGCCCCGAGGCCGGTTTTGGCCCGGCAATGCGGCGCACCAGGATGGGCTGCATGATGCCCTGGCTCTTGATGCTTTCGGCCAGCTCGTAGAGCGCGCCTTCGTCCATGCGCGTGCGCGGCTGGTACTGGCCGGGAGCGAGCTGCTCCAGCGCCAGCATCATCGGCGTGCCGGCCGGGGTGGCGGCGCCGGCGCCCTCGGCGCCGTCGCCGTTCGGGATGGGGCCCAGCAGCGCGTCCAGGCCGCGGCCGAGGCCCTTGGGTTTTCTGGTGACCATGGTCGATCGATCTCCCGTACGGTGCGCGGTCGACCGGTTCACGACCGCTTGGGCGCCAGGTCGAGCGGCACCGGGCGGGTCAGGGTTTCGGGCCGCAGCACGGCGTCGAGCTGCTCGCGCGTCATCAGGCCGCGCTTGAGGACTTCGTCGTACACGCTGCCGCCGCTGGCATGTGCGGCCTGCGCCACTTCGGTGGCGTGGGCGTAGCCGATGTAGGGGTTGAGCGCGGTGACGATGCCGATCGAGTGCGTCACCGTGTCGTGCATGCGCTGCACGTTGGCGCTGATGCCGCGCACGCAGCGGTCGGCCAGCGTGCGGCAGCCGGCCGACAGGTGTTTGACGCTCTTGAACAGGCTGTGCGCGATCACCGGCTCGAAGGCGTTGAGCTGCAGCTGCCCGGCCTCGGCGGCGAAGGTGACCGTCACGTCGTTACCGATCACCTCGTAGGCGATCTGGTTGACCACTTCGGGGATCACCGGGTTGACCTTGCCCGGCATGATGGACGAGCCCGCCTGCACCGCCGGCAGGTTGATCTCGCCAAAACCGGCGCGCGGCCCGCTGGAGAGCAGGCGCAGGTCGTGGCAGCTCTTGGACAGCTTGGTGGCCACGCGCTTCAGGACGCCCGACAGCTGCACGAAAGCGCCGCAGTCCTGCGTCGCCTCGATCAGGTTGGGCGCGGTGGCCAGCGGGATGCCGGTGATGGCGCGCAGGTGCGCGATCACCTTGGCGGCGTAGTCGGGGTGGGCGGTGATGCCGGTGCCGATGGCGGTCGCTCCCATGTTCAGTTCACAGATCAGTTGCTGCGCCTCGCGCAGGCGCTGCTCGTCCTCGCCCAGCATGACGGCGTAGGTGCCGAACTCCTGCCCCAGCGTCATCGGCACCGCGTCCTGCAGCTGGGTGCGGCCCATCTTGAGCACGTCCTTGAATTCCTCGGCCTTGGCCTCGAAGGCGGCGCGCAGGTAGGCCATGGATGCGATCAGGTCGCTGATGCCGTGCCAGGCGGCGATCTTGAGCGCGCTGGGGTAGACGTCGTTGGTGCTCTGGCCCAGGTTGACGTGCTCGTTGGGGTGCAGGTGCTGGAACTCGCCCTTGGCGTGGCCCATCAGCTCGAGCGCGCGGTTGGCGATGACCTCGTTGGCGTTCATGTTGGTCGAGGTGCCGGCGCCGCCCTGGATCACGTCGACCACGAACTGCTCGTGCAGCCGGCCGGCCAGCAGTTCGTCGCAGGCGGCACCGATGGCCTGGCAGTGCGCCTCGCTCAGCAGCCCGAGGTCGCGGTTGGCCAGCGCCGCGGCCTTCTTGATGCTGGCCAGCGCGCGGACCAGGTCGGGGTAGATCGAGATCGCCGTGCCCGTGATCGGAAAGTTCTCCAGCGCGCGCAGGGTGTGCACGCCGTAGTAGACGTCGTTGGGCAGCTCGCGCTCGCCGATCAGGTCGTGCTCGATGCGGTTGGGGTTGGGGTTGGGGGTGCTCATGGGCGCCAGTCTAAGCGGTTGACCCGCCCGGGGCACAGGTGGGCGATGGCAACAAGGCGTACAGCAGCGCCAGGCCCTGCGCCCAGTCACCCAGGCCGGAATCGGCGTTGAGGTGGCCGCGCGCGCCCAGATCGCGGAAGGCGGCGCCCCAGTCCTGCGCCAGCGCCCGGGCATGGGCCAGTCGGCCAAACGGGTCGTCGCTGCTGGCCACCACCAGGCTGGCAAAGGGCAAGCGCTGGCGCGCCGGCGGCGCCCAGCCGGGGATCTGCTGGCGCAGGTCGTCGCGCTCGATCTCGGGCGGCGCCACCAGCAGCGCGCCGCTCACGCGCGTGGCGAGGCGCGAATGCGCGGCCCACCAGGCCACCAGCAGGCAGCCCAGGCTGTGCGCGGCCAGCAGCAGCGGCGTGCCGGCCGGCTGCGCCAGCACCACCTCTTCCAGCCGCGCCGACCAGTCGCCGCGCCGCGGGTGCTGCCAGTCGTGCTGCTCGACGCGCTGGCAGCCGTGGCGCTGCTCCCAGAGGCTTTGCCAGTGCGCCGGCCCGCTGCCCAGCCAGCCCGGCAGGGTCAGCACGGTGGCGGCGGGTGCGTCAGCGTGTGCCATGGCGCCACCGCGCGGTGAGACGGCGCAGCCGCTGCCACAGGCCGGGGGCTTGCAGCGCCTGCGTCAGCGCCCAGCCGGTCGCCAGGCTGAGCAGCCAGGTCAGCTCCAGCAGCGCGGCGGCCGGCACCGGGCCGGCCGGCAGCGCGTCGATCAGCAGGGCGGTGACCAGCAGGCTGATCGGGTAGTGCAGCAGAAACACGGCGTAGGAGATGGCCGCCAGCTGCGCCACGACGCTGCGCAGCCAGGGCTGGCCGGCCAGTGCCAGACGCGTGCGCCCGGGCTGCCACAGCAGCAGCATGGCGCAGAGCGCGGCCAGCGCCAGGCGGTCGCGCCAGGCCAGCGCCAGGCCGGCGCCGGCCAGCCCCAGCAGCAGCGCCCCGGCGGCGCGGCGCCCCGCCGCCGTGCCGGCCGCACGGCCCCAGGCGGCCAGCACGCCCAGGGCGTAGCTGCCAAAGAAGTACGGCGCCAGCTCGTCGCCGCCGGGCTGGCGGTTGAACACCAGCACCGAGGCCGCGCCGCCGCCGACCACCAGGGCCAGCGCCGAGGCGCGGCGCCAGCGCGCCGGGGCCCGGCCGGCCAGCAGCGCCAGCGCCGCCAGCAGGGCGTACAGCTGCAGATCGATGGCCACATACCACAGGCCGGCGCTCAGGGCCGGCTGCTCCAGCAGGTCCTGCAGCAGCAGCAGATGCGCCAGCAACTGCCCCGCCGTGGGGGCGGCCGGGGTATCGGGGTCGTCCATCCACTGGCGCGCCAGCGCCGCGCACAGCACGGCCAGCAGCAGCGCCGCCAGGTAGGTCGGCATCAGGCGCCGCCAGCGCCGGGCCGCGCGGGCCGGCCAGTCGGCCGCCGCCACGCGCGGCGCGCCGGGCCGTGGCCACAGGCTGCGCGCGGCCAGATAGCCGCCCATGACCAGAAACGCCTGCACCGCGTACAGGGCGCGCCCGTCCAGCCAGCCCATCAGGTCCGGCCAGACGGCGGCCACGCGCGGCGCCAGCGGACCGTAGTGCGCCAGGTGGTGCCAGACGATGAGCTGCGAGGCGATGGCCTTGCCCCAGTCGATCCAGGGTTCGGGCAGGCCGGCGGCCGGCGGCGTGCGGGGTTCAGTCAGTGACTTCAATTTCTATAGCTGCCGGCGGAATCTGGACGGGCGCCAGAGGCCTTTCAGGCACTCAAACCACGGCGCACCAGCTCTTCCGCGAAGGCGACGAACGCCTGGCTGCCCTTGGCCGCCGGGTCGAACACCACGCCAGGCAGGCCGTAGCTGGGCGCCTCGGCCAGGCGCACGTTGCGCGGGATGATGGTGTCGAACACCTTGCTGCCGTAATGCGCCTTGAGCTGGTCGCTGACCTGCTGCTGCAGCGTGATGCGGGCGTCGAACATGACACGCAGCAGACCGATCAGGCGCAGGTCGCGGTTCAGGTTGGCGTGCACCTGGCGGATGGTGTTGGTCAGGTCGGCCAGGCCTTCGAGCGCAAAGTACTCGCACTGCATGGGCACGATCACGCCCTGGGCGGCGCACAGGCCGTTCAGCGTCAGCATGCTCAAGGACGGCGGGCAATCGATCAGCACGAAGTCGTAATCGGCATCGACCGCCGTCAGCGCCTGCTTCAGGCGGCGCTCGCGGCGCTCCTCGCCCACCAGCTCGACCTCGGCGCCGGCCAGTTCGCGGTTGGCGCCCAGCACGGCGTAGCCGGCACCGGCCTCCTTCAGGCGCTCGGGCACGCTGGCGGCTTCGGCGATGCTGCAGGATTCCAGCAGCACGTCGTACACCGACAGCGCCATGGCCCGTTTGTCCACGCCCGACCCCATGGTGGCATTGCCCTGCGGGTCCAGGTCGACCAGCAGCACGCGCTGGCCGATCCTGGCCAGCCCGGCGGCCAGGTTGACGGTGGTGGTGGTCTTGCCAACGCCACCCTTCTGGTTGGCAATGCAGAAGATGTGGGCCATGAGGTCTTACTTGGTGAGCGCCAGGCGCAGGCCGAAGCCGATCAGGAACACCCCGGCCAGCTTCTGCAGCCCGCCCGACAGGCGCGGGTGGGCGCGGATGCGCGCCGCCATGTGGTGAGCGATCAGCGTGGCCCCGAGGCCGTACAGGAAGGTCAGCACGGCGATCGTCAGTGCCATGGCGCCGAAGCTCAGCAGCCCCTGGTGCCGCGCCGGATCGACGAACAGCGGAAAGAAGGCCATGTAGAACACGATGGCCTTGGGGTTGAGCAAGGTGATCAGAAACGCCTGGCGCAGAAAGTGGCGTGGCGCCAGGCGCAGCACCGCGCCCTGCCCCGGCCGGGCGCTCAGCATGCGCCAGCCCAGCCAGGCCAGGTAGGCCGCGCCCAGCCACTGCACGGCGGCGAACAGGGTCGGCGCGCTCTGCAGCAGCGCCGCGACGCCGGCGACGGCGCACCACAGCAGCACCTGGTCGCCGGCAATCAACCCCAGCGTGGCCGCCAGCCCGCCGCGGACGCCACCCTGCGCCGTGCTGGACAGCAGGGCCAGGTTGCCCGGCCCGGGGACGGCCAGAAACAGCACGATGGCGGCCACAAAGGCACCGTAATCGGAAATGCCGAACATGGGAATGATCCTGGAGTGCGCCGCGAGTTTACCCGGCGCGGCGCAGCCAGACGAGGCAGCGCTCAGCCTCCAGGCCGGGAACCGTGAGCGGTTCCACGTGAAACACGGTCACCGCGGGCGGCAAGGCGGCGATTTCGTCGTCCGGCCGGCGGCCCTTCATGGCCAGCCACACCCCGCCCTCGGCCAGCGCGCCGTCCGACCAGGCGGTGAAATCGGCCAGCGAGGCGAAGGCGCGCGACGTCACCACATCGAATCGGCCCGTGATGGCCTCGACCCGCCCGTGCTGCCCGTGCAGGTTGGCCAGCCCCAGCGCGCCCGCCACCTGCTGCACGAAGGCGGCCTTCTTGCCCACGGCATCGACACAGGTGACGTCGATGCCGGGGCAGCCGATGGCAATCACCACCCCCGGCAGGCCGCCGCCGCTGCCCACGTCGAGCAGGCGCAGCGCCCGCCCGCCGGCGTGCGCCCGCAGCGGCGCGATCAGCGCCAGGCTGTCCAGCACATGATGGGTCAGCATGTCGGCGGGGTCGCGCAGCGCCGTCAGGTTGTAGACCCGGTTCCACTTGAGCAGCAGATCGAGGTAGGCCAGCAGGCGATCGATCTGCCGCTCATCCAGCGCCAGGCCGAGCGCCTGCGCGCCGGCGCCGAGCGCCGCACGTTGCGGGTGCATCAGGCGGCCTCGGCCGCGCCGCCGCCGGCAAAGCCCTTGAAACCGCCCTTTTTCAGGTGGATCAGCAGCAGCGAAATGGCGGCCGGCGTCACCCCGCTGATGCGGCTGGCCTGACCCAGGGTCTCGGGCCGGTGCAGGTTGAGCTTCTGGCGCACTTCGATCGACAGCGCCGGCACCTGCATGTAGTCCAGATCGGGCGGCAGGCGCAGGTGCTCGAAATGGGCAGCGCGCTCGACCTCCTCGCGCTGGCGGTCGATGTAGCCGGCGTACTTGGCGGCAATTTCCACCTGCTCGATCACCGGCGCCCACAGCTCGCCCAACGTTTCACGTGAAACCTCGGCGCTGGCGTATTTGCCGCCATCCAGTCCGGCCAGCGCTTCGTGACTGACACCGGGGCGACGCAGCAGGTCGAACAGCCTGTGCTCATGCTCGATGGCCTTGCCCAGCACGCGCTCGCTCTCGCTGGCGGGCAGTCGGCGCGGGTTGACCCAGGTGGACTTCAGCCGTTCGGTTTCACGTGAAACCGCGTCGCGCTTGCGGCAGAAGGCGACCCAGCGCGCGTCGTCGATCAGGCCCAGCCGGCGGCCGGTGTCGGTCAGGCGCATGTCGGCGTTGTCCTCGCGCAGTTGCAGGCGGAATTCGGCGCGGCTGGTGAACATGCGGTAAGGCTCGGTCACGCCCTGCGTCACCAGATCGTCCACCAGCACGCCCAGGTAGGCCTCGTCGCGGCGCGGCAGCCAGGGCGCCTCGCCCCGGCACTGCAGGGCGGCGTTGATGCCGGCAAACAGTCCCTGCGCCGCCGCCTCCTCGTAGCCGGTGGTGCCGTTGATCTGGCCGGCGAAGAACAGGCCGCCGATGGCGCGCGTCTCGAAGCTGCTGCGCAGCGCGCGCGGATCGAAATAGTCGTATTCGATGGCGTAGCCGGGACGCAGGATGTGGGCGTTTTCCAGCCCGCGCATGCTGCGCACCAGCGCCAGCTGCACGTCGAACGGCAGGCTGGTGGAGATGCCGTTGGGGTAGACCTCGTGCGTGTCCAGCCCTTCCGGCTCCAGGAAGATCTGGTGGCTGTCCTTGCCGGCAAAGCGGTGGACCTTGTCCTCCACGCTGGGGCAGTAGCGCGGCCCCACCCCTTCGATGACGCCGGTGAACATCGGGCTGCGGTCGAAGCCGCTCTTGATGATCTCGTGCGTGCGCGCATTGGTGTGCGTGACCCAGCACGGCATCTGCGGCGGGTGCATGTCGGCGCGGCCCATGAAGCTGAACACCGGCATGCGGTCGTTCTGCCCGCCCGGCATGCCGTCGCCGGGTTGCAGCTCGCACTGGCTGAAGTCGATCGTGCGCCCGTCCAGCCGCGGCGGCGTGCCGGTCTTCAGGCGCCCCTGCGGCAGCTTGAGCTCCTTCAGCCGCGCCGACAGGCTGAGCGCCGGCGGGTCGCCCGCCCGCCCGCCGGCGTGGTTGGCCAGCCCGACGTGGATGCGCCCGTCCAGGAACGTGCCCGCCGTCAGCACCACGGCGCGCGCACGGAAGGCGATGCCCAGCTGGGTGACCGCGCCGGCCACCCGATCGCCCTGCAGCAGCAGGTCGTCCACCGCCTGCTGGAACAGCCACAGGTTGGGCTGGTTTTCCAGCCGGCGCCGGATCGCCGCCTTGTAGCGCACACGGTCGGCCTGCGCCCGCGTGGCGCGCACCGCCGGGCCCTTGCTGCTGTTGAGGATGCGAAACTGAATGCCGGCCTCGTCGGTGGCCAGCGCCATGGCGCCGCCCAGCGCGTCGACCTCCTTGACCAGATGGCCCTTGCCGATGCCGCCGATGCTGGGGTTGCAGCT
Organism: Rubrivivax sp.; assembly: GCA_020848515.1. Classification (GTDB taxonomy): domain Bacteria; phylum Pseudomonadota; class Gammaproteobacteria; order Burkholderiales; family Burkholderiaceae_C; genus Ottowia. The sequence continues at coordinate 1,500 of JADLIA010000015.1, read as the reverse complement.
CATCTGCCCCAGGGTTTCGATGTTGTGCGTCAGCAGCAGGGTCTGCGCGCCCATGCGCGCCGCCGCCAGCGCCGCCTCGGTGCCGGCATGGCCGCCGCCGACGACGATGACGTCGAAGGTCTGGGGGTGGAAGAAGCTCGGGGTGGGCACGTCAGAAAAACCGTCAACAAAGCCCCGGATTGTAGGCATTTTCTGGCCTCGCCGCTTGCCGGATCAGCGCCAGCAGCTATCATTTTCATAGTCTTCTGGCCCGGCGCGCGACGGTCGGGGCGGCCAGCGAGGGCGCAACGCCCGCCTCCGTGTTGGTGGGGCGGTTCCCCCCAGCAACCCAAAACAGGCGCGTCGTACACCTACAACGGACATGTTAATTATTGCAATGGAATCCACTTGAGCCCTACACTGCGGCGACTTGCGTGGCCAAGAACAAAGGAGAGAGGGTGTGACGCATATTTCCCGTTTCAACGCCTGGGCCAGGGCCGCTGGCCTGGCGCTGCTGATGTGTGCGGTTCCGCTGGCCGCCCCGGCGCAGGAGCCGGTGGGGCGCAAAGGTGATCGCAGCGTCGCGGAACAGAAAATGGATTCCGCGCTGATCGATCTGACGCGCGCCGCCGGTTCAGGCCAGCTGCGCAACGCCGCCAGCCGGCAGGCGCTGCCAGCCTATGTGCAGGACTTCGCCGAGCGTCATGTCGCGCCTGACCAGACCATTTTCGTGGTCATCAAGGGTAAGGTGTCGGACACGTTGACCGCGTTCATCAGATCGCGCGGCGGCACCGAGCTCTCGGCGTTTCCGCAGTACGACACCATCACCGCCCGCGTACCGGTGTCGGAGTTGAGCGCCATTGCCAACCGGCCCGATGTGCGTACCGTCGGCCCGCGCGAGGAAGCCACCACCAACCGCCTTGAATTGCCGCCCGAGGTTCTGCGCGAAAAACTGAAGAACCTCCCCCAGCCCGGTGCAGCGACCAACGCCGGTAGCGCGACCTGGGAAGGCGTGGCCGCCCATAAGGCCAATGCCGCGCACAGCGCCGGCCGCACCGGTACAGGCACCATGGTCTGCGTGCTGTCGGACGGTGTCAATTCGCTGGCCGCGCGCCAGGCCACGGGCGATCTGCCGGCCACCGTGACGGTACTGCCCGGCCAGGCCGGTTCGGGAGACGAAGGCACGGCGATGCTGGAAATCGTGCACGACATGGCGCCGGGCGCATCACTGGGCTACGCCACCGCTTTCACCAGCGTCGCTTCGTTCGCCACCAACATCGTCAATCTCCAGGCCGCCGGCTGCAACATCATCGTTGACGACGTCACGTACTTCAACGAAGGCGCGTTTCAGGACGGCCCGATCGCCCAGGCCGTGAACCAGGTCACCGCCGCCGGAGCGCTGTACTTCTCCTCGGCCGCCAACTCCGGCAACAAGAACGACAACCAGTCCGGCACCTTTGAAGGTGACTTCGTCGCCAGCGGCAACCCCATTCCGTCCGCCATCCAGAGCATCTATGGCGC
>JADLIA010000014.1 GCA_020848515.1 Rubrivivax sp. | reverse complement strand
GGCGGCGCCGGGGGTGGGCGTACAGCGCCTTCACCCGGAAGATGAAGGCTCCGAAGTGGCGCAAGGTCGCAGTTCATGCGCCATTCCCAACGGTTGCAGGCGGTCAACTGCCGTTTCCAGGTTCAAAGGTCCTCGCGCAGCGGGTAGGGAATGTGCAGGTCGCGCAGCGGCACGCCGGCGGCGTGGCCGACGGCCAGCGCGGTGGGCAGCGCGTCCAGCCGCAGCGCGGCGATCACCGCCGTGCCGCCGGCCACGGCGGCGGCCTGGGCGATCAGGCCGGCCGGCTGCTCGGGCGCGCTGGCGCTGAACACTTCCTGCCCCGCCTGCACCGCGCCGTCGGCCCAGCCGACGAAGGCGCGCCGCTTGATGGCGCCGCGAAACTGGCTGCGCGCCACCACCTCCTGCCCGGGGTAGCAGCCTTTCTGAAAATGCACCCCGTCCACGCTTTCGTAGTTGAGCATCTGCGGCACGAAGGCCTCGACCACCGGCCGCGTGATGCGCGCCACGCCGGCGCGCACCTCGGCGGCCAGCCAGTCGGCCTCGCTGAGTTCGGCTCCGGCCGGCGGCGGCGTGCCGGCCGCCGCCAGCCAGAGCGCGCGCGGTGCGCCGTCGGCGGCCGGCAGGGCGATCGTGAATGCTGGGTCGTTTTGGGCTCCAGCGCTTGTCTGATGGGCGCCAGCAGCTACTGAAGTGGTAGCGTTTCCGAGCAGGCCGCGCAACGCCAGTTCGGCCGTGGCATCGCTCAGCTTCAGCCTGGCGCGCAGCACGAACATGCTCAGGCGCTTGAGCGTGGCCGCCAGCGTGTCGGCGCTGGTGACCAGCAGCAGCTCGTCGTCGGCGCGGCGCAGCACCTGAAAGCTGGCCAGCATGCGCCCCTTGGGGTTGCACAGGGCCGCCAGGCGCGCCTGGCCCGGCTTCAGCCCCGTCACGTCCTGCGTCAGCTGGCCCTGCAGAAAGTGCGCCGCGTCTTCCCCGTGGGCGCGGATCACGCCCAGGTGGGGCAGGGGAGCGATGCCGTGCAGGGCCGAGGCGGTGAAGGAAGCGGTTGCGGTGTCCGACATGGGCTGAATTATCATGGCCGGTTCCCATTCACGCCCTGCGCCGACTCGTGCGAACCCTGCTGAAACTGCTGGCATTGCTGCTGGCGCTGGCCCTGGCGGCCGGCGCCGGGGCCTGGTGGTGGACGCAGCAGCCGCTGCCGCTGGCCGCCGACGCGCTGGAAATCAGCGTGCCCGAAGGCGCCTCGCTGCGCACGGCGGCGCAGCGCGCGGTGGACGGCGGCGTGCAGACCCCGGCGGCGCTGCTGGCGGGCTACTTCCGGCTGGCGGCGCGCGGGCAGACCATCAAGCCGGGCGACTACGCGCTGACGCGCGGCATGACGGCGGCCGAGCTGCTGGGCAAGCTGGTGCGCGGCGAACGCATCGTGCTCACCGTCAAGCTGCTGGAGGGCTGGACTTTCCGCCAGTTGCGTCAGGCGCTGGCGCAGGCGCCGCGGCTGCGCCACGACACCCAGGACATGACGCCGGCGCAGATCATGCAGGCGCTGGGCCGGCCCGGCGTGGCGCCGGAGGGGCGTTTCTTTCCCGACACCTTCCATTACTTTCGCAACGCCAGCGAGCTGGACATCCTGCGCCAGTCCATGCAGCTGATGGAGCAGCGCCTGCAGGCCGCCTGGGACGCGCGCGCGCCCGACCTGCCGCTGAAAAGCGCCGACGAGGCTCTGGTGCTGGCCAGCATCGTCGAAAAGGAAACCGGCCGCGCCCAGGACCGGGCCGAGATCGCCGGCGTCTTCATCAACCGGCTGCGCATCGGCATGCGGCTGCAGACCGACCCGAGCGTGATCTACGGCCTGGGCGAGGGGTTCGACGGCGACCTCAAGCGCAGCCACCTGAGCGCCGACACCCCCTACAACACCTACACCCGCGCCGGTCTGCCGCCCACACCGATCGCCATGCCCGGCAAGGCGGCGCTGCTGGCGGCGGTGCAGCCGGCGGCCACGCAGGCGCTGTATTTCGTGGCGCGTGGCGACGGCAGCAGCCACTTCAGCCGCACGCTGGACGAACACAACCGCGCCGTCCAGCGGTACCAGCGCGGGGGGAGCCGGTGATGGCGCAGCACGGGCGGTTCATCAGCTTCGAAGGCATCGACGGGGCCGGCAAGTCGACCCACATCGAGGCGCTGGCCCAGGCGCTGCGCGAGGCCGGGCGCACCGTGGTGCGCACGCGCGAACCCGGCGGTACGCCGCTGGCCGAGAAAATCCGCGCGCTGGCGCTGCACGAGGCGATGGACGCGCTGACCGAAACGCTGCTGATGTTCGCCGCCCGGCGCGACCATCTGACCCAGGTGATCGTTCCGGCGCTGGCGCGCGGCGAGGTGGTGCTGTGCGACCGCTTCACCGACGCCACCTTCGCTTACCAGGGCGGCGGGCGCGGGTTCGACTGGGAGTCGCTATCGTTATTGGAGCGTCTGGCGCAGACTGTGCAAGCGCCAGAGGCCGATTTGGCCCATAAAGGAATGGTCCAGCCTGACCTCACCATCTGGTTCGATCTGCCGCCCGCGGTGGCGGCCGAACGGCTGGCCGGCACCCGCGTGCCCGACCGCTTCGAGGCCCAGCCGGCCGCCTTCTTCGAGGCCGTGCGTGCCGGCTACGCGCGCCGCGCCAGCCAGCAGCCGGCGCGCTTTGCCCGCATCGACGCCGACCAGCCGCGCGAGGCGGTGTGGCGTGCCGTCCAGGGCGCCGTGCAGGCGCGGGGTTGGCTGTGAGCGGCGCCGCCCTGGCTCCCTGGATCGCGCGCCAGCACGCGACGCTGCGGGCCCAGCGCGGCCACGCCTGGCTGCTGCAGGGGCCGTCGGGCCTGGGCCAGTTCGAGCTGGCGCTGGCGCTGGTGCGCGCCTGGCTGTGCGACCAGCCGACGCCGGACGGCGCCTGCGGCCTGTGCCCGAGCTGCCACGGCATCGACGTGCACACCCACCCCGACCTGGTGGTGCTGATGCCCGAAACCGAGATGCTGGCGCGCGGCTGGCCGCTGCCCGAGAAGGCGCAGGCCGAGATCGACGACAAGAAGCGCAAGCCCAGCCGCGAGATCCGCGTCGACGCCATGCGCGAAGCGATCGAATTCGCCCAGCGCACCAGCGGCCGTGGCCGGGGCAAGGCGGTGCTGGTGTACCCGGCCGAGCGCATGAACGCGGTCACCGCCAACGCGCTGCTCAAGACGCTGGAGGAGCCGCCGGGCGACGCCCGCTTCGTGCTGGCGACCGACGCCGCGCACCTGCTGCTGCCCACCATCCGCAGCCGTTGCCTGAGCCACACCCTGGCCTGGCCGCCGGCCGACGAGGCCCTGGCCTGGCTGGCCACCCAGGGTCTGGCGGGCCCGCAGGCCGCCGCCCTGCTGCAGGCCGCCGGCGGCCGACCGGCCGAGGCGCTGGCGCTGGCCGAAGGCAAGGACAGCGCGCGCCGCTGGTCGCAGCTGGCGCCGGCGCTGGCGCGCGGCGACGTGGCCGCCCTGGCCGATCTGCCGCTGCCCGAGGCGGTGGCGCGGCTGCAGAAGCTGTGCCATGACCTGCTGGCGCTGCAGGTGGGCGCGGCGCCGCGCTTTTTCGCGCCGGCCGATCTGCCGCGCCAGCCGCTGTCGCTGCTGGCGCTGACGCGCTGGTGGCAGCAGCTGGCGCAGTCGGCGCGCACGGCGGAACACCCATTAAATGCCGGTTTGGCGACAGAATTCCTGGTCAGCAGCGCCCGTCAGGCCCTAAACTCCGGCCGCTGACCCTTCTGTCGCGCCCACGCCCATCGCCATGTCGACCACCCCGAATGCGGCGGCTTCCACGCCCCGGCCCAGCGTCATCCAGCTGGCGATCAAGGAAAAGGCGGCCCTGTACGCCGCCTACATTCCCATGTTCGCCGAAGGCGGCATCTTCATCCCTTCGACGCGCGACTACCGGCTGGGCGACGACGTCTACGTGCTCATCACCCTGCCGGACGACCCACAGCGTTTCCCGATCGCCGGCAAGGTGGCCTGGATTACGCCCGCGCGCTCGGTCGGCAACCGCACCCAGGGCATCGGCATCCGCTTCCCGAAAGACGAAAAATCGGCCCAGCTCAAGACCAAGATCGAACAGATCCTGGGTACCGCCCTGGGCTCCGACCGCCCCACGCAGACCATCTGAACGCCCGGGTTCCTGCCGGGCTGCTAGCATCGGCGCCGCGTTCTGATGCGGCCCCCTGGCCGCAGGCGCGGCCATCCGCATGTTCACCGATTCCCACTGCCACCTGACGTTTCCCGAACTGGCGGGTGACATCCCCGCCGTGCGCGCCGCCATGGCCGCCGCCCGCGTGACGCGCGCGCTGTGCATCTGCACCACGATGGAAGAGTTCCCCGCCGTGCAGGCGCTGGCCAGCGGCCACGACAACTTCTGGGCCACGGTGGGCGTGCATCCCGACAGCGAGCAGGTGCATGAACCGGACGTCGAGGAGCTGGTGGCCGCCACCACCCGGCCGCGCGTGGTGGCGGTGGGCGAAACCGGCCTCGATTACTACCAGATGGACGAGCGCAAGGGCGGCCGCAGCATTGCCGACATGGGCTGGCAGCGCGAGCGCTTTCGCACCCACATCCGCGCCGCGCGGCGGGCCCGCGTGCCGCTGGTGATCCACACCCGCGCCGCCGCCGACGACACCCTGGCCATCCTGCGCGAAGAAGGCGAGGACGGCAGCGCCGGCAGCGCCGGCGGGGTGTTTCACTGCTTCACCGAGACCCGGGCCGTGGCGCGCGCCGCGCTCGACCTGGGTTTCTACGTCTCGCTGTCGGGCATCGTCACCTTCAGGAATGCGCGCGAGTTGCACGAGGTGGCGACGCTGATCCCCGACGACCGCCTGCTGATCGAAACCGACGCGCCCTATCTGGCGCCGGTGCCGCACCGCGGCAAGCTCAACACGCCGGCCTACGTGCCCCTGGTGGCGGCGCGGCTGGCCGAGCTGCGCGGCACCCGCACCGAACGCATCGGTGAACTGACCAGTGCCAACTTCACCCGCCTGTTTTCGAGGGTTGCCCCATGAGCGCCATGCTTCGCCGCCTGTTCCTGACCGCCCTGCTGGGCCTGTGCAGCGCCGCCGCGCTGGCCGACGCCCACAGCGACGAATTCTTTCGCGCCATCCGGCAGGACAACGACGCCGCCGTGCGCAGCCTGCTGGCGCGCGGCTTTGACCCCAACACCAAGGACGAAAAAGGCACGCCCGGGCTGGTGATGGCGCTGCAGGAAGGCTCGCTGCGCGTGGCCGACCTGCTGATCGAGCACCCGCGCCTGGTGCCCGAGAGCCGCAACGCCGCCGACGAAAGCCCGCTCATGATGGCGGCGCTGAAAGGCCACACCGAGCTGGTGCGCCGGCTCATCGCGCGCGATGCCGACGTCAACAAGCCCGGCTGGGCGCCGCTGCACTACGCCGCCACCGGCGGGCACTTGGACATCATGCGCCAGTTGCTGGAAGCGCATGCCTTCATCGACGCCGAATCGCCCAACGGCACCACGCCGCTGATGATGGCGGCCTTCTACGGTACGCCCGAGGCGGTCAAGCTGCTGATCGAGGCCGGCGCCGACATCGGCATGCGCAACCAGAAGGGCATGACGGCGCTCGACTTCGCCCAGCGCGCCGAGCGCCAGAACTCGATCGAGCTGCTGCAGACCGCGCTGCGCTGGAAGCTGCGTGGTGGCGCACCACGCGGCCAGTGGTGAACGCCGGCGCCGGGCGCGCTCAATCGGCGGCCAAGGGCGGCCGCAGTGCCGCCGGCGCGGCCGCGTCCAGCGGTTCCTCGCAGCCGGTGCCACCGTCGGTGCGCGGCCCGCTCAGGTGGCGCCACGCAAAGCCGGCGTAGAGCAGCCAGGCCACGGCCCAGGCCAGCGCCGCCAGCCACCACGCCGCCAGCGTGCCGCCCGCCGCCCAGGGCGTGCTCGCCAGCACGCGCGCACCCACCGCCGCCACCAGCAGGGCGCTGGCCACCACGCGCCAGCGGCGATCGTCGAGCGGCAGGCCGGCGTGGATGCGGCCGGCGATGTTCATCACCGCCAGCACGCCCAGGCCCATGCTGCCCACGGTCAGGGCATGGCGCCCGGCCGAAGGCGACCATGGCGCCCCCAGCCAGGCCAGGCCCAGCAGGGCATAGCCGGCCGCCATGCACAGGTAGACCGCATACAGCGGCCACACCCAGCGGTGCCCGAGGGCGCGGCCGAAATGCCATTCACTCATCAGCGCCAGCACCGCCGCCGACGCCGCCAGCGCCAGCCAGCCCAGGGTGGGGGCGGCCACGCCCAGCAGTTCGGCCAGCGTCACCAGGGCGATGCAGAAGATCGCCAGCCGGCGCCGCGGCGGTGGCGCGCGGTAGTCGGCCTGGTGCACGCCCAGGTGGTCCAGCATGCCGCGCAGCAGGCGCATCGAGATGCGGCTTTGCGCCAGCACGATCAGCACCATCATCAGGCCGACGCCGGCGTTGACCCAGGGCATGGCGTCGCGCCCGCCGAGCGCGGCCCACCAGAAGCCCGCCTCCACGCCCAGCAGGGCCAGCAGCGCCAGCGCAAAGCCCTGGTGCGGGCGCAGGGGCTGGCGCAGCAGGCGCGGCAGGCTGCGCCAGGCCAGGCTGGCGACCAGCGCCAGGTTCAGCGCTGCCGTCAGGGGTACCCACAGGGCGGGCAGCAGGGCCAGGCCGACCAGCCCGAACAGGCGCGCCGCCAGCCAGAGACCGAACAGCAGCGCGGTGTCGCGCCGCTTGAATTCCGGCGTGGCGGTGAATTCCGGCACCGCCGTCAGCAGAAACCCCGTCACGGCGGCCATGCCGAAGCCCCACACCATTTCATGGGCGTGCCAGGCGCTGCCGCTGAGCGGCCCCGGCACCAGCGGCAGGGTCGTGGTCAGCATCAGCATCCACAAGCCCATGGCCAGCGCCGCCCACAGCGCCGCTCCGAGAAAGAAGGGCCGAAAGCCGCAGCACAGCAGTGGCGCAGCCCACAGACGCGCAAGCAAGGGGCGCGGGGCCGCGCCGCGGGGTTCAGCCACAGCCATGGCGACGCACCTGCTTGGGGATGTCGGGGTGGGGGCTGGCCCGCAGCGCCTCATGGGCCGGCAGCGCGGCCGGCGCATCCACCGGCGGCGGCAGGTTGAAGGCTTCGCGCACCAGTGGGTGCGCCAGCAGGCGCGCGGTCTGCCGGTAGACCCAGGCGTCGTCGCGCGCGGCCAGCGGCCTATCCAAGTGAAAGCGCGCCAGCACGCGGCCGGGGTCGGGGCGCAGCAGCACCAGTTGCTGTGCCAGTCGCACAGCGTCCATCAGATCGTGCGTGACCAGCAGGGCGGCGCAGCCGCGCTCGCCGACCTGCCGCGCCAGCAGGGCGTGCATCTCGGCGCGCAGGCCGACGTCGAGCGCCGAGAACGGCTCGTCCAGCAGCAGCAGCGCCGGATCGACCGCGAACGCGCGTGCCAGCGCGGCGCGGCTCTGCATGCCGCCGGACAGCTCGGCCGGGAACTTGGCGTGGTCTTCCGGGCGCAGGCCGACCTGCGCTGCCAGCGCGGCGGCGCGCGCGTGGCATTCGCTTCGCGGCAAGCCGCGCGCCTTCAGGCCCAGCGCGATGTTGTCCAACAGACGCTTCCAGGGCAGCAGGCTGGGTTGCTGGAACACGATGGCGCTGCGCGAGAAGTCGGTCTGCACCTGACCCTCGGTGGGCGTCAGCAGGCCGGCGGCGATGCGCAGCAGTGTGGTCTTGCCGCAGCCCGAGCGGCCCAGCAGGGCCAGCACGTGGCCGGGTGCGATCTGCAGATCGATCTGCTCCAGCACGGTTTCGGGGCCGAAGCGGTGGCCCACGCCGCGCAGCGCCAGCGCCGTCATGCCGCGCCTCCGCCGTCACCGCGCCAGCGCTCCATCTCGCGCCGGATCGGCTCCAGCAGCAGGTACTCGGCCGCCAGCAGCAGGCCGACCACGGCGCTCACCCAGGCCAGGGTGCCGCCCATGTCCAGGTGGCTGCGCGTGGCCGCCAGTTGCGCGCCGGCGCCGTCGGAGGTGGCCAGCAGCTCGGCCATCAGCACCACCTTCCACGACACCCCCAGCGCCGTGATGCAGGCGGCGAACAGGTAGGAGGCGATGTGCGGCAGGTAGACGTCGGCAAAGCGCTGCGTCAGCGGCAGGCGATAGGCTTGCGCCAGCTCGCGCAGGCGGCCGTCGAGCGTGCGCGTGCCCTGCAGGGCGCCGACGAAGATGATCGGGAAGCAGGCCACGAAGACGGTGAACACCGGCGTCGCGTCGCCGCTGCCGAACCACAGCAGGGCCAGCACCAGCCAGGCGATCGGCGGCATGCCGATCAGCAACGTGACCAGCGGCCGCGCCATCATGGTGGCGGTGATCGAGGCGCCGGCCGCCATGCCCAGCACGGCGCCGGCCAGCACCGACAGGCCGTAGCCGTAGAGCGCGCGGCGCGCCGTGGCGCCCAGGTCCAGCCAGGCGGCGGGCGATCGCAGGATCTGGGTCAGGCTGGCCAGGGTCTCCTGCGGCGTCGGCAGCACCAGCGGCCCCAGCTGGCGCGCCAGCGCGTCCCAGGCGGCCACCAGCAGCAGCACGCTGGCGGCGCCGGTCCAGCCGCTCCACAGATAGTGGCCGACGCGCGCCGGCCAGCGGGCGCGGCGGGTGTCGGTCAGGTCGGCGGCGGTGCGGCGGTCGGCCATCGATGCGCTTCAGGCGCCGGCAAGGAAGCCGGCGTCCGGCAGTTTGCCACCCAGCAGCTGTGGGTGGCGCTTGAACAGGCGCTCGAACAGGAACAGCAGCTCGTCGCGCGCCTGCGCCGCCGGCACGGCGTCCAGCGGCGCGGCGCCCAGGCTGTCGGCCACGGCTTCGGCCGACAGGCGCGACTCGACCGCCGCCACCTCAGCGCCGCAGGCGGCGCGCTGGCTCTGGCACCAGGCGGTGGCGCCGGCGTAGGCGTCACGGAAGCGGGCAATCAGCGCCGCGTCCTGCGCTGCCGCCCCCAGCGCCACGATGCCGGCCTGGGCGATGCGCGGCCGGCGCCTGAAGGCGCGTGCCCATTCCTGCTGGATGTCGACGGCGCGATGCAACTCGGGGGCGATGGCGCTGACCGGGAAGGACTGCGTCTTGCGCAGCGCCATCGACACCGCCGGCTCGGCCAGCAGGGCGTGGCGCACGCGCCGCGTGATGAGCAACTGCATGGCGTCCAGCGGCGAGGCGACGTAGCGCAGGCGGAAGTCCTTTTTCGGGTCCAGCCCCAGGGCCTGCGCCGTTTCCTGAAACACCAGATCGGGCATGTCCTCGCGAAACGGCATGGCGATTTCCTCGCCGCGGAAGTCGGCCAGCGTCCGGCGTTCGGCGTCGCGCGAGACCAGGAACAGGATGCCCCACACCGACACGTTGACCAGCTTCAGCGGCACGCCCCGGTTGTACAGGTTGGCGGCGACGTTGGTCGGCATGGCGACGAAGTCGGCCTCGCCACGCAGCGCCAGCGCGCGCAGCTGGTCGGGGTCGCGCCAGGGCAGGTAGCGCACGCGTTCGGCCAGGCCGGGCACGCGGCCCTGGGCGGCCAGGTGGATCAGCGGGTTGCTGACGCTGGCCGGCGGGCCGGACAGGCGCAGCTCGGGCAGCGTGGCGGCACGCGCCCCCAGCAGCGCGCCGGGCCCGGCACCCAACAGCGCGGTGCATTGCAGGAAACGGCGTCTACAGGTCATGGCGATTAGAACTGGAGCTGGTAGCTGACGACCAGCGAGCGGCCCGGCGCCGGCACTTCGCGTCCTGCCAGGCCCTCGGCCAGGTGCTCATGGTATTTGCGGTCGGTCAGGTTGGTGACGGCCAGGCGCAGCTGGTGCGGGCCGCGCGCCCAGGTGGCGCCGATATCGAGCGTGGTGAAACCGGGCGTGGCGTCTTCCAGCCCACGTGCGAACACGGTGGCGACGCGGTCCTGGCGCCAGGCGTGGCGCAGGCGCGCGTCGGCGCTCCAGCCGGCGCCCAAGCGGCCTTCCCAGCTCAGGTTGAGCTCGTCGGCGGGCATTTGGTAGAGCGGTTCGTTGAAGTCGTTGTTGCGGCCGCGCAGACGGGAATAGCCCAGGCCCAGCCAGTGGCCACGCGCAAACTGCCAGCGGGCGCCCAGCTCCAGGCCGGAGATGCGCACGCTGCCCAGGTTGATGGTCTGGCGCACCGGCACGCCGCCCTGGGTCTGGCCGGTGGCGCGACCGGTGATGTAGTCGCTGATGCGGTTGCGGTAGACGGCGGCGAACCACTCCAGTTGCTCGGACTTGCCCTTGACGCCGATCTCGATCTGCTGGGCGATCTCGGGCCGGATCTGCGGGTTGCCCAGGTAGAAGTAGCCGTCGCCGCGCGGCGAAGCCTCGAAGCGCTCGCGCATCTCGCCCGGCCGGAAGCCGCGCGACAGGCTGGCGTAGGGCCGCAGCAGCGGGTCGAGTTCGTAGATCAGGCCCAGGTTGCCCGACACGGCGCCGTCGCCGCGCTTCAGACCGGTGGTGACGCTGCCGTTGGCCACCGAGGCGGCATTGCCCTGCACCCGGTCGTAACGCAGACCGGCCACCACGCCCAGCGCGCCGAAGCGCATGTCGTCCTGCACGTACAGGCCGGCGGCCTGCACGCGGCCGTCCTCGAACGGGTTGTTGCGCACGAAGCTGCCGTTGTTGAAGATGCGGCGGTCGGGCGAGCCCGTCATGCGCCAGCCGTTGAAGCCGACGCTGATCAGATGGTGTTCGCTCGCCGCCCAGTCGGCGCGGACGTCCAGGCCGGTGGTGTCGAAGGCGACGTCGTTGGTGGTGGTGTCACGCTGCAGCGGGCCGTTGGCCCAGGCGTTGATGGTGCGATTGACGCTCTGGCGGTACAGCCGTGCATCGAAGTTGACCGGCCCGCGCCCCTTGTGGCTGTAGCCGATCTCCATCAGCTGGCGCGACTGGCGCGGCGAGTGAATGGTGGTGGAGCCCACCATGGGGTTGGCGTTGGGCTGGGTCGAACCGGGGTACCAGACGTCGTTCAGGTTCTCGCGCTGCAGCGACAGGCGGATCTGTTGGGCGCCGTCGATGCGGTAGCGGTACTGGCCGATCAGCGCGTGCTGCTCGTAGCCGGTGCGCTCGACGCGCTGCCCGCCGGCGCGGTAGTTGCCGTGGTCGGCACCGGCAGCTCCCAGCATCAGGGCGTGGTCACCGCCGCTCCAGTTCACCACGCCGCTGGCACCGACGCTGCGGTCGCCACTGGCCGCGCGCAGGCCCAGGCGGCCGGAGACGCCGGCGTCGAAACGCGCCTGGGGCAGCAACACGTTGATGGCGCCGCCCAGCGCGCCCGAGCCATACAGCACCGAGGCCGGCCCGCGCAGCACTTCCACCCGCTCGGCCAGGCCGAGCGAGACGAAGCTGCCGATGGCGCCATAGGGCTGGGCCGAGTTCAGGCGCATGCCGTCGACCATCAGCGCCAGCGATTCCTTCTTGAGCCCGCGCACCACCGGGTTCAGGCTGGCGCTGCCGTCGCTGGTGGCGGCCAGGCCGGGTTCGCCCTGCAGGGCCTGGCCCAGGCTGGTGGCGCCCTTGCGCCGGATCTCCTGGGCGTCGATGACGTCGATCGACGCCGGGGTGTCCAGCGTATCTGCCGCGTAACCCTTGGCCGTGACGGCGATTTCGGGCAGCTGGTTGTCGGCTGGCGCTGGCGCCGCGGTCTGGGCCTGCGCGCTGGCGCACAGGCCAAGCAGCGCCAGGGCAAGCGGGCTCGGGCGAAGATTCGGCAGTGGTCCGCGGGGCCGGCGGAAGGTGAGCTTGGCTCGGCTGGCGTCGGTGGGCGTCGGGCAGGCGGTGGGCAGCTTCATGGGAGGGTCCGTAACGGCGATGGAGGAAGGGCAATCGCTGGCGGACAGACCGGGCTGCTGGCTGGCTGATGAAGGTCACCGATGCCCCGGCGGCGCGCGCTGAGCGCTCGCATGCCGCCAGCGGGCGCACGCCCGCGCGCCCATGCCGTGGCAGGGGTGGGGCGATCGGGGGCTGTCGGGTGCATCGGTTCGAATGCGAATGATTATCATTGAATCATTCACCATTCGACACCGTTCAACCTTGATCTGAAACAAGTTCACCCGAGAGTGGGGCGTGAAAGGGTGGCCGTGGCGCCAGGGGCCGCGGCGGGGCCGGGCGCCTCCGTGCCGGGCGGCATGGCCCACGTCACGCAGCGGACAAGCGCAGCGCAGGGGGCGCCCCATAATCGGCGCGATGTCCACCCTGCGCAACACCCTCGACTTTCTGCTCTACGACTGGCTGGCGGCCGACCGGCTGACCGAGCGCCCACGATTTGCCGACCACTCGCGCGAGACTTTCGACGCCGTGCTCGACACCTGCGAGCGCATCGCGCGCGAAAAGTACGCCCCTTTCAATCGCCTGGTCGACACCGAAGAACCACGCACCGAAACCGCACCCGATGGCAGCCTGCGCGTGGTGCTGCCACGCGCCACCCACGAGGCGCGCACCGCCTACGCCGAATCCGGCATGCTGGCGGCGGCGCAGGATCATGAGCACGGCGGCATGCAGCTGCCCTACCTGGTCGAGGCGGCGGCCAACGCCTTCTTCGGCAAGGCCTCGATCAGCATCGGCGGCAACCTGCTCACCGTGGGCAACGCCAACCTCCTGATGGCGCACGGCACGCCGCTGCAAAAACAGGTGTTTGCCGCCAACGAATTCAATGGCCGCTGGGCCGGCACCATGTGCCTGAGCGAGCCGCAGGCCGGCTCCAGCCTGAGCGACATCGCCACGCGCGCCGAGCTGGAAGACGCCAGCGACCCGCTGGGCCCGCGCTACCGCCTGCGTGGCAACAAGATGTGGATCTCGGCCGGCGAGCACGAGATGACTGAAAACATCGTGCACCTGGTGCTGGCCAAGATCCCCGGCGCCGACGGCAAGCTGGTGCCGGGCGTCAAGGGCATTTCGCTGTTCATCGTGCCCAAGCGGCTGGTGGACACCGAAGGCCGCCTGACCGGCGTGCGCAACGATGTCGCCTTGGCCGGCCTGAACCACAAACTGGGCTGGCGCGGCACCACCAACACGCTGCTCAACTTTGGCGAGGGCAAGTTCCCGGTCGACGGCCAGCCCGGCGCCGTGGGCTACCTGGTGGGCCAGCCGGGCGAGGGCCTGCGCTGTATGTTCCACATGATGAACGAGGCGCGCATCGGCATCGGCATGGCCGCCACCATGCTGGGGTTGGCCGGCTACGAGGCTTCGCTCGACTACGCCAAGACGCGCATCCAGGGCCGGCCCATCGGTGGTAGCGGCAAAGATGCCGCCCAGCCGCCGGTGCGCCTGATCGAGCACGCCGACATCCGCCGCATGCTGCTGGCGCAGAAAAGCTGGTGCGAAGGCGCGCTGGCGCTGCTGCTGTACTGCGCCCGTCTGGTCGACGAGCAGCACACCGGCGCGCCCGAAGCGGCCGACGAGGCGCGCCTGCTGCTGGAGGTGCTGACCCCCGTGGCCAAGAGCTGGCCGAGCGAAAACTGCCTGGAGGCCAACAGCCTGGCCATCCAGATCCACGGCGGCTACGGCTACACGCGCGACTTCCCGGTCGAGCAGTACTGGCGCGACAACCGCCTGAACATGATCCACGAAGGCACGCACGGCATCCAGGCCATGGACCTGCTGGGGCGCAAGGTGCGCATGGAGCAGGGCCGGGGGCTGGCGCTGCTGGCCGCGCGCGTGCAGGCCACCATTGCGCGGGCGCAGACGCACGCGGCGCTGCAGCCCGACGCCGCCGCGCTGGGCGCCGCGCTCGATCGCATTCAGCAGGCCACCCGCGCCGCCTGGGCAGACGCCGACGCCAACGCCGCGCTGGCCAACGCCGTGCCCTACATGCAGGCCTTCGGCCATGTGGTCATCGCCTGGATCTGGCTGGAGCTGTCGCTCGCTTCAAGTACTACAAAAACAATAGCTGCTGGCGCAGGTGTGGCGGGCGCCAGAACCTATTTTTATCGGTATGAATTGCCCAAAATCGACGCCTGGCTGCGCGTGGTGGAAAGCCGCGACCTGACCTGCGCCCAACTGCCCGAGGAGGCCTTCTGATGCTCAAGCACATCGTCATGTGGAAATTCAAGGACCAGGCCGAAGGCGCCGACAAGGCCGCCAACCTGGCCAAGGCCGTCGCTCTGCTGGAGGGTTGTGCCGATCTGGTGCCCGGCACGCTGCGGCTCGAGGTGGCGACCGCCCAGCCGGGGCTGGAAGCCACCTACGACCTGGTGCTCTACAGCGAGTTTGAAGGCCGCGCGGCGCTGGATGCCTATCAGAACCACCGCACCCACGTGGCCGTCAAACCCTTTCTGCGCGCCGTGGTGAGCGAGCGCCAGTGCATGGACTACGAGCTCTGAACCCGCGACCAGGATCCGACATGACCCGCACCGTACAGCAACTGTTCGACCTTAAGGGCAAGACCGCCCTCATCACCGGCGGCTCGCGCGGCCTGGGCTTGCAGATGGCGCACGCCCTGGGCGAGGCCGGCGCGCGCCTGATGCTCAGCTCGCGCAAGGCGGGCGACCTGGAGCAGGCCGTGGCCGAGCTGCAGGCCGCCGGCATCGACGCGCGCTGGATCGCCGCCGACTGCAGCAAGGAAGAAGACACGCGCCGCCTGGCCGACGAAACGCTCGAACGCATGGGCGCCATCGACATCCTGGTCAACAACGCCGGCGCCAGCTGGGGCGCGGCGGCCGAGGAGCACCCGGTGGCCGCCTGGGACAAGGTGATGAACCTGAACGTGCGCGGCTACTTCATCCTCAGCCAGCAGGTCGCCAACGGCTGGATGATTCCCAACAAGGCCGGGCGCATCATCAACATCGCCTCCATCGCCGGCCTGAACGGCAACCCGCCCGAGATGAAGACCCTCGCCTACAACACCAGCAAGACCGCCGTCATCGGCTTCACGCGCACGCTGGCGGCCGAGTGGGGGCGCTTTGGCATCACCGTCAACGCCCTCTGCCCGGGTTTTTTCCGCACCAAAATGGCCAATGGCCTGATCGACCAGCTGGGCGAGGGCAAGATGGCCGCCGCCGCGCCGCTGGGCCGCCTGGGCGATGAGGAAGACCTGAAGGGCATCACCCTGCTGTACGCCAGCGACGCCGGCAAGCACATCACCGGCCAGTGGCTGGCGGTGGACGGCGGCGTCAGCGTGGTGCTGGGGGCGGCATGAATCTGGCACCCACGCTCCTCCCCCGCTGCGCGTGGTGCGCTGCCCCCCGAGGGGGCTCCGGCCGCCTTGGGAGCGGCTCGGCGGCGGCCGGGCTGCCTTTCACAAGCGTCAACTGAACTTTGACCATGAGCCTGGACTTCGGCGCCCACATTCCCTTCGTCCATCACCTGGGCTTCACGCTGGAGCGCTTCGAAGGCGGCGCATCAACGCTGCACTTCGCGCCCCGGGCCGAGCACTGCAACTCCTTCGGCGTCGCCCACGGCGGCGCGCTGATGACCTTTCTGGACGTCGTCATGGCCACCGCCGCGCGCAGCGCCAACCCCGGCAGCGGCATCGTCACCATCGAGATGAAAACCAGCTTCATGCGACCGGCTCCGGCGGCCGGCGGCGTGCTGGTGGGGCAGGGCCGGCTGGCGCACCGCACGCGCAGCATGGCGTTCGTCGAAGGCTCGGTGTTCGATGCCGAAGGTCAGCTGTGCGCCCAGTCCACCGGCACCTTCAAGTACGTGCCACGCGCCCAGCCGACGGGCCAGCCCGCCGGGCCATTGCCCACCGACTGACGCTGCTTTCAGGTTTTTTCGGCCGCCAGCGCCCACCAGACAAGCGCCAGCAGCTATTCTTTCCATAGTCCACCGATCGAGGACCCGCATGCCCACCAACCGCCAGATCCTGCTCGACAACCGCCCGCAGGGCGAAGCCACGGCCAGCAACTTTCGCCTGGTGTCCAGCGAAACCCCAGCGCTACGCGACGGCCAGGTGCTGGTGCGCCACCATTACCTGAGCCTCGACCCGTACATGCGCGGTCGCATGAACGAAAGCAAGAGCTACGCCCAGCCCCAGCCACTGGGCGAGGTGATGATCGGCGGCACGGTGGGCGAGGTGCTGCAGTCGCGCCACCCACGCTTTCAGCCGGGCGACGCCGTGGTGGGCATGGGCGGGTGGCAGGAATACAGCGTGGTCGATGCCGACCAGCCCGGCCTGCTGCGCAAGGTCGACACCACCCATGTGCCGCTGTCGTACTACCTGGGGGCGGTCGGCATGCCGGGCGTCACCGCCTGGTATGGGCTGACGCAGATCATCGCCCCGCAGGCGGGCGAAACCGTGGTGATCAGCGCCGCCAGCGGCGCCGTCGGCAGCGCCTTCGCGGCCGTGGCCAAGGCGCGCGGCTGCCGGGTGGTGGGCATCGCCGGCGGCCCGGACAAGTGCCGCTACGCGCAGGAGGAGCTGCACTTCGACGCCTGCATCGACTACCGCCAGCACCCCGATATCAAGTCCATGGCGCAGGCGCTGAAGGCCGCCTGCCCGCAGGGCGTCGACGGCTATTTCGAGAACGTCGGTGGCTACTTGCTCGACGCCGTGCTGCTGCGCACCAACGCCTTCGCGCGCATCGCCGTGTGCGGCATGATCGCCGGCTACGACGGCCAGCCGCTGCCGCTGCAGAACCCGGCTTTGATCCTCATCAACCGGCTCAAGGTGCAGGGCTTTATCGTCAGCGAGCACATGGACCTCTGGCCGCAGGCGCTGCAGGAGCTGGGTTCGCTGGTGGCGCAGGGCAGGTTGCGCCCGCGCGAATCGATCGCCCTGGGCATCGAAAGCGCGCCAGAGGCCTTTCTGGGCTTGCTCAAGGGCCGCAACTTCGGCAAGCAACTGGTGAAACTGATCTGATCGACCGTTTGCCTTCGGAGACCCGCCCATGAGCACCGTCACGCACGAGGTACTGAACCAGCCCACGCCGCTGCAGGACATCAACCTGTTCGAGGGCCATCAGGCCCTGCGCGACGCGCTGCGCCTGCATGCCCCCGGGCTCGACACCGCCAGCCTGGCGTCCCTGGGCAAGCTGGCCGGCAGCGCCGAGATGCAGCGCCACGCGCGCCTGGCCAACGTGCACACGCCCGAGCTGCGCACGCACGACCGCTTTGGCCACCGGGTGGATGAGGTCGAGTTCCACCCCAGCTACCACGCCCTGATGTCGGCCGCCACCGCCGCCGGCCTGCATGGCACGCCGTACGCGGCCGACGCGCAGGCCGGCGGCCACGCCCACCTGCGGCGCGCGGCGGCGTTCATGCTGTTCACCGAGCTCGAACCCTCCATCCTGTGCCCGATCTCGATGACCTACGCCGTCACGCCCGCGCTGCGCGACAACCCGGCCATCTACCGCGACTGGTCGCCGCAGCTCACCAGCCGCGCCTACGACCCGGTGCTGCGCCTGTGGCGCGACAAGCCCGGCGTCACCATGGGCATGGGCATGACCGAAAAGCAGGGCGGCTCCGACGTGCGCGCCAACACCACCCAGGCGCTGCCCGACGGCCACGACGACTGGGGCGCGCGCTACCGCCTGACCGGGCACAAGTGGTTCATGTCGGCACCGATGTGCGACGCCTTCCTGGTGCTGGCGCAGTCGGCCGGCGGCCTGTCGTGCTTCTTCCTGCCGCGCGTGCTGCCCGATGGCACGCGCAACGTGCTGCGCATTCAGCGCCTGAAGGACAAGCTGGGCAACAAGGCCAACGCCAGCTCCGAGGTTGAATTCGACGCTTCGCTGGCCTGGCTGGTGGGCGAAGAAGGGCGCGGCGTGCCGCAGATCCTGGCCATGGGCGTGATGACGCGGCTGGACTGCGCCCTGGGCACCAGCGCCCTGATGCGCCAGGCGCTCAGCCAGGCACTGCACCACACGGCGCAGCGCGCCGCCTTCGGCAAGCGGCTGATCGAGCAGCCCCTGATGAAGAACGTGCTGGCCGACCTGGCGCTGGAAAGCGAAGCCGCCACCGCCCTGGCGCTGCGGCTGGCCTGCGCCTTCGACCGCCCGCACGACGAACACGAGCGCCTGCTGGCGCGCGTGCTGACGCCGATCGCCAAGTTCTGGATCTGCAAACGCGGCAGCCACTTTGCCCAGGAAGCCATGGAATGTCTGGGCGGCAACGGCTACGTGGAGGAGGGCGGTGAAGGCGTGCTGGCGCGCATCTACCGCGAGATGCCCGTCAACAGCATCTGGGAAGGCTCGGGCAACATCATGGCACTCGATCTGCTGCGCGCGCTGCGCAAGGGCGACGTCGCCGCCGCCCTGGCGCGCGAGTTGGCGCCCGCGCGCGGCCAGCATGCGGCGCTGGACCGGCTGATCGAAACCCTGCCCACCCGCGTGGACCAAGGCGCCGACGAGGTCGGCGCCCGCATCCTGGCGCGCGACGTGGCGCTGGCGGTGCAGGCCGCGCTGCTGGCGCAAACGGCGCCGGCGGCGGTGTTCGGCGCCTTCTGCGCCTCGCGCCTGAAACAGCCGCACGACGTGTTCGGCACCCTGCCCGGTGGCACCGATTTCGACGCCCTGATCCGGCGCGCCATGCCGGCCTGAGCCGGTTCAAGAGGAACCCACATGATTCAAGACTTCAAGGGCAAGACGGCGGTGCTGACCGGCGCCGGCTCCGGTTTCGGGCTGGAATGTGCGCGCATCGGCGCCGCCCGGGGCATGAACCTGGTGCTGGTGGACGTGCAGCAGGACGCCCTGGAGCGCGCCGCAGCCGAGATGACGGCCGCAGGCGCCCAAGTGCTGGCGCGCCGGGTCGATGTATCCAGCGCCGAGCAGATGCAGGCCCTGGCCACCGAGGTCAAGGCGCACTTCGGCGCGCCGCACTTCGTCTTCAACAACGCCGGCGTGGGCGCGGGCGGTCTGGTGTGGGAAAACACCGTCGCCGACTGGAACTGGGTGCTGGGGGTGGACCTGTGGGGCGTGATCCACGGCGTGCGCCTGTTCGTGCCCATGATGCTGGAGGCCGCGGCGCAGGACCCGGCCTGGCGCGGCCACATCACCAACACCGCCAGCATGGCCGGTCTGGTGGCGCCGCCCAACATGGGCATCTACAACACCGCCAAGGCGGCGGTGGTCAACCTGACCGAAACGCTCTACCACGACCTGAACCTGGTCACCGACCAGATCGGCGCCAGCCTGCTGTGCCCGTATTTCGTGCCCACCGGCATCACCCACAGCCAGCGCAACCGACCCGACAGCCAGGCCGCGGCCACCCTGACGCGCAGCCAGCAGATCGGGCAGGCCATGACCGAAAAAGCCGTCACCAGCGGCAAGGTGTCGGCCGAGCAGGTGGCGCAGAAGGTGTTTGCCGCCATCAGCGCCAACCAGTTCTACGTCTTCAGCCACGAAAGCCCGCGCGCCCTGGGCAACATCAGCAGCCGCATGCAGAACATGGTGGAGATGCGCAACCCGGTCGACCCATTCATCGAGGCGCCGGAAGTGGGTGCCCGGTTGCGCGCGGCGCTGCGTGCTCCGGCCAGCTGAGGCCGCCGGGTTGCGCCGGCTCAGGACGATGGCACGCTCGTGAGGGCGCGCTGCCACGGCTCGGGCAGCAGGTCGAACAGCGGCGTCGGGTCGCGGTACATCATGGTCGACAGCGAGCGCGTATCCAGCCTGGGCAGGGTGCTGGAGCTGTCGAGCCAGGCCAGCTGGGCCATCCAGGCCAGGTTGACGGTGCCGTCCGGTTGCAGGCGCGAGGTGATGAAACCCAGCATGCGCCGCGCGGCGGCACTGCCCTTGCTGGCGGCGGCCTGATACAGGCGCAGGGCCTCGGCGTAGTTGGGTGGGCCGCCGATGCCGCGATGCGCCCGCCGGGCGCGTTCGTACAGATCGTCCGCTTCCGAAGGGGCGGACGCGGCCCCCTGGGCGGCTTTGGCCACCTGCAGCTCCAGCAGCTTCAGGTTGGCGGCCGCGGCGCGCGAGCGCGGTGCCGCCGCTTCCAGATGGCTGCGCGCGTCCTTCAGGTTGCCGTTGGCCACGGCTTCCAGCCCCAGCTCGATGCGTGCCTGCGTGTCGCCGGCGGCGGCAGCGCTTTCCAGCAGTTCGTGAAATGGCAGCAGCAGGCTGTTGACGCCTTCCGGGCCGCCGTTGATGCGCACGTTCATCGGCTGGGTGCGGGTGTCCAGCAGCCATTGCAGATACAGCGCCCGGCCGCGGTGGTGCGGTCGAAGCTGGGCCAGGGCCTGCGCCGCGGCCGAGGGGTCCGGGCGACCACCGCAGCCGTCGATGGCACACCAGGCCAGACCGGCGTAGGCCAGCGGCTGGCGCCCGTAGCGCGCCGCGCGCTCGAACCAGACCAGCGCCTGCGCGGGCGAAGCCGGCGCCAGGCCCCCGTGTAGCTCGATCAGACCCAGGGTCCAGGCGGCGTTGGCGGCGGCCTGGGTGGAGCCGAAACCACTGCGCGGCTCGGCCAGGCGGCGCAGACGGATCAGCTCCTGCTGCTGTGCCGGGTTGAGGCGCGGCGCGCCGCTTCGGGCCGTAGGCAGCGCCGGCGACGCGGGGCCGGCATGCGTGTCAAGCTGCGGTGAGGGCAACGCCTGGGGGTTGGCGACCGGATCGGCGGGGGGCATGCCCGCGCTGCCGGGCAGTTGGATGGCCGGCACCTGCGCCAGCACGGTGGCGGGCGGTTGGGAAGCTGCGGCTGGCGTCATGGTGATGGCCGGCAGGATCGTCGCCCGCACGGTCGCTGCCTGCGCGGTCGCGCCCGCGATCAGCAGACCGAGCAGACACCCACCGGCCCGCCAGGCCCTGCGAACCCGCCTGGCAAGCACGGTCGGCCATGCCTGGACCAGTTCACCCATGACGCCCCAGCAGGTCATTTCTTGCCACCGTTGGCGGCCGCGGGCGGGGCCGGCGGCGGTGGGAGGATCCGCCACTGGAGCGTCTGCGCCACCATCTTGTCGGCACCGACGGCGGTTTCAAAATGTTTGCGCATGTCTTCTAGCGTACCGACCCCGCGGATAGGCGTCAAGGCGCTGGCGTTGAGCTCCTGTGGCATGCGCGTCATCGGGTCCTCGTTGGCGGCGACGCACATCAGGGCTTCGCTGCCCTGCTTGCCCGAGGTCAGCACGAACGCCGGGTAGGGCACCATCCAGTCGGGCAGGCGAATCGCCTGATTGGCAGACACCAGCGCGTCCGGGTGCAGGACGTTGGGCAGCAACTTGACGATGTTGCCATGGGTGTCGTTCAGGTAGCAGTACAGGTAGGCCGCCCGGGAGACCGTGACCGAGGCAAAGATGTTGGTGCCGGGCGGGAACGCCGTGCGGTCCTTGACGGTGTTTTCGATCTGCATGCTGATCGCCAGCGGCACCGGCTTGGTCTCGCCGTTGGCGAGCTCGGTCCAGCCGATGCGTGTGAGTTGCCCATCCTCGCCGACGGCAACGAAGTCGCGCAGGGCGCGCTCGTAGACATCGAAGCTGATGTCACCCGTCACCACGGCGCCCACGTCCGCCTGAAAGCGGCCGACGGCCTCGCGCAAGACGGCGCTGTTGGGCAGCAGCGGCTGCTCGAACGCCGGCAGGTAGCCCCGCGCGACCAGGTAACGCTGCACCAGCCGGGCACGCGCCGGCGCGTCGCCGGCGTCGTACCACTCGCGCAGCTGGCGCCTGAATTCCGGATGGGTGTTGTCGAGCGTCAGGCAGCGCCAGTAAGGCAGGTGCGTCCACTTGCCGGCCAGCTCGATCAGGGCCAGGTCGACCAGGGTGCGCATGGCGGCGCCAGTGCCCTGGGTCAGATCACGCCCGACGTTGAACTGCACGCCGTAGCTGCCGATGCGTCCGGCCAGGTCAAGCCCTTGGCCCGAGTTGCCCACGATCACCTCGTTGGCCGAATCCAGGCCCGGAATCAAGGTGCGCGTGCGAAAGTCGCCCAGGTGCATCTCCAGCCCGACGATGGTGGCGCCGCGGCTGCGGTCGTAGCCAACTTCCACGCGTGAGCCCGACACGCCGGCGCCGTGCCGTGTGCTGAGCACGTTCTGATCGACGAAGGAGATGCCCCCTGAAACATACAGCGCTGGACGCTGCAGCTCCATCTGGTTGTTGTTGAGCAGGATGGTGGTGAGGTTCTGCACCGTATCCTGGCGCGCGATGTCGACTTCGAAATCGACGTAGCGGAACGCATTGGAGCGGCGCGACATCTGCGACAGGGCGGTGATCACCATCTGCTTGGCGGCCACCGGCACGCGGCCCGAGAAATCGGGGATGAAGGTGCTGGTGATGAGCATCGTCGGCACTTCGGCCTCGCGCATCATCTCGTCCATGCAGGCCAACGAGTCGCTGAAGCTCGACATCGAGCGCACCGGCCGCGTGGCCGGGCGATCGCTGGCACTGGCGTAGGACTGGAACAGCGCGTCTTCCTTGGGAGCCAGCGGCGTTGCGCAACCGGCGACGAAGGCGGCACCGGCAACGGCCGACAGCAGGAGCATGCGTGCACGGGCAGGCCGCGACGAGGTGGCACTCGAAAAGCGTGTGGGCTTGTTCATGTCGGTTCTCCTGCCGTTTGCGAACATCAAAAAAAGAGGGATCTGGCGACGCTGCGGTCGGTACCAGATCCCTTTGGGCTCGGCCGGCGAAAGGCTCCGTCGTCGAGCTCTCTACTTGCAGATCGTCACCACATCACCTCGCAGCACGGCAATCTGGTCACCACCGGTTCCAGGTCCGTAGCGGCCACTGGGGCCGACGGCCGGCGTGATGGTGTTGCTGGCCACATCGGTGGTGCAGGTGCGTTCCAGCGCATTGCCGGTCTGACGGCTGATCACGTCGCGCTCGGTATAGATCGTGCCGTCCTGCCCTGCGAGTTCGGCATAGGTCTTGGCTTCGATGCGCGCGATCTTGGCGCTCAACCCGGAAGGCATTCCCGTGTTCTGGTCAAGCCCCTCGGAGGCTCTGAACGGTGCGGTGGGCATAGCCAGATAGCGTACCGGCGCGTTCAACACGATGGGGTCGGTGCCCGGGGCTCCCTGGGCCCAGACGCCCTGTCCCAAGGCCGATGCCGCCACCGACAGCGTCAGGAGCACAAGGTTGGGTTTCATGGCGCGTTCCCCTTGTGGTTGGAAGCATCGACGGAACCGGCGCACAGCCTTACGGCTCCGTCGGGCTTCAGGCCATCAAAGCATCAGTTGGGCCGCGGTCCCCTGCGTGCGTGCGGGTTGCAGTCGAGGCAGGCGTTGTTGGTCGAGAAATTCTGCACTGCCGTGCTGTGGTCGTTCGAGTAGGCGCCGATGTAGGACAGGCCGCTCGTGGTCACTGTCTGCTGCTGGTTGGCAGCCACCGCCACCGAACCGATGTTGCTGGCCAGGTTGTTCTGCGCGAATCCATATTCGCTTGCCATGGCCAGAACGCCGGTGCCATTCAGGTTGGTGGTCTGTTCAGACTTGGCCTTGATCAGCACACCTTTGGTGTTGCTCGACATGTTGTTGTTGGCGATCGAATCGTCCTTGGCGCTGGCCACCGAGAAGCTGTTGTGCAGCGATGTGCTCTGGATCTGCGGGCCCTTGATGACGATGTCGTGATCGCAGACGTCACAGATGTCGGGGCCGTGATGCCCACCGCCGCCGCCACGACCACCACCGTCTGCCCAAGCACTGGTTCCGACGACCACGGCTGCCAGGATCGCAAGTTGCGTTTTCATGATGAAGTCCTCCAAAGGTTGTCAACCAGGTGACCCGGGTCGCCGGCCCATTCCGGCGTCTCGGAGCTTGACGTCGCCGTGTCTGGCCTCCCTTGGGTGGTGGTGTTCTGCTTCCGGCGTCGTCGGGGGTCAGTGTCCGGGTGGCTTTGGGGTGCGGCAATCACTTCGATGGACTACCGGCTCCTGCGGATGGAGGACGCATGCGCCGGCACTCGACTGCGGTCCGGACGATTGGATCAAGCCGGGCCCACGCTATCAGGTCCGCAGCAAAGGCGTCGCGTGGGTTGGGTAGGCTTGAAAGAATACAAGTGTGAAATAGTGTGAGTTTCGACCAATTCTCGACTTTTTGTCGTGTCGGTGCTACTGTTCCACGTTCAATTTGGTCACAAACCGGATCAAAATGAAAACTCGGCAGCCGGTTTGCGATGCATCAATGGGGTGATTCGGTATTCGTGTTAGAGGCATTGCAAAGGGTTGCGAAGCAACGAGGACGACGTCATGAACACGCCAGCACCGCTCACGTCCGAGCCAAGCATCGGCGCCGTGCCGACCACGCGCAGCGCCACCTATTCTGCCGCGTCGTCGCTGTGGCCGCACTTTCTG
>JADLIA010000013.1 GCA_020848515.1 Rubrivivax sp. | reverse complement strand
GGTTGAGCGTGTAGCTGTTGGCCACCAGCGGAAAGACCGCCACCAGGGTCAGCGCGACCGCCGCCCAAACCCATTTCACCGGGTTGTCCGTGAGGACGATGAGCCCGGCGTAGTTTTCCTTGAACGTTCCGCTGCGCATCACACCCTCTCGATCCGGCGCACGCCGAACAGGCCGTATGGTTTGACCATCAGCACCACCACAATCATGGCGAACCCAATCACGTCTTTCATGCCCCGTCCCAGGTAGCCTCCGGCGTAGCTCTCCAGCAGGCCGATCAGCAGCCCGCCCAGAGCTGACCCGAGCACCGAGTCCAGGCCGCCCAGAATGGCCGCCGGGAAGGCGCGCAGCCCCAGGCTGGAGAGCGTTGGATCGACGTTGAACATCAACGCGCAGCCCATGCCCGCCAGCCCCGCGTAAAGACCTGCCATCGCCCAGGCCAGTGCATGCACCCGCCTGACGGCAATGCCCGCGAGCAGCGCCGCGCCTTCGTCGCAGGCCGCAGCGCGCATCGAAATACCCACCCGCGTGTGGTTGAAGAGCATCCAGGTCGCCAGGCAGCACAGCACCGTCAACCCCAGCGTCGCCAGTTGCGCCGCGTACAGGCTGATCGGGCCGACGCGCAGCAAGGCACTGCCCAACAGGCGCGGCATGGGCAGCGGCTCGGCACCGGCGACCATGACGACGGCGGCACGAATCATGATGGCCAGGGCGATGGTCACCATCACCTTGGAGAACATCGATTCACCAGCCATGGGGCGGATGAAGATGAACTCCAGCAGCACGCCGACCACCACCCCCGTGACCAGGGCCGTGGCCAGCGTGGCCACAAAGCCCCATTGACCGGCACTGGCCACCGCGTAGCTGGTGTAGGCCACCAGGAGCATCACGTCGCCTTGGGCGAAGTTCAGCAAGCCAGTGGCGCGGTAGACCACTGCAAAGCCCATGGCCAGCAGCGCGTAGACGGCACCCACAATCAGGCCCGCCGCGGTGAGGTTGAGCAGCAGATCCATCAGGCCGTCTCCTCTTGCTTGGCGGGGCCGTAGATCTCTTCGATCTCGGCGCGGAACTTCTTTTCGATGGCGGCGCGGCGCACCTTCATGGTGGCCGTCACCTCGCCGTCATCGTGATCGAGCTGCTTGCGCAGGATCACGAACTTGCGCACGTTCTCCACCCGGGCAAAGCGTCCATTGACCGCCTGCACGGCAGCATCGACGAGCTCGTGCACTTCGGGCAGTGAGGCCAGGTGCGCGTAGTGGGTGTAGGCCAGACCCTGCTCCTGCGCCCAGTGACCCACGGTGACCAGGTCGATCTGGATCAGCGCGGCCAGGAAATGCCGGCCATCACCCAACAGGATCGCCTCCTCAATGTAAGGGCTCTCCTTGAGCGCGTTCTCGATCAGCGAGGGCGTGATGTTCTTGCCGCCGCTGGTGATGATGATCGACTTCTTGCGATCGACGATACGGATATCGCCCGTGGCCGCGTCGCGCTCGGCGATGTCGCCCGTGTGCAGCCAGCCCCCTCCATGGCCGCCTGGGTGGCGGCCTCGTCGTGCAGGTAACCGCTGAAGACCATGTCCCCGCGCACCAGCAGCTCGCCATCGGGGCCGGTGCACTGCTCGATACCCTCGACCGGCGGCCCGGCCCACCCCAGCCGCGTTGAGCCAGGGCGTTGCACGTTGATCAGGCCACAGGTTTCGGTCATGCCGTAGACCTCGTTGACCAGCAGCCCCAGTGCCTGGAAGAACACCGTGGTGTGTGCGGGCACTGGCGCACCACCCGCGGCAGCAAAGAACATGCGATCGAGCCCCAGGCCAGCCAGCAGATTGTTGAAAAACAGCGCCTGCAACACGCGACCCTCCAGGCGTTGCTGCCAGGGCAAATGCTGACCAGGGCGTTCGTTGGCGGCATGCGCCAGACGCTCTGCCCGGCCCAGCGCCCAGCCGAACGCCGTGCGCGCCAGCGGGTGCGACTGCCGCGAGGCCAGCATGATGTCGCGCTGGATCTTTTCCCAGATGCGCGGCACGCCCAGAAAGTACGAAGGTGCAATCTCCCTCAGATCGGCCGTCACCGTGTCGATGGACTCGGCGAAGTTGACCACGCCGTTCCAGACCAATTGCGTCACGGTGGAAAACAGGCGCTCGGCTACGTGGCACAGCGGCAGGTAACACAGCGCCGACAGGGCACGGCCCTCGAATCCATAGACCTGGCCCAGCCGCCAGGACGCCGTGATGACGCTGCGGTGGCTGATGCGAGCGCCCTTGGGCATGCCCGTGGTGCCGGAGGTATAGACGATGATCGCGTCCTGTTCGGGGCGAAGCGCCTGCACGTCGGCGTGCAGTGCAAGCAGTTTTTCGGGCACCGCACCCGCCAGGCGGGCGCCTTCGGCAATGGCGTCGTCCAGCACCACCAGGCGCTCTTCCTCGTAGTGCCGCAGACCTTTGGGATCCACGACGAGAATCAGCTCCAGGTGTGGCAGACCGCCCTCTTCACGCAGGGCGTCCAGCACCTTGTCCACCTGTTCCTGGTCGCCGCAGACCACGACCCGGGCGCGGCAGTGACGCACGATGTATTGCAGTTCGGCCCAGGGATTGGTCGGGTAGATGCCCACGGCGATGCCGCCCAGCGACTGGGTCGCCAGGTCGGCGAAGAACCAGCCGGGGCTGCCGTCACCGACGATGGCGACGCAATCGCCCACACCCAGGCCGCGCGCGCGCAGAAAAAGCGCCAGGTGCATCACCTGGGCGTCGTACTCGGCCCAGCTCACACGCCGCCAGATGCCACGATCCTTGTGGCGCAGGGCCAGCCTGTCCGGATGTTCGCTCGCACGTTGGCGCAGCAGGGCCGGCAGCGTGGCGGCACGTGCAGGCACGCTGGGGTGCAACGCCGCCAGCGGGTGACGGATGGATGAGGTCATGCTGCCCTCCGCTGGCCCAGATAGGCGTCGATCACCGCAGGGTCTGCCGCCACGTCGGTGGGCGTGCCCTCGGCGATCTTGTGGCCGAAGTTGAGCACCACCACGCGGTCGGAGATGTCCATGACGATGCCCATCTCGTGCTCGATCATCATCACCGTGGTGCCGCGCTGCTCGCGGATGTCGAGGATGAAGCGGGCAATGTCCTCGGTTTCTTCCTGGTTCATGCCCGAGACCATTTCATCGAGTAGCAGCAGGCGCGGTTTCACCGCCAGGGCGCGCCCCAGCTCCACGCGCTTTTGCAATCCGTACGAAAGGCTGCCCACGGGCTGATCGCGCAGCGCTTCGATCTCGAGAAACTCGATGATCTCTTCCACCTCCTCGCGTGCCGCGATCTCGGTGCGACGCACCGACGGCAGAAAGGCCGCCGCCGCCAGCATCCCCGTGCGAAGGCGCGCGTGCATGCCCACCAGAATGTTCTCCACCACGGTACGGTGCTTGAAGATGGCCAGGTTCTGGAAGGTGCGCGCCACGCCCTGCGCGCTCATCTGATGCGGCCTGAGGGCGCGCAGCGCCTGGCCCTGTAGCCTCAACTCGCCCTCATCTTCCCGAAAGAACCGCGAGATGATGTTGAACAGCGTGGTCTTGCCCGCCCCGTTGGGGCCGATGACCGAGCAGATCTCGCCGGGCAGCACCTGCATGCTGACGTTGGTCAGCGCCTGCACGCCGCCAAAGCGCTTGTTCAGCCCCTGGATGGACAGCATGGCGCTGCCAGGAGTGCCGTGCAGTTGATGGACAGCGCTCATGCGAGC
The DNA here is from genome assembly GCA_020848515.1 of Rubrivivax sp. Classification (GTDB taxonomy): domain Bacteria; phylum Pseudomonadota; class Gammaproteobacteria; order Burkholderiales; family Burkholderiaceae_C; genus Ottowia. The sequence continues at coordinate 1,363 of JADLIA010000013.1, read as the reverse complement.
CACCTCTTGCGACGGCGGTAGTGCTTCACATCGCGCATGCTGCGCCGCTGCCCCTGCGCCCCCAGGCCCAGGTAGAACTCACGCACGTCGTCGTTGCGCAGCAGCGCGGTGGATTCGCCGTCGAGCACGACACGCCCTCGGTCCATGATGTAGCCATAGTCGGCCAGCTCCAGCGCAGCGCGCGCGTTCTGCTCGACCAGCAGCACCGTCAGGCCCGCCTCGTCACGCAGCCTGCGCACGGCCCCCAGAATCTTGTCCGACACCTGCGGCGCCAGGCCCAGCGAGGGTTCGTCGAGCATCAGCAGCCGGGGCTTGGCCATCAGCGCCCGGCCGATTGCCACCATCTGCTGCTGACCGCCCGACAGCAAACCGGCCACGCGCCCGCGATGGTCTGCCAGCTCGGGAAGCAGATCAAACACCTGATCCAGCGTCTGGCGCAAGGCATCTCTGCGCAGGGCCGCACCACCTGCCAGCAGGTTTTCATTCACCGTCAGGGTGTCGAACAGGCGCCTGCCCTCGGGCACCTGAACCAGCCCTGCGCGCACGATCGCCTGCGGGCCCAGTCGGTCAATGGGTTGATCGTCGAACTGGATGGAACCATCGGTGATGGCCCCGTCTTCCGTGTAGAGAATGCCCGACACTGCCTTCAGCACTGTCGACTTGCCCGCGCCGTTGGCCCCCAGCAGGGCCACGATGCGCTGCCGCTCCACGCTCAGCGACACGTCGCGGACACCTTCCACCACGCCGTCGTACATGACACGAAGATTGGTGATGCTCAGCATATTAATGAGTTGACCACATTAGTGATGGAGGCGATCAATCCCATTTGATGCCTGTGAAATTTCTGCCTGACTGCCCATGATGAACCAATGGATTGCATTGTTAGTGAGGTTGACTCATTATGAAACTGGGACAAACCCTTGGTTCAGTCCAAACCCCCTGGGGCAACGACTCCATCAAGCAGCGATCGCTGGATGCGTCCGCCTGAGCCGTGACCGGCGTGCCGTGCGAATGCGAACGCTGTGGTTCCAATGGCGCTCGCGCGCCTTCGGGCAACGTGAACGGGGTCGGCCTCTGGACAAGTCGCGCCCTGCAAGGTGACGCCGTCGCAGGTGGTTGTCCACAACAAGGGATCGAACACAAGCCCGGCCTGCATTCCGAGCCATGGGGCACGAGGCCGAATTGCCGCTGGCGCCGGTCCACCCGGCAGGTGGCTCAAGCCTTCAGGTAATCCATCCGCCCGCCCAGCCAGCGGTCCACATGCCGCGCGGCCCGTTCGGGCCAGTGGTCGAGCAGGCGCGGCGCGGCGCGGCGGGCCCAGGCCAGCAGCGGTGCGTCTTCGGCCAGGTCGGCAAAACGCAGC
>JADLIA010000012.1 GCA_020848515.1 Rubrivivax sp. | reverse complement strand
TGAAGTCCTTCATCTGGCTGGCGATCTGCTCGGTGGCGTAGGCGCGGCCCTTGGCCTGCATGTCGTCACGGCTCAGCTTGCGGCCGAACTGCTTTTCGATCTGGTTCTCGATCGGCAGGCCGTGGCAATCCCAGCCCGGCACGTAGTGCGCATCCAGCCCTTTCAACTGACGCGCCTTGACGATCATGTCCTTGAGCACCTTGTTGACCGCGTGGCCGATGTGGATCTGGCCGTTGGCGTAGGGCGGGCCGTCGTGCAGGATGAACTTCGCGCGCCCGGCGCGGGCGGCGCGCAGGCGCCGGTACAGCCCCTGGTCTTCCCAGGCCTGCACCCAGCCCGGCTCGCGCTTGGGCAGGTCGCCGCGCATCGGGAAGGGCGTGTCGGGCAGATTGAGCGTCTGGCGGTAGTCGGTCTTGGCGTCGGTGCTCATGGCGTGCAGAGGGAGAAAACGGGGGGTATGGATCCGATCGGCCTGTTGCGCAGGCAGGACGTGCGCAAGCAGCTATCAAATAAGGAGCGGGGCATGTGGCGGGCGGGGCGCCCGCCGCCCCTTCAAATTCGCGCCGCCAGCCAGTCGCGGGCGGCGGCGCAATCGCGCGCGATGCCTTCGGTCAGCGCCGCCAGGCTGTGATAGCGCAATTCATCGTGCAGTTTGTGCAGCAGATCCACGCGGATGATTTTACCGTAGGCCCCCTCCGGCCCCAGCCGGGCCGGCCAGTCCAGCACATGGGTTTCCAGCAGCACGCGGCCACCGTTGACGTCGTGCGGATCGAGCGAGGGGCGCACCCCCAGGTTGGCCACGCCGGGCAGGGGGCGGGCGTCCAGCCCATGCACCTCGACCACGAAAATGCCGCTGGCCGCCGGCTTCCAGGCGTGGGCGCGGCGCGAAAAGCGCAGGTTCAGCGTGCGAAAGCCGTCGCCGCGGCCCGGCGCCGCTTCGGCCAGCGCGCGGCCCAGCTTGCGCCCATGCACCACGTGGCCGCTGATGGCGTAGGGCCGTCCCAGCAGCGCGGCGGCGGCGGCCATGTCGCCGGCCGCCAGCGCCTCGCGCACCGCCGAGCTGGACACGCGCTGGCCGTGCACCTCGTAGCTCAGCATGCGCGCCACGTCGAAGCCCAGCCGCTGGCCGGCGGCGTCCAGCATGGCGTAGTCGCCGGCGCGCCGGGCGCCGAAGCGGAAGTCGTCGCCCACCAGCACATAGCGCACGCCCAGGCCCTGCACCAGCACCTGGTCGATGAAGTCCTGCGGTGGCTGGCTGGCCAGCGCCTGGTTGAACGGCAGCACCACCGCCTGGTCGATGCCGCAGCGCGCCAGCTCGGCCAGCTTGTCGCGGAAGGTGGCGATGCGCGCCGGTGCCAGCTCGGGGCGCTGCTGCACGGCGGCGAAATGGTCGCGCGGGTGCGGCTCGAAGGTCATCACGCAACTGGGCACGCCGCGGTGCGCCGCCTCGTTGCGCAGCAGCGCCAGCATGGCCTGGTGGCCGCGGTGCACGCCGTCGAAATTGCCGATGGTCAGGGCGCAGCCGGGTGCCATGCCGGGGTGGCGCAGGCCGCGGAAGATCTTCATGTCGGTACGTTTTTGATAGCGCCTTCCGCTTGCCAGACAAGCGGACGCGCGCAAAAGTATTGTGAAATCGGAGTATATTGCGAGTTGTTCGAAGGGGCGCCGTCGCGCCACGGACAGGGCGGCCGGCCCTGGCAATGCCGGCCACACAAACAGGGTTTCCGTGTCAGGAGGTCGTTTTGTGAAGGTGCTCAAGCTGTCGGCACAGGGGCTGCCGCAATCGTGGATCTCGCTGGAACAGGCGGTGATCCACTACGCCGCCGAAGAAGTGCGCTGGGAAGCGGGAGGCCAGATCGCGGTGTTCCGCGGAGGCCACAACGCCATCACCGGCGAGCAGTCGATCGTGCGCATCAACAGCATCATCGGCACCCACGGCGCGCCGCGCATCAACCCCTTCGAGCTGCGCCCCAGCCTGACCAACGCCAAGCTGTTCGCGCGCGACCGCAACCTGTGCGCCTACTGCGGCCAGCATTTCACCGAGGCCGAACTGACGCGCGAGCACGTGGTGCCACAGGCGCAGCGCGGGCGCGACCACTGGATGAACGTGGTCACCGCCTGCCGCGCCTGCAACCACCGCAAGAGCAACCGCACGCCCGAGCAGGCGCACATGCCGCTGCTCTACACCCCCTACGTGCCCAGTCTGTGGGAAGACTTCATCCTGCGCAACCGCCGCATCCTGGCCGACCAGATGGAGTTCCTGATGGCCCACCTGCCACGCAGCTCGCGCCTGCACGCCTGACGGGGCGGGCCGCCGGCGCGGCTATGCTCGCCCCATGCCACGCCTGATCTTCTTTTGCGGCCACGCCGGCACCGGCAAGACCACCCTGGCGCGTCGCGCCATCGCGGCGCTGATGCGGCAGGCCCATGCGCGCTGCAGCGGCGAATCGTTCTGCCTGCTGGACAAGGACACGCTGTACGGCCAGTACAGCAGCGCCGTGATGGGCGTGCTGACCGGCGACCCGAACGACCGCGACAGCCCGCCCTACCTGCAGCACCTGCGTCAGCCCGAGTACGACGGTCTGCTGGCCACCGCGCGCGAGAACCTGGCGCTGGGCGTGAGCTGCATCGTGGTCGGCCCGCTGTCGCGCGAAGTGCGGGCCCACCGCCTGACCGACCGCGCCTGGCTGGCGGTGGGCGACGACGTGCGGGTGCACGTGGTGTGGGTGCATCTGGAAGAAGCCGAGGCGCGCCGGCGCATCACCGCCCGCGGCAATCCCAACGACGCCTGGAAGCTGGCGCACTGGGACGCCTACCGCACGCGGCTGTTCGTGCCGACGGCGGCCGAGTATCCGGAGCTGCTGCAGTACGACAACACCGACGCGCCGCCCGCGGCCTTCGAGGGGCTGCTGGAGGCGCTGGCGGATCGATAGGCGCTCGCTGCTGGAGCGCTGCCGTGGTGCAGTGTTTCGCGCTGTCAGGCACTTATCCTGGAAACGGCAGTTGACCGCCTGTCAACTTCGGGCAGACCGCATCGATGCGGGGTCTGGCGGCTGCGATGGCCTTCACCTCCTGGGTGAGCACGCTGCGCACCCGCCCGCCCCGAGCGCGCCGTCCAAAGGCGCGCAGGCGCCTTCGGGGCAGCGGCGCTCATCCTTGCCTGGCGCGCCGACCACGGCGCGGGCAGGCACGTCCAACGGCCGCTTGCGGGATGACAACCGGCGAATGACCTCGCTGGGCTTCGATGATGGACGAGACCGCGGTCAGACCGGCGCCGCCCATATGCTGAGCCACTGGTGGAACGCAGCAGGGGTGTGACGCGGCTCAACCCACGTCCACCAGCGCGCCCGTCGGCGGCTGGCGCGGCTCGTCGGGGCGCAGTTGCCAGAAGATCGCCGCCGAGCCCATGGTCATCAGCCCGATCGCCACGAAGGTGGCACGAAACGCCGGCAGCGACTGCGCGGCGCCGGCGCCACCCAGCCAGTCGCTGAAGGCGTGCAGCAGGGCGGCGGCGCAGGTCACGCCCAGGCTCATGCCCAGCATCTGCACCATCGAAAACAGGCTGTTGCCGCTGGCCGCGCGCTGGGGCGCCAGGTCCTTCAGCGTGACCGCGTTCATGGCCGTGAACTGGGTGGAGTTGGCGGCGCCGAACAGCGCCAGCTGCACGATGCGCAGCCACAGCGGCTGCTGCGGCGTCATCAGGGCGAAGCCGGCGATCATCAGGCCCAGCAGCACGGTGTTGCCCATCAGCACCGGCCGGTAGCCCAGTCGGTGGATGACGCGCGTGATGGGCCGCTTGATGCCCATGCTGGCCAGCGCCACCGGCAGCATCATCATGCCGGCCTGCGCCGGTGAAAAACCCAGCGCCAGCTGCAGCAGCAGCGGCAGGAGGTACGGCATGGCGCCCGAGCCGATGCGCGCGAACAGGTTGCCCAGCACGCCCACGCGGTAGCTGGCCACGCCAAACAGCGCCGGAGCGAACAGTGGCGCTGGGCTGCGCTGCGCGTGCAGCCAGTAGGCCGCCAGCGCCGCCAGCCCCAGCACCATCAGCAGCACCACCAGCGTGCGGGCCCAGCCCAGGCCGCCCAGGCCGTCCAGCGACAGCGAAATGCTGACCATCGCCAGCACCAGCAGCAGGTAGCCGCCCAGGTCGAAGCGGCCGGCCTGGGCGGCGCGCAGGTTGGGCATGTGGCGCCGGGTCGCCAGCAGGCCCAGCAGGCCGACCGGCAGGTTGATGAGGAAGATCCAGTGCCAGCTGGCGACTTCCACCAGCCAGCCGCCCAGGGTCGGACCGATCAGTGGGCCGACCAGGCCGGGGATGGCGACGAAGCTCATGGCCTCCAGAAAGCGTTCGCGCGGAAACGCCTGCAGCACCGCCAGCCGCCCCACCGGTAACAGCATGGCGCCACCCACGCCCTGCAGCACGCGCGCGGCGGTCAGCAGCGTCAGGCTGGGCGCCGCCGCACAGGCGGCCGAGCCCAGGGTGAACAGGGCGATGGCCAGCGCAAACACGCGCCGGGTGCCGAAGCGGTCGGCCAGCCAGCCGGTGGCCGGGATCACCGCCGCCATCGTCAGCGCATAGCTCACCACCACCGCCTGCATGCGCAGCGGGCTTTCGCCCAGGCTGCGCGCCATGGCCGGCAGCGCGGTATTGACGATGGTCGAGTCCAACGTCTGCATGAAAAAGCCGATCGCCACCAGCCACAGCAGCAGGCGTGGGCTGCCTCCGGCGGGCGATGGGGGCGGTAGGACGGGTGACATCGCGAACGAAAAAGGCGCCGCCGTTGTCCGGCAGCGCCTGTGCGGGGGAGGGGGACTGGGCCGGACGGTCAGGCGAACACGCCGGCGGAGTCGGTCATGCGCTGGCTGACTTGGCCCAGGTGGTGCAGGGTGTCGCCCCAGCTCATTTCCAGCTGGGTCAGGCTCTTGAAGTAGTGGCTGCCCACGTATTCGTCGGTCACGCCGATGCCACCGTGCAGCTGCACCGACTGCTGGCCGACGAAGCGCAGCGCCTGGCCCAGCTGCACCTTGGCGCGCGACAGCGCCTGGCGGCGCTCGGCCTCGGGGGCGCCGAGCTTGAGCGTGGCGTAGTAGCTCATGCTGCGCGCCAGCTCCAGCTGCATCTTCATGTCGGCGACGCGGTGGCGCAAGGCCTGGAAGCTGGCGATGACCACGCCGAACTGCTTGCGCTGGTTCATGTAGTCGACCGTGAGCTTGAGCGTCTGGTCCATCGCACCCACGCCGTACGCGCAGGCGCAGGCGATGCCGACGTCGGCGGCGTGCATCAGGGCGGTCAGGCCGTCGGTGGTGACCAGTTGCGCCGGCGCGCCGTTGAACTGGACGTCGGCGGCGCGCGAGCCGTCCTGCGTCAGGTAGCCGCGCGTGTTCACGCCCTGGGCGCCGCGCTCGATCAGGAACAGCGCCAGCTTGCCGTTCAGCTGGGCCGGCACCAGCCAGGCGTCGGCCTGGTCGCCGGCGGCCACGATGTGCTTCAGGCCGGTGACGGTGTGACCGCCGCCGGCGGCGCTGGCCTGGGCTTCGCAGGTGTCCAGCCGGTAGCGTGCCTTGCGCTCCTGATGGGCCAGTACCACCAGCGCCTCGCCGCTGGCGATGCGCGGCAGCCAGGCCTGGCGCACGGCGTCGCTGCCGTGGGCGCCCAGGGCGGTGCTGACCACGAAGGTCTGCGTCAGCGGCTCGACCACGATGCCGCGGCCCAGCTCTTCCAGCACCACCATGGCCTCGACCGGGCCCATGCCCAGGCCGCCGTGGTCTTCGCCGACGCAGATGCCGGCCAGGCCCAGTTCGGCCAGTTCGCCGTAGGCGGCGCGGTCAAAGCCGCCGGCGGCGACGATGGCGCGGCGGCGCTCGAAGTCGTAGCTCTTTTCGACCCACTTGGCGACGGCGTCGCGCAGGGCCAGCTGGTCGTCGGAAAAATCGAAATCCATGTCTCTGACTCCTTGTGTTCTGTTCAGCCCAGCACGGTCTGCGCGACGATGTTGCGCTGCACTTCGTTGGAGCCGCCGTAGATGGTGGTCTTGCGGTAGTTGAAGTAGCTGGCGGCCAGCGTGGCGTTGGCCACGGCGCCGCCCGGGAAGCCCTGCAGCCCGGCGGCGGCGGCCTGGTCGCCCTGCCAGCCGGCTTCCATGGCTTCCCAGATGTAGGGCAGGCTGAACGGGCCGGCGGCCAGCATCATGAGTTCGGTGTAGCGCTGCTGGATTTCGCTGCCCTTGATCTTGAGCAGACCGGCGATGTCGAGCGCGTTGCGGCCGGACTTTTCGGCCGACAGCACGCGCAGCACCAGCATCTCCAGCGCCACGATGTCCACTTCCAGCAGGGCGATCTGGTCGCGAAAGCGCGCGTCGTCCCACACGCCCTCGGCCCGGGCGATGCGCTTGAGGCGCTCGAGTTCGCGCTTGGCGCGATTGACGTCGGCGATGTTGGTGCGCTCGTGGCTGAGCAGGTGCTTGGCGTAGGTCCAGCCCTTGTTCTCCTCGCCGATCAGGTTGTCAAGAGGCACCTCGACGTTGTCGAAGAACACGTCGTTGACCTCGCACTCGCCGTCCAGCAGCTTGATCGGCCGCACGCTGACGCCGGGCGACTTCATGTCGATCAGCAGGAAGGAGATGCCGGTCTGCGGCTTGCCCTCGTTGCTGGTGCGCACCAGGTTGAACATCCACTCGCCATGCTGGCCCAGCGTGGTCCAGGTCTTCTGGCCGTTGACGATGTATTTGTCGCCGCGGCGCTCGGCCTTGGTGCGCACCGAGGCCAGGTCGGACCCCGAACCCGGCTCGCTGTAGCCCTGGCTCCACCACACTTCGCCCGAGGCGATGCCGGGCAGAAAGCGCTTTTGCTGCTCGGGCGAGCCGTAGGCCATGATGACCGGGGCCACCATCACCGGGCCGAAGGGCACGATGCGCGGGGCGCCCGCCATGGCCAGTTCTTCTTCGAACAGGTGTTTCTGCACCGCCGTCCAGCCCGGGCCGCCGAACTGCTTGGGCCAGCCGTAGCCCAGCCAGCCTTTCTTGCCCAGGATGCGGGCCCAGCTCTGCATGTCGTCGCGCGTCAGGCGCTGCGCCTGGTGCACCTTGTCGGCCAGCGCCTTGGGCAGGGCGTCCTTGACCCAGGCGCGGATCTCGTCGCGGAATTTGAGTTCGTCGGGGGTGAATGCCAGATCCATCAGATCGTCTCCTTGTCAGCCAGCAGTTGTAGCACGATCGGTGCCGGCGTCACGTCCGGCAGGTGACAGGCCCAGCTCGGCGCACAGGCGGGCCACGGTGGCCTGCAGTGCGGCCAGCTCGGCCTCGAGCCTTTCCAGGCGTTCGGTCGTGGGGTCAAATCGGCCTGCGGCGCTTTCGGGGTGTGCGCCGGCAGCTTCTTTTTCAATAGCAGGTGGGCCACCCAGCAGATGCGTCCAGCGCGGCTCGCGCTCGCCCGGTGCGCGCGCCAGCAGCAGCGTCAGGGCGCCGCCCTTGTCGGCCGGACGCTCGGCCAGCTCGTGCAGAAAGCCTTCGACCGAGGAGATGTCGGCAAAGCGGTACCAGCGCTCGGCGTTCAGCCGCAGCTCGGCGGCGGTCTGCGGGCCGCGCAGCATCAAAAGGCCCAGCAGCACCGCCGACTGCTCGGGCACGGTCAGGGCGCGCTGCAGGTTGTGTTCCCAGCGTGCCACGCGGCTGCCGTGCGACTCGATCGCCAGGTGCAGCGCCTTCAGCGCCTCCAGCGCGGCTTGCGCCTCGGCTTCGCTCAGGTTCATCACCGGCTCGCGGCTGGTCTTCTGGTTGCAGCCGCTCACCACGGCGTTGAGCGACAGGGGGTAGGTATCGGGCACGGTGCGTGCCTTTTCCATCAGCGTGCCCAGCACGCGCAGCTCGGTCGGGGTCAGGGGACGCAGGTTCATCGGCCAAGGATAATCCGGCCCGACATGAAACACATCGTGATCCTGATCTCCGGCACCGGCAGCAACATGGCGGCCATCGTGCGCGCCGCCGAACGCGAAGACTGGGCCGCCCGGCTGGGCGCGCGCGTGGCGGCGGTCATCAGCAACCGGCCTGACGCCCGGGGTCTGCAGACCGCGCAAGAGGCGGGCATCGCCACCGCCGTGGTCGATCACAGGCAGCATGCCGACCGCGCCGCCTTCGACGCCGCGCTGAGGGCCGAGATCGACCGCCATCAGCCGGCGCTGGTGGTGCTGGCCGGCTTCATGCGCATCCTCACGCCCGGCTTCGTGGCGCACTACGCGGGGCGCATCGTCAACATCCACCCCAGCCTGCTGCCCGCCTTTCCGGGCCTGCACACACACCAGCGCGCCATCGACATGCGCTGCCGCGTGGCCGGCGCCACGGTGCATCAGGTGACGGCCGAGCTGGACCACGGCGCCATTCTGGCGCAGGCCGCGGTGCCGGTGCTGCCGGGCGATACCGCGGACACCCTGGCCGCCCGGGTGCTGACGCAGGAGCACCTGATCTATCCGCGCGCAATCGCCGAATTGCTATCTAAAGGATAGCTACCTGCGCAATTTGATAGAGCGCTGGAGCCAAATTTGGTTCATAGTCGGTATCTCTGAATCCCAGCCAGACTCCAGGCGAAGACTCCGAAGGCATCCCACAAGCCGTTTGTTTTCTTTTGCGTCCTCTGCGAACCCTCTGCGCGCTCGGCGTAAGGGTGTTCTCGTCCATTCAACCCACTCCCGTTCCAGCCGCCCACCATGCACCCCAAAGCCCTGCTCGACGCCGCCAGCGAACTGGTGCTGCGCGTGCTGCGCCTGGATCACCCGGCGGACGCCGTGGTCTCGCGCTTTTTCCGCGAGCAGCGCCAGCTCGGCCCGCGCGAGCGTGCCACCCTGGCCGAAACCGCTTACGCCGTGCTGCGTCGCAAGCCGCTGTTCGAGCACCTGGCGCGCTCGGGCTCGGGTGGACGCGAGCGGCGCCTGGCGATTCTGGGTTTTGCTGCACCCCGTGACTTTCTCAAACAGGCCTTGACCGACGCCGAAAAGCACTGGCTCGATGCCTGCGACGCCATCGCCCCCGCCGAGCTGCCCGAGGCCTGCCGCCACAACCTGCCGGCCTGGCTGGTCGAGCCGCTGCGCGCACAGCTGGGTGATGGGTTCGACGCCCTGGCGCAGGCCCTGCTGCAGGGCGCGCCGCTGGACCTGCGCGTCAACACCATGCTACAAAAACGGGAGCTGGCGGCGCAGGAACTGCAAGCGCTGGGCATCGATTCGGTGCCCACCCCTTACTCGCCCTGGGGTCTGCGTCTGGCCGGCAAGCCGGCACTGACGCGGCTGCCACCCTTTCAGCAGGGCCGCATCGAGGTGCAGGACGAAGGCTCGCAGCTGCTGGCCCTGCTGCTGGACGCGCGGCGCGGCGAAATGGTGACCGACTTCTGCGCCGGTGCCGGCGGCAAGACGCTGGCCATTGGCGCGGCCATGCGCTCCACCGGGCGGCTGTACGCTTTCGATGTGTCGGCGCATCGGCTGGAGGCGCTCAAGCCGCGGCTGGCGCGCAGCGGCCTGTCCAACGTGCACCCGGTGGCCATTGCGCATGAGCGCGACGAGCGCATCAAGCGCCTGGCCGGCAAGATGGACCGCGTGCTGGTCGATGCGCCGTGCTCGGGCCTGGGCACGCTGCGCCGCAACCCCGACCTCAAATGGCGCCAGACGCCCGAGGCGGTGGCCGAGCTGGTGAGCAAGCAGCGCGCCATCCTGGCCAGCGCTGCGCGCCTGCTCAAGCCCGGCGGGCGGCTGGTGTACGCCACCTGCAGCCTGCTGACCGAGGAGAACGAGGCCATCGCTGCAGCGTTCGGTGGCGAGCACACCGCGTTTCAGCCGCTGCCGGTGGCCGAGCTGCTGACCGGCCTGAAGGTGACCGGTGCGGCGGCGCTGTGCACGGCCGATGGTGCCTACCTGCGCCTGTGGCCGCACCGGCATGCCACCGACGGCTTCTTTGCCGCCGCCTGGCAGCGCCGCGCCTGACGCCTGCGGGACCACCCGGCGCTTGGACGGCGCGGCACGCGGCGTCACAATCGGTCGCATCCATCACCGACAAAGGAGCGTTTCATGGCACGCGACATTCGCACCGTGGTTTCGGGCATGCACTTTCTCGAAGGGCCGCGCTGGCACGATGGCCGCATCTGGTTCTCCGACTTCTATTCGTTCCAGGTCTATTCGGCGCGCGAAGACGGCAGCGACCTGCGCGTCGAGGCGCGCGTCGAGCACAAGCCCTCGGGCATCGGCTGGCTGCCCGACGGGCGGTTGCTGGTGGTGTCCATGCGCGACCGCAAGCTGCTGCGGCGCGAGGCCGACGGCACGCTGGTGACGCACGCCGACCTGTCGGACTACGCCGGTGGCAACGCCAACGACATGGTGGTCGACGCCCAGGGCCGCGCCTGGGTGGGCGACTTCGGCTTCGACCTGATGGGCGGCGCGCCTTTTCGCCCCACCGGCCTGTGGCGGGTCGACCCCGACGGCACGGTACACCGCGCCGCCGAAGACATGTGGTTTCCCAACGGCGCCGTGATCACCGACGACGGCACGCTGCGCGTGTGCGAAACCTTTGCCAACCGGGTCACGGCCTTCGACATCGGCGCCGACGGCACGCTCAGCCGCCGCCGCGTCTGGGCCAGGTTCGGCGAGCCGCCCACCAGCGCCGACGTGGGCGAAGCGATCGGCCAGGTGGCGGTGGCCGGTGACGGCTGCTGCCTGGACGCCGAAGGCGCCATGTGGATTGCCGACGCCGTGCACGGCCGCGTGGTGCGGGTGCGCGAGGGTGGCCAGATCGTCGACGAGATCCAGCCCGGCACCGGCGCCTTCGCCTGCATGCTGGGCGGTGCCGACGGCCGCACGCTGTTCATCTGCGCCGCGCCCGACTTCTACGAGCACGCGCGCGCCGCCGCCACCGAGGCGAGCCTGCTGTCGGTGCGCGTGGACGTGCCGCACGCCGGCCGGCCCTGAGCGCCGAAGCGAGGGCACGCCCCATGGTCGAAGCGGACGACGCGGTGCTCATCATCGGCGCCGGCATCGCCGGCGCTTCGCTGGCCTGGCGGCTGGCGCGCGCCGGCCGGCCGGTGACGCTGATCGAGCGCGAGCCGCAGCCCGGCATGCACAGCACCGGCCGTTCGGCCGCCATGTTCATGGCAAGCTACGGCCCGCCCGGGGTGCGCGCGCTGACCCGCGCCAGCCTCGACTTCTACCTGCAGCCGCCGGCCGGTTTTGCCGAGCAGCCGCTGCTGAGCCCGCGCCGCGCCCTGTTCGTCGCCACCGCCGAGCAGCAGCCCGCGCTGGCGCGCATGCGGGCCGATCTGACGGCCAGCGGCACCACCACCACGCTACTGAATTCAGAGCAGCTGGCGCTGTCTGCGCCTGCCCTGAGGCCCGGTATGTTTCAGAACGCCCTGCTGGATGCGCAGGGTTACGACATCGATGTCCACGCCCTGTTGCAAGGTTTTCTGCGCGGCGCCCGCCAGGCCGGCGCGCGCCTGCGGACTGGCGTCGAGCCGCAGCTTGCCAGGCACGACGGCCAGCGCTGGCAGGTGACGCTGTCGGACGGCAGCGCCTGGACAGGGCGCACCGTGGTCGATGCGGCCGGCGCCTGGGCCGACCAGGTGGCGGTGCTGTTCGGCGCCGCACCCATCGGCCTGGAGCCGCGCCGGCGCAGCGCCTTCACCTTCCGCGCGCCAGCCGGCGCCGACCTGGGCCAGTGGCCGATGGTGGCCGACGTCGATGAAGCCTGGTATTTCAAACCCGACGCCGGCCAGTTGCTGGGCTCACCCGCCAACGCCGACCCCACCATCCCGCATGACGTGCAGCCCGAAGACTATGACATCGCCCTGGGCATCCATCTGATCCAGGAAGCGACCACGCTGCGCATCGACCGCCCGACCGCCACCTGGGCCGGCCTGCGCAGCTTCGTGGCCGATGGCGATCTGGTGATCGGGTTTGACCAGGCTTGCCCAGGCTTCTTCTGGCTGGCCGCGCAGGGCGGCTACGGCATCCAGAGTGCGGCCGGCGCCAGCCTGCTGGCCGCCAGCCAGATCGTGGGCGAGCCGCTGCCGGCCGAGCTGGCGGCCCATGGGGTCGATGAGGCTGTGCTGTCGCCGCGCCGGCTGCGCCGCACCGCGCCGTCGTAGCGCGCGCCCCGGCTGCGGGGCGGGGCAGCTGGCTTGCGGTGGTGGCTCAGGCGCCTGCCAGCGCCCGCAGAGCGCCCGGATCGAGCAGGTTCAGGATGCGGCCGGAGCCGCTGATCAGGCTGCGCTCGCGCAACTGGCGCAGCACGCGCGACAGGGTTTCGGGCGCGATGCCCAACTGCGCGGCGATCATGCGCTTGCGCTGGCGCAGCAACACGGCCAGCGTGCCGGGCGCGCCCTGCGCCGGCTCGGCATGGCGCAGCAGCCATTCGGCGCAGCGCGCCTCGGCGTCCTTGGCCAGCCGGCTGACCGCCAGTTCGGCCTGCTGGCGGTGCGCCGCCGCCATGTCGCGCAGCAGCGCCTGGGCCGGCGCCGGCATCTCGCGCAGCCCGGCCACGAAGTCGCGCAGCGGCACGCGCCGCAACTGCACCGGGCTGTCGGCCACGGCGTCCACCACCGGCGCTTTGTCCAGCACGGCGCAGCCGACGTTCAGCCAGGCCGGGCCTTCAACCAGACCCATCTGGTGCGCCAGCACGCCGTTTTCGACCACCCCCAGCGCCACGCGGCCACTGTCGATGTACAACACATGCTCGTCGACGCAGGCGCGCCGCAGCAACTGGGTGCCGGCCGCCACCGTGCTCGCATCGGCGGGCCAGGCAAAGGCTTGAGGATCGGACAACATGCGGGCACTGTGCCGCGCCGCAACCGGTGGTGCTTTGATGCACATCAACGGGGCGCACCACCACACCCGCCAAAGACAAGGCCCCTGGGGTAAACCAGGGGCCTTCGGGGGCTTGGTGCCGGCTGCCGGAATCGAACTGGCGACCTACGCGTTACGAGTGCGTTGCTCTACCAACTGAGCTAAGCCGGCGAAGACTTGAAAGCCGCGCATTATAGCCGGATCAGGGTACCCTGAGACGGTACCGGCGTGGCGCCCGTGCGCCACCCCATGCACGATCCGGCGGCAAGCTTGCAGGCCGTCGATCAGTCGTTGCTGCCACCCAGGCCGAGCAGGGCCAGCAGGCCCTGGAACACGTTGAACAGGTCCAGGTACAGCGCCAGCGTGGCGCTGATGTAGTTGGTTTCGCCGCCGTCGACGATGCGCTTGAGGTCGTACAGCATGTACAGGCTGAACACGGCGATCACCAGGGTGCTGATGACCAGCATGCCGACCGTGGAGCCGACGAACACGTTGACGATGGCGCCGACGAAGACCACCAGGGCTCCCACGAACAGCCATTTGCCCAGGCCCGACAGGTCGCGTTTGATGACGCTGGCCAGGCTGGCCATGACGAAGAACACGCCGGCTGTGCCGCCCATGGCGGTCATCACCAGTTCCGAGCCGTTCTTGAAGCCGAGCACCAGGGCGATCAGACGCGACAGCATCAGGCCCATGAAGAAGGTGAAGGCCAGCAGCACGGGCACGCCGGCGGCCGAGTTCTTGGTTTTTTCGATCGCGAACATGAAGCCGAAGGCGCCGCCCAGAAACACCACCAGACCCAGGCCTCCGCCCAGGCCGGCCGTGATGCCGGTGGCCACGCCCAACCAGGCGCCCAGCACGGTGGGCAGCAGGCTCAGCGCCAGCAGCCAGTAGGTGTTGCGCAGCACGCGGTGGCGCTGCTCCTGGCTTGCCACGCCGCCCCGGGTGGCGTCCAGGTAGGCCAGGGTCTGGGTGCGATCGTTCATGTCTCGGTTGCTCCTTGGATACCCGCTGCGGCCGCCACAGCGGCGACCTTCGGGGGCATTTTACGTAGAGTCGGTGCCGGCGCATCGGTTCCCTGGCCGGCGGTTATGCTTGCGGGCATCCCGTTCAAGCCTGGAGCCCGCACCCATGAAGACCAAACCTGTGCTGCAAGCCGCCGACGTGCGCGCCATCGTTGCCGCCGCCGAAGCCGAGGCGTTGAAGCAGCAATGGGCCATGACCATCGCCGTGGCCGACGACGGCGGCCATCTGCTGCACCTGCACCGCATGGACGGTGCGGCGCCCGTGAGCGCCCACATCGCGCCGGGCAAGGCGCGCAGCGCTGCGCTGGGGCGGCGCGAGAGCAAGGGCTACGAGGACATGATCAACGGTGGCCGCCACGCCTTTCTGTCGGTGCCGCTGGAGGGCATGCTGGAAGGCGGGCTGCCGATCGTCAAGGACGGCCAGTGCATCGGTGCCATCGGAGTGAGCGGTGCCAAACCCGCGGAGGACACGCTGGTGGCCCGGGCCGGGATCGCGGCGCTCGGTCTCTGAGTTCAGGACGGCCGCCGGGCGCGCCCCCCGGTGTCGCGCTGGCCGAGCCAGGCCTGGGCGCTGCCGCCGCGAAGCTGGTGCCCGCAGGATCCGGGTCCAGAGGCTCGATTCGGGGTCAGAACAGCCTCCAGCGCTTGCCAGACAAGCGCCAAAAGCTATGAAAAGGATAGTCTTCGTGGCGCTCCAGACGCCGCGTCGGAGGGCGTTCAGTAGCTGAGCCGCTCGGGCCGCACTTCCTGCAGGATGGTGGTGGCGATTTCCTCGATCGACTTGGTGGTCGAAGACAGCCAGCGTATGCCTGAGCGGCGCATCATGGCCTCGGCCTCGCCCACTTCCATGCGGCAGTTTTCCAGACTGGCGTAGCGCGAGTTGGGGCGGCGCTCGGCGCGGATTTCGGCCAGCCGCTCGGGCGCGATGGTCAGGCCGAAGATCTTCTTCTTGTGCGGCACCAGGGCCGGCGGCAGCTGGCGGCGCTCGAAGTCCTCGGGGATCAGCGGGTAGTTGGCGGCCTTGACCCCGTGCTGCATCGCCAGGTAGAGGCTGGTGGGGGTCTTGCCGCTGCGGCTGACGCCGATCAGGATGACGTCGGCGGTTTCGAGGTCGCGGTTGCTCTGGCCGTCGTCATGGGCCAGGCTGTAGTTGATGGCTTCGATGCGATCCTGGTAGGCCTGGTTCTTGCTGACGTCCGAAAAGCGTCCCACCCGGTGGTGGCTGGTGATGCCCAGTTCCTGCTCGATCGGCGCCACGAAGGTGCCGAACATGTCCAGCAGCATGCCCTTGCAGCCCTCGCGCACGATACCCATCACCTCGCGGTCGACCAGGGTGGTGAAGACGATCGCCCGCCGCCCCTCCAGCTCGCAGGTGTGGTTGATCTGGCGCACCGCCTGGTGCGCCTTGTCCGGCGTGTCGATGAAGGGCAGGCGCACGTGGCGGGGCTGGAACTCGAACTGCGCCAGGATGGCGTTGCCGAAGGTTTCGGCCGTGATGCCGGTGCCATCGGAGACGAAAAACACGGTGCGTTGGGGCATGGGTGAGGGCGGCGTGGCGGTCAATACAATCGTGCCCATTATGCGAACCCGCGCCGCTGGCCGTTGCGACCCCCGAAAATGCAGAACATGGGTTGCGAATGATGCGAATGCGCCGCCAAGGCCCGAGGGCGTTCGCAGCCACCGGTTTTCAAACTCTGGAGCTTTCCCATGTCTGCACGTTTTGCGGCGACCGCCCTGGTCGTACCGTTTGAGAACCTGAGAATGAGCGACGTCGAGGTCGTTGGCGGCAAGAACGCCAGCCTCGGCGAGATGATCTCGCAGCTGCCCCAGGGCGTGCGCGTGCCCACCGGCTTTGCCACCACGGCGCACGCCTTCCGCGAATTTCTGAAGCACGAAGGCCTGGCCGAGCGCATCAGCGCCCGCCTGGCGGCCCTCGATGTGGACGACGTGCGCGCGCTGGCCAAGGCCGGCGCCGAGATCCGCGCCTGGGTGGAAAACCAGCCCTTCCCCGCCGACCTGGAAAAGGCCGTGCGCGACGCCTTTGCCCAGCTGTCCGGCGGCAACGCCCAGGCCAGCTTTGCCGTGCGCAGCTCGGCCACGGCCGAGGATCTGCCCGACGCCTCGTTTGCCGGCCAGCAGGAGACTTTCCTGAACGTCGTCGGCATCGAGGACGTGCTGCACAAGATGAAGGAGGTGTTCGCCTCGCTGTACAACGACCGCGCCATCTCCTACCGTGTGCACAAGGGTTTTGCCCACGACGTGGTGGCGCTGTCGGCGGGTGTGCAGCGCATGGTGCGCTCGGACCTGGGCGCGGCCGGCGTGATGTTCACCATCGACACTGAAAGCGGTTTCGACCAGGTAGTCTTCATCACCAGCAGCTATGGCCTGGGCGAGACCGTGGTCCAGGGCGCCGTCAACCCGGATGAGTTCTATGTGCACAAGCCCATGCTCAAGGCCGGCAAGAAGGCGCTGATTCGCCGCAACCTGGGCAGCAAGCTGATCCAGATGGTGTTTGCCACGCCCGAGGAAAGGGCGGCCAGCGGTCGCCTGGTCAAGACCTGCGACGTGCCGGCCGAGCTGCGCAACCGCTACTCACTCAGCGATGCCGAGGTCGAGCAGCTGGCGCATTACGCCCTGGTGATCGAGCAGCACTATGGCCGCCCGATGGACATCGAATGGGGCAAGGACGGTCAGGACGGCCAACTCTACATCCTGCAGGCGCGGCCCGAGACGGTCAAAAGTCAGCAGGGCAGCACCGAGCTGCGCTACAAGCTCAAGGGCAGCAGCGCGGTGCTGGCCGAAGGCCGTGCCATCGGCCAGAAGATCGGCACCGGTCCGGTGCGCCTGGTGCACAACATCGCCGAAATGGACAAGGTGCAGCCGGGCGACGTGCTGGTGACCGACATGACCGACCCGAACTGGGAGCCGGTGATGAAGAAGGCCAGCGCCATCGTCACCAACCGCGGCGGGCGCACCTGCCACGCCGCCATCATCGCGCGCGAGCTGGGCATTCCGGCGGTGGTCGGCTGCGGCGACGCCACCGCGCGCCTGAAGGACGGCACGCTGGTGACGGTGAGCTGCGCCGAAGGCGACACCGGCCACATCTACGACGGTCTGCTGGAAACCGATGTCACCGAGGTGCGCCGCGGCGAGATGCCGCCGATCGCCACCAAGATCATGATGAACGTGGGCAACCCGCAGCTGGCGTTCGACTTTGCCCAGCTGCCGAACGAGGGCGTGGGTCTGGCGCGGCTGGAGTTCATCATCAATAACAACATCGGCGTGCACCCCAAGGCCATCCTCGACTACCCTCAGGTCGACGCCGACCTGAAGAAGGCCGTGGAGAGCGTGGCGCGTGGCCACGCCAGCCCGCGCGCCTTCTACGTCGACAAGGTGGCCGAGGGCGTGGCGACGATTGCCGCCGCCTTCTGGCCCAAGCCGGTGATCGTGCGCCTTTCGGACTTCAAGAGCAATGAATACCGCAAGCTGATCGGCGGCAGCCGCTACGAGCCGGAAGAAGAAAACCCGATGCTCGGCTTTCGCGGTGCCGCGCGCTACATCAGCGACGATTTCCGCGAGGCCTTCGCCATGGAATGCGAGGCGCTGCGCCGCGTGCGCGACGACATGGGCCTGACCAACGTGCAGATCATGGTGCCCTTCGTGCGCACGCTGGCGCAGGCCGAGCGGGTGGTGGCGCTGCTGGCCGACAAGGGGCTGCGGCGCGGTGTCAACGACCTCAAGGTGGTGATGATGTGCGAGGTGCCCAGCAACGCCATCCTGGCCGAGCGCTTCCTGGAGCATTTCGACGGCTTTTCCATCGGCTCGAACGACCTGACCCAGCTCACACTGGGGCTGGATCGCGATTCCGGTCTGGAACTGCTGGCGGCCGACTTCGACGAGCGCGATCCGGCCGTGGAGGCGCTGATTCACCAGGCCATCCAGGCCTGCCGGGCGCAGGGCAAGTACATCGGCATCTGCGGTCAGGGCCCCAGCGACCACCCGGACTTCGCGCGCTGGCTGGCCGACGAGGGTATCGTCTCGATTTCGCTCAACCCCGACAGCGTGATCGACACCTGGACCTTGCTGTCACAATAAAAAACCCGTCCATCGCACGCCATGTCAGCGCCACCAGCTATCAAAAATGAAGCTCCTGGCGCGGCCTGGCTGCGTGCCGCGCTGCTGCTGCTGTGGGCGGCCGCGTCGTTCGGTGTGGCCTTTTTCGCGCGCGAGCTGAACCAGGTCGTGGCCGGCTGGCCGCTCAATTACTGGTGGCTGGCGCAGGGCGGGGTGCTGGTGTTCCTCGGCGTGGTGATGCTGTATGCATGGTGGATGGGCCGCGCCGAGCCCGCGCCTGCCGACGAGGGGGGCGACTAGCGTGGCTGCCGGGTCGCGCGCCTACATCTGGCGGTTGCATCGTCAGCTGGCGCTGTTCACCCTGGGCCTGGTTGCCTTTCTGCTGCTGCTGCACTGGGCCGAGCGCGCCGGTCTGTCGCGCGGCTGGATTGGGCCGATCTTCCTGTTCCTGTCGGTGATGATGTACGCGGCGGTGGGCATTGCCGGGCGCACCACCGACCCGGAGGAGTTCTACGTCGCCGGCCGGCGCGTGCCGGCCATGTACAACGGCATGGCCACGGCGGCCGACTGGATGAGCGCCGCCTCCTTCATCAGCCTGGCCGGGGCGCTGTACCTGCAGGGCTTTTCCGGAACCGCCGCGCAGCCCGGTGGCCTGGCCTACGTGCTTGGCTGGACCGGGGGCTTTTGTCTGGTCGGTTTGCTGATGGCGCCGCGCCTGCGCGCCATGCGGCTGTACACCGTGCCCGACTTCTTTGCCGTGCGATTCGGTCGGGGGGCGCAACTGCTGGCGGCGATGGGGGCGGTGGCCTGCTCGTTCATGTACGTGGTGGCGCAGATCTACGGCATCGGTCTGATCGCCTCGCGCCTGACCGGGGTGCAGTTCGAGATCGGCATCCTGCTGGGCCTGGGCGGGGTGCTGCTGTGCTCCTTCCTGGGCGGCATGCGCGCCATCACCTGGACACAGGTGGTGCAGTACGTGGTGCTGCTGGTGGCCTTTCTGATCCCGGTGTCCTGGTTGGCGTACAAGCAGCTGGGCACGCCCGTGGCCTTGCTGGCGTACGGCCAGCAGCTGTCCAAGATCGAGCGGCTGGAGCGCACGCTGATCGATGCACCCGCCGAGCAACAGGTGCGCCAGCACTACCGCGAGCGCGCCCGCGACTACGCCGAGCGCCTGCGCGATCCGGCGGCCGCGCTGGCCAGCGAGCGCAGCGCGCTGGAGGAGCGCATCCGCACGCTGCGCGCCCAGGGCGCGGACTTTTCCTTCGTCATGATGGCCCGGCGCGAGCTGTCGGCCCTGCCCAAGGACGAGGCCAGCGCGCGCGAGCTGTGGACGCGCGCCATGCTCGACGCGCAGGAGCGCGCCAAACCGCTGGGCGGGCTGCCGCGACACGGTCAGGCGTTTGCCGGCGACCCCGACGGCACACCGGACGAGCGCGCCGAATTCAACACCTCGCGCCTGAACTTCCTGGCCCTGATGTTCTGCCTGATGGTGGGTACCGCCAGCCTGCCGCACCTGCTGACGCGCTTCTACACCACCCCCAGCGTGGCGGCGACGCGGCACTCGGTGGCCTGGTCGCTGCTGTTCATTGCCATGCTGTACCTGGCCACACCAGCGCTGGCGGCGCTGGTCAAGTACGAGGTGATGCAGCATCTGGTGGGCAGCAGCTTCGACGATCTGCCCAACTGGATTGCCCAGTGGGCGCGGGTGGATCCGGCGCTGATTTCGGTGCAGGACGTCAACGGTGACCGCATCCTGCAGTTCGGCGAAATCCGCCTGGGCGCCGACATGATCATGCTGGCCACGCCCGAGCTGGGTGGGCTGCCCTACGTGGTGTCCGGCCTGGTGGCGGCGGGCGGGCTGGCGGCGGCGCTGTCCACCGCCGACGGACTGCTGCTGACCATCAGCAATGCGCTGGTGCACGACACCGCGCCCATGCGCGGCGGCCGCGTGTGGGTGTCGGACAACCGCGTGATCCTGTCCAAGTTCGCCCTGCTGGCGGTGGCCATGGTGGCGGCGGCGACGGCGGCGCTCAAGACGGGCGAGATCATTTCTCTGGTGACGGCCTCGTTTTCGCTGGCGGCCGCCACCTTCGTCCCGGCGCTCACCCTCGGCCTGTTCTGGCGCGGCGCCACCCGGCGCGCCGCCGTCGCCGGCATGCTGACCGGCATCGCCGTCACCGTCGGCTACATGCTGCAGGCCAGCGCGGTCCTGCGCGCCTGGTGGGGCCTGGCGCCGGGCGGTCTGTGGTGGGGCATCCACCCGGTGTCGGCCGGCTTCTTCGGCGTGCCGGCAGGTTTTGCCGTGATCGCCGCGGTGTCGGCCTGGGAGCACTGGCGCGGGCGGCGCCAGCGCCCCTGATCGAGCGCCGCAAAGCTCTCGATTGCTATTAATAACGTAGCTTACGGCGCTGACTGGGTGCGCGCTGGAGCATGTTTTTACCTCAAACCCGCCAGAATCCAGGCTGGGGCCGGGAACTCCGGTCGAGGGCCTGATCAGAACCTTCGGCTCAGGTAGCGCGAGCCGGCCAGGCCAAATCGCCACGGCAGCTCCAGCGCCCGGCTGATGCCGATGCGCGGGCCGCACACCACCTGATCCGCCAGCCCGTGGGGTGCGGCCCGCAGCTCGAACGGCGGCGCATCCACCGCCAGCCCGTAGTGCGCCAGCGTGATGCCCAGCGCCTGTCCCACACGACCGGGGCCGGCGCACAGCAGGCGTTCGTCCTGCAGGCCGCGACGCCGGCGCATGGTGTCCAGGCCGTGCGTCGGCTGCAGGGCGCGGATCAGCACGCCGGCGCCGTGTCCGGCTTCGCGGCACACCAGGTTCAGGCACCAGTGGATGCCGTAGCTGCGGTACACGTAGGCATGGCCGGGCGGGCCGAACATGGCGGCGTTGCGTGGTGTCGGGCCGCGGTGGGTGTGCGAGGCGGCGTCGGCGCGGTCGTAGGCCTCGGTCTCGACGATGATGCCGCCCACGCCGTCCACCAGCAGAGTGGCGCCGATCAGGGTGCGGGCAACCTGCGGTGCATCGGCGGCGAAGTCGCGGGCGGTGAGGGCGTGGCGGTGCATGACGGTCGCCAGTCTATGGATTCGGCGTTGGCATGTCTTGCATACCGTTCGGGCTGAGCCTGCTCAAGCCCTTCGACAGGCTCAGGATGCACGGTTCAAATTTCAGGAGTTCGGAAGCCATAGGGTCTGCTCACAGGCCCTGGTGCAGGGTGGCGCTGCGCAGGGTGACGGGCTGAGATGCACGCGGTGCTCAGCGCTGCACCGCAGGCAGCCGAGTGGGCGCAGTATCGCTGAGGGACTGCAGATCGCGCCCCACCCCGCGGTGTCTTTTGGAGCTGGAAGCCACTCGACTCAACTCCGCGCTCGGGCTTCCCGCACGAATAGGAAGGAGATCGATGGCAAAGGGCTGCCTCACGTTGACCGGACTCTTCGGGCTCGCGCTCTTCCTCGAGCGCTTGGCGCTCGGGGAGCGCGGCATGCCGTTGCCCTGGCTCGCCGCCGCGCTGCTCGCCGCGAGCCTGACGCTGGCGCTCGGAAGTGTCCAGGGGGTCGCGCAGGCCCTGCGACGTCGGAACGCGCCGGAGAGCGAACCCTCGCGGTGGAGGGACGGCGAGAGCGTGCGCACCGGCGGCCGGATCGAGCCGTCCGGTCCGCTGCTCCGCACACCTCTCGGGGGGTGCGACGCAGTGCTCGTCGAGTACTCGATCTACCGGGTGCCCAGCCAGGCCCGGATCGGAGGAAACCCGCAGGCGCGGCCCACCCCACCGAGTGCCAAGGGCCTCGAGATGGTGCCGTTCCGGGTGCGCAATGCCGCCGGTGCGATCGCCATCGACGGCTGGGCGAGCCTGGCGCAGTTTCCGGAGGCAGACTGCGACCACGCAGCGGGGAGGGAAGGAGCGGCCCGGGTTCTGGCCTC
>JADLIA010000011.1 GCA_020848515.1 Rubrivivax sp. | reverse complement strand
GCCGAACTGACCGCGCTGGACACCGAAACCACCTCGATCGACGAGCAGCAGGCGCGCATCGTCGGTCTTTCGCTCAGCGTGCGGCCGCGTGAGGCCGCCTACATCCCGCTGGCGCACGACGGGCCCGGCGCCCCCGCGCAGCTGCCGCTGGGCGAGGTGCTGGCGCGCCTGAAGCCGTGGCTGGAAAACCCGGCCCGCGCCAAGCTCGGTCAGCACGTCAAGTACGACCGCCATGTGCTGGCCAACCACGGCATCGAGGTGGCCGGTTACGTGCACGACACCATGTTGCAGAGCTATGTGCTCGAAGTGCATCGCCCGCATGGCCTGGCCAGCCTGGCCGAACGCCACCTGGGGCGCCGCGGCATCGACTACGAAGCGCTGTGCGGCAAGGGCGTGCACCAGATACCGTTCGCCCAGGTACCGATCGACAAGGCCGCCCACTACGCCTGCGAGGACGCCGATCAGACGCTGGAAGTGCATCTGGCGCTGTGGCCCCAGGTGCAGGCCGAGCCGGGGCTGGCGCGCATCTATGCGCTGGAGATCGCCACCAGCGAAGTGCTCTACCGCGTCGAGCGCCACGGCGTGCTGATCGACGCTGCGCAGCTGCAGCGCCAGAGCCACGAGCTGGGCCGCCGCATTCTGGAGCTGGAGCGCCAGGCGCACGAGCTGGCGGGCCAGCCCTTCAACCTCGGCTCGCCCAAGCAGATCGGCGAGATCTTCTTCGACAAGCTGGGTCTGCCGGTGGTCAAGAAGACCGCCACCGGCAAGCCCAGCACCGACGAGGAGGTGCTGGAAAAACTGGCCGAAGACTACCCGCTGCCGGCGCGCATCCTGGAGCACCGCGGCCTGGCCAAGCTCAAGAGCACCTACACCGACAAGCTGCCGCAGCTGGTGGACCCGGTCAGCGGCCGCGTGCACACCCACTATGCGCAGGCGGTGGCGGTGACCGGGCGCCTGGCCAGCAACGACCCCAACCTGCAGAACATCCCGGTGCGCACGCCCGAGGGCCGGCGCATCCGCGGAGCCTTCATCGCGCCCCCCGGCCATGTCGTCGTCAGCTGCGACTACAGCCAGATCGAACTGCGCATCATGGCGCACCTGAGCGACGATGCGGCGCTGCTGGCCGCCTTCCACGCGGGCATGGACGTGCACCGTGCCACCGCCGCCGAGGTGTTCGGCGTCGCGCCCGAGCAGGTCAGCAGCGAGCAGCGCCGTTATGCCAAGGTGATCAACTTCGGTCTCATCTACGGCATGAGCAGCTTCGGGCTGGCGCGCAACCTCGGCATCGACAACACGGCGGCGCGCAACTACATCGACCGCTATTTCGAGCGTTACCCGGGCGTGCGGCGCTACATGGACGACACGCGCCAGGCGGCCAAGGCGCGCGGCTTCGTCGAAACCGTGTTCGGCCGCCGGCTGTACCTGCCCGAGATCAACAGCCCCAACGGGCCGCGCCGCGCCGCCGCCGAGCGCGCCGCCATCAACGCTCCCATGCAGGGCACGGCGGCCGACCTGATCAAGATGAGCATGGTGGCGGTGCAGGCTGCCATCGACCAGCAGCGGCGCGCCAGCCGCATGATCATGCAGGTGCATGACGAGCTGGTGCTGGAAGTGCCCGAGGCCGAGCTCGCGTGGGCGCGCGCCGAGGTGCCGCGCCTGATGGCCGGTGTGGCCCAGCTCAAGGTGCCGCTGCTGGCCGAGGTCGGCATGGGGCCGAACTGGGAGCAGGCGCACTGAGGGTGTTCTGATCGCTATCAGCCTCCAGCGCCCATCCAGCAAGCGCCGACATCTATGATTTTGAGAGCGTCTCGGCTCAGCTGGCGGCGTCGGCGTCGAGGTGATAGCGGGTCACGCGCTCGACTTCGTTTTTGCTGCCCAGGATCACGCTGACGCGTTCGTGCAGTTGCTGCGGCTGCACGTCCAGGATGCGCTGGCGGCCGTTGGTGGCGGCGCCGCCGGCCTGCTCGATCAGCCAGCTCATCGGGTTGGCCTCGTACATCAGGCGCAGCTTGCCGGGCTTGTTGGGTTCGCGCTTGTCCCAGGGGTACATGAAGACGCCGCCGCGCATCATGATGCGGTGCACGTCGGCCACCATGCTGGCGACCCAGCGCATGTTGAAGTTCTTGCCGCGTGGCCCGTCCTTGCCGGCCAGGCATTCGTCGATGTAGCGGCGCACCGGCGCGTCCCAGTGGCGCAGGTTGCTCATGTTGATGGCGAACTCCTGCGTATCGTCGGGAATGCGCAGGTCGTCCTGGGTCAGCACGAAGCTGCCCAGTTCGCGGTCCAGGGTGAACATGGCCACGCCGTCGCCCACCGTCAGCACCAGGGTGGTCTGCGGCCCATAGACGCAGTAACCGGCCGCCACCTGATGGCTGCCGGGTTGCAGGAAGTCTTCTTCCTCGACGCCGCGGTCGCCTTCGGGCATCTTCAGGACGCTGAAGATGGTGCCGATGCTGACGTTGACGTCGATGTTGCTGGAGCCGTCCAGCGGGTCGAACAGCAGCAGGTATTCGCCCTTCGGATAACGGTTGGGCACCACGTGGATGGCTTCCATCTCCTCGCTGGCCATGGCCGCCAGGTGGCCGCCCCATTCGTTGGCGTCGATCAGCACCTCGTTGGCGATGATGTCCAGCTTTTTCTGCACCTCGCCCTGCACGTTCTGGCTGCCGGCGCTGCCCAGCACGCCGCCCAGGGCGCCCTTGTTGACGGCGTGGCTGATGCTCTTGCAGGCGCGTGCCACCACTTCGAGCAGCAGGCGCAGTTGGGCCGGAATGTGGCCGGCGATGCGCTGCTTTTCGACCAGGTAGCGCGACAGGGAGATGGGCGAGCTCATGCGGATCCTTTCTGCTGCGTGTCGGGGGTTTCGGTGGTGCGCGCCTCGGCGTCGGCGGCCAGCGCCGGCGCCTGGCCGGCGAGGGCGCGCGTGACGACTTCACGCACGTCGTTGCTCAGGGCGGGCCTGGCGGCGACGCGGGCGATGGCCTCGCGGGCGGCACTGCGGTATGGCTCGGCCAGACGTGCCCAGGCGTCCATGGCACGCGCCAGCCGTGCCGCCACCTGCGGGTTGAGGGCATCGAGCTCCAGCACGCGGTCGACCCAGAACAGGTAGCCGGCGGCGTCGCGCCGGTGAAAGCCGGCCGGGTTGTTGTGGCAGTAGGCAAAGATCAGGCTGCGCGCGCGGTTCGGGTTGCGCAGACTGAAGTCGGGGTGCTTCATCAGCAGCCGCACCGTCGGCAGCGCTCCGCCGCGGCGGTCGGGCGCACGCGCCTGCAGGGCGAACCATTTGTCGAGCGCCAGCGGCTCATGGCGGAACAGGCGGTGAAAGCGCGACAGGGCATGCGCGCCCAGCTCGTGCCCGCAGCCGACCAGGGCGCCCAGCGCGTTCAGGCGGTCGGTCATGTTGCCGGCGTCCTTGACGCGCTGGTAGGCCTTGCCGGGCCAGACGCTGTCGCCCTGTTCGCTGGCGGCCAGACACAGCATGGCCAGCGCCAGCCCGGCCAGCGCGCGCCGGCCGCTGGAGTGCGGGTCGGGGCGGTAGGCGCCGGTGTCGTGGTGTTGCTCCCAGGCCCATTGCCAGTCGTCGCGCAAGGCGGTGGCCAGCTGCCGCTGCATGGCGTCGCGCACGGCGTGGATGCGCTGCGGATCGACCACGTCGAGCTGATCGGCGATGTAGTCCTCGTCGGGCAGCTTCAGCACCAGGGCTTTGAAGGCGGGGTCCAGCTGGGGCTGGCGCAGCACCGCGCGCAGGGCCTGAAGATAACTGTCTTTCAGGGGTCTGGCGCTTACCTGGTCTGCGCCGGCAGCTATGTTTTCAAGAGCAATGCGGACGCCCAGGCGCTGGCCGGCGTCCCAGCGGTTGAAGGGGTCGCTGTCGTGCGCCAGCAGGTGCAGCAGCTGCTCGTCGGCGTCCAGTCCGCGCAGTTCGACCGGCGCCGAGAAGCCGCGCAGCAGCGACGGCACGGGCGGCTGATCGACCTCGCTGAAGACCAGGGTGGTCTGCGGCTCGGTCAGCACGCAGGTGTCGCCGTGCAGCAGCTCGCCCTGGCTCAGCGTCAGCGGCAGCTCGCGCCCGTCGGCGCCCACCAGGCCGAGCCGCACCGGAATCACGAACGGCGCCTTGTGCGGCTGGCCGGGCGTGGCCGGGCAGCTTTGCGACAGCGTCAGGGTGTAGCGGCGCGCCTGGGCGTCGTACTGGCCGGTCGCCTGCAGCACCGGCGTGCCGGCCTGGCTGTACCAGCGCTTGAACTGCGGCAGCAGAGGCGCCAGTGCGCTGCCCGGGTTGGCGTCGGCCATGGCCTGGGCGAAGTCGTCGCAGGTCACGGCCTGGCCGTCGTGGCGCTGGAAGTACAGGTCCATGCCGCGGCGAAAGCCGGCACGGCCCAGCAGGCTTTGAATCATGCGCACCACCTCGGCGCCTTTTTCGTAGATGGTGGTGGTGTAGAAGTTGCTGATTTCCAGGTATTCGTCGGGCCGCACCGGGTGGGCCATGGGGCTGGCGTCCTCGGGGAACTGCGCGGCGCGCAGGGCGATGACGTTTTCGATGCGTTTGACGGCGCGTGCGCTGGGCGTGCCGGCCAGGTCCTCGCTGAATTCCTGATCGCGGAACACGGTCAGGCCTTCCTTGAGCGAGAGCTGGAACCAGTCGCGGCAGGTGACGCGGTTGCCGGTCCAGTTGTGGAAGTACTCGTGGCCGATCACGCTTTCGATCGCGTCGTAGTCGGCGTCGGTGGCGGTCGAGGGCTTGGCCAGCACGTACCGGGTGTTGAAGATGTTCAGGCCCTTGTTTTCCATGGCGCCGGCGTTGAAGTCGCTGGTGGCCACCACCATGAAGCGCTCCAGGTCCAGCGGCAGGCCGAAGCGCGCCTCGTCCCACGCCACGGCGTGGATCAGCGAGCGCATGGCGTGTTCGGTCTTGTCCAGGTCGCCCGGGCGCACGAAGACCTGGAGCAGGTGCTCGCTGCCGGTGCGTGTGGTGATGCGCTGCTCGCGCGCCACCAGGTTGCCGGCCACCAGGGCGAACAGGTAGCAGGGCTTGCGGTGCGGGTCGTGCCAGGTGGCGAAGTGGCGCCCATCGTCCAGCTCGCCGGCGTCCACCAGGTTGCCGTTGGCCAGCAGCACCGGCCAGCGCGCCTTGTCGGCGCGCAGGGTGACGGTGTAGGTGGCCATCACGTCGGGCCGGTCGAGGAAGTAGGTGATGCGGCGAAAGCCTTCCGCTTCGCACTGGGTGAAAAAGTCGCCGCCGCTCATGAACAGGCCCATCAGCTTGCTGTTCTTCTCGGGCGCGCAGGTGGTGAAGATTTCCAGCTCGAACGGCGCGTGGTCGGCCGGCAGCTGCTCCAGCACCAGGGTCTGGTCGTCCAGACGGAACGAACAGGCCTGACCGCCCAGCATCACGCGCGAGAGGTTGAGCTCGTCGCCGTCCAGGCGCAGCGGCTGCGCCGCCACGTCCGGGTTGCGGCGCAGCCGCAGGCGGCTCAGCACCCGGGTCTTGGCCGGGTCCAGATCGATGGTCAGCTCGACGCTGTCGATCCAGAAGGCGGGCGGGGCGTAGTCCTGGCGCCGGGTCACGGCGGTTTGTCCTTCACGCATGGCGGATCCTGTGTTGCTCTGATTGTGATAGCTGCTCGCGCTCTCCCAGTCTGCGCGAGAGGCCCTAAAGGCTTGTAATTGGGCTTACACGCCCTGTTTCAGGCTGGCCTCGATGAAGGGGTCGAGGTCGCCGTCCAGCACTTTCTGCGTGGCGCTGATTTCGACGCCGGTGCGCAGATCCTTGATGCGGCTGTTGTCCAGCACGTAGCTGCGGATCTGATGGCCCCAGCCGACGTCGGTCTTGCTGTCTTCCAGCTTCTGCTGGTCTTCCATGCGCTTGCGCATTTCGTGGTCGTACAGGCGCGCGCGCAGGCGCTGCCAGGCGACGTCGCGATTGCTGTGCTGGCTGCGGCTGTCCTGGCACTGCACCACGATGCCGGTGGGCAGGTGCGTCAGCCGCACCGCCGAGTCGGTCTTGTTGATGTGCTGGCCACCGGCGCCGCTGGCGCGGTAGGTGTCGGTGCGCACGTCGGCCGGGTTGATGTCGATCTCGATCGAATCGTCCACTTCGGGGTAGACGAACACGCTGGCAAAGCTGGTGTGGCGCCCGCCCGAGGAATCAAAGGGCGACTTGCGCACCAGGCGGTGCACGCCGGTTTCGGTGCGCAGCAGGCCGTAGGCGTATTCGCCCTCCACCTTGATGGTGGCGCTCTTGATGCCGGCGCTGTCGCCCGGGGTTTCTTCCTGGATTTCGGTGTTGAAATCCTTGCGCTCGGCGTATTTCAGGTACTGGCGCAGCAGCATGCTGGCCCAGTCGCAGGCCTCGGTGCCGCCGGCGCCGGCCTGGATGTCGATGAAGCAGTTGTTGGGGTCGGCCGGCTGGTTGAACATGCGGCGGAATTCGAGCTCCTCCACCGTCCGGGCCAGCTTTTCGACGTCGCTGCCGATGGCCTGCAGGCTGGCGTCGTCGTTTTCCTCGCGGCTGAGCTCGAACAGCTCGGCGCTGTCGGTCAGGCCCTGGGTCAGCTCATCGAGCGTGACCACCACGCCATCGAGCTGCTTTTTTTCCTTGCCCAGCTCCTGGGCCTTCCTGGGGTCGTTCCAGACCGCCGGGTCTTCCAGTGCGGCGTTGACGGTTCTCAGGCGTTCGGCCTTGCCGGCGTAGTCAAAGATACCCCCGTAGCGCGTCGGTGCGCGCACGCAGGTCGTCGATTTGGGCGCTGATCTGGTTGAGGCGTTCTGCTTCCATGGGTTGCTGTCCTGTGCTGTGGCTGGCTGCGCGCCCGGTGGCTGGGGCGCGAGGCGTGGTGTGTGACCTGGGGTTGAACGCAAGGCGCCGGGGCCACCTGGCCCGGCGGCATGCGCCGATCGAGGGTGGGGCAGGCCGTCGTCAACCCGTGAGGGCGGCATTTTCTCACGCCGGGCGCGTGATCGGCCGCCCGCCGCGCCCGCCGGCGTTACGGCGGTGACAGAAAGTCCTGCAGCGCGGCGGCCAGGCGCTCGGGCTGGTCGTGGTGCAGCATGTGGCCGCTGTCGGGCAGCTGCTGCCGGCGCAGATCCGGCACCGCCTGCAGCCGCTGATGGAATTCCGCCAGCGTGTAGCGCCCCTTCCACCACTGCGACAGGCTGTCGTCGCTGCCCTCGATCACCAGCACCGGCGCGGTGATGGCGGCATACAGGGCCAGCATCTCATCGACCCGAAACAGGGTCGGGTTGACGATCTTGTGCGCCGCATCGCCCAGAACCCGCCACTGGCCATCGGCCTGCGGCCGCGCCCACTGGCGCGCCAGCCAGGCGGCCTTGTCGGCCGGCAGGCGCGGGTTGGTCTTCATCAGGCGCTGGGCCACGGCGTCGGCGTCGGGGTAGGTCTTGAGGCTGATTTCGCCTCGGCGCAGCTGTTGCAGCTCGTCCAGCCATTGCGCCAGCCGGCGCGGCGCCTGCGTCGGCCGGCTGGCCGGCATGCCGAAGCCTTCCAGATTGATCAGCCGGCGGATGCGCGCCGGCCGCACCCCGGCGTACTGCATCACCACGTTGCCGCCCATGCTGTGGCCGACCAGGTCGACCGGCTGGCCGTTCGGGGCGTAGTGGTCGAGCAGGGCGTCCAGATCGCCCAGGTAGTCGGCCAGCACGTAGTGGTCGCAGGGGGCGGCCAGCGTGGTGTCGCCAAAACCGCGCCAGTCGGGCGCGATGATCAGGCGCTGGTCGGCAAACTCGGCGCTCAGCGCGTCGACCATGAACTGGTAGGACGCCCCCACGTCCATCCAGCCGTGCACCAGCACCAGCGGCGTGCTGCCCGGCTGGGGTCGGCCCCAGCAGTTGACGTGGACATGGATCTGGCGCAGGGGCAGCGATTCGCTGCGCGCGGGACGGTGCGGCACGTAAGTCATGGGCGGCGATTATTTCCCGGCCGCCCGCAGCGTGCCGGTCTGGGGGTTAACCCGCTCCGACATCGCGCGCTTGTCACGTAAAAACCCGGCGTGGCGGGTTGGCCGGTGCCGAGCGGACGGCGCCGCGACCCGGCAATCGTTGTCGAGAGGAGATGAAACATGAAACACAAGCTTCTGGTGATGGCCCTGGGCGCGGCGCTGGCGGCGCCGGCCGCGATCGCCGGCACGGTGACGGTGCTGACCTCGTTCCCCAAGGAGCTGACCACCGCCTACAAGAAGGCGTTCGAGTCGGCCCACCCGGGGATCACGGTGGAAATCCTGAACAAGAACACCACCGCGTCGGTCGCCTACATCCGCGAGCTGCCCGAGGGCCAGCGCCCCGACGTCATGTGGGCCAGCGCGCCCGACGCCTTCGAGGTGCTGTCCAGCTTCAAGCTGCTGCAAAGCGCGCCCGAGGTGGTGAACAAGAGCGCGCCGGCCAAGATCGGCAACTACCCTCTCAACGACCCCAAGGGCATGTACTACGGCCAGGCGCTGGCGGGCTACGGCATTTCGTGGAACACGCGCTACCTCAAGGCGCACAAGCTCACGGCGCCGAAGGAATGGAGCGACCTGGTGCGTCCCGAGTACTTCGGCCATATCGCCATCTCGTCGCCCTCGCGTTCGGGCACGACCCAGCTCACGGTGGAAACCATCTTGCAGGGTGAGGGCTGGGACAAGGGCTGGACGCAGTTGCTGCAGATGATGGGCAACGCCGCCGCCGTCACCGACCGCAGCTTTGCCGTGCCTGACGGCGTGAACAACGGGCAGTACGGCATCGGCATCGTGATCGACTTTCTGGCGCTGGCCGGCAAGTATTCGGGCTATCCGGTCGACTTCACCTACCCGAGCATGACCGCCGTGGTGCCGGCCAACATTGCGCTCATCGCCGGTGCCAAGAACGCCGACGAAGCCAAGAAATTCATGGCCTACACCATGTCGGTGCCCGGCCAGCAGCTGCTGTTCGACCCCAAGATCGGTCGCCTGCCCATGCTGCCCTACTCGATGCTCAAGCCCCCGGCCGGCTACCCTGTGCCGCAGGACATCGCCAAGCGCGCCAAGGTGCAGTTCAACACCGAGCTGTCGGGCCAGCGCTACCCGGTGGTGATCAGCCTGTTCGACCAGATGGTGACGTTTCGCCTGAAGGAGCTGCAGGCCGCCACCAAGTCCATCCATGAAGCCACGGCCGCCCTCAAGGCCAGGCCCAACGCGCGTGGCAGCGAGCTGCTGGCGCAGGCGCGCAGCCTGGCCTACACCTCGCTGGTGGGCGCGGACAACGTGAAGAACCCCGAGTTCCTGGAGCTGTTCCGCAAGAGCCGGCGCGATGTGGCGGTGTCCAAGCAGCTCACGGGCATGGAGCAGATGTGGTCGGAGAAGGCGCGCGCCAACTACGAACGCGCCAAACAGCTGGCCGACGAAGCGCGCGGCCTGGCCAAGTGAGCGGCGCGCCGTCGCCCCGTCCGGCGCCGCCAGTCGGCGGGCGCCCAAGAGGAGCCGTATGAGCGCATCCACCGTGGCACCGGGCCGTGCCGGGCCCAGCGCGCGGCCGCGCCCGCGTGTGGGGCCGGGCGCCTGGCTGGCGTTTGGCCTGATCCTGGCGTTTCTGCTGCTGTTTCTGATCGTGCCCGTGGGCACGGTGATCTACACCGCCTTCGTCAACGAGACGGGCTCGCTCACCGTGGGCCACTTTGCCAATTTCTTCGGCCAGCTGGTGTTTCGCGAGTCTTTCTTCAACAGCCTCGGGGTGGCGCTGGCCAGCACCTTCTTTGCCAGCGTCATCGCCGTGCCGCTGGCGTACCTGACGGTGCGCTTCGAGTTCCGCGGCGCGCTGCTGATCCAGACCCTGGGCGTGCTGCCGCTCATCATGCCGCCCTTCGTGGGCGCGGTGGCGCTGCAACTGATCTTCGGGCGCAGCGGCTCGGTGAACCTGCTGCTCGATGACTGGCTGGGCTTCACCATTCCGATCATGGACGGCCTGGTGGGCGTGACCTTCGTCGAGAGCATCCACTACTTCCCGTTCATCCTGCTCAACCTGGTGGCGGCCATGCGCAACATCGACGGCGCCATGGAGGAGTCGGCGCTGAACCTGGGCGCGCGTGGCTGGCGGCTGTTTCGGCGCGTGATCTTTCCGCTCGCCATGCCGGGCTATCTGGCCGGTGCGGCGCTGGTGTTCGTCAAGGTGTTCGACGACCTGGGCACACCGCTGGTGATGGGTGTGACCAACATGCTGGCGCCGCAGGCCTACCTGCGCATCACCTCGGTGGGGGTGGACGACCCGCTGGGCTACGTGATCAGCGTGATCATGATCGCGTTTTCCATCCTGGCGCTGTGGCTGGCCGCGCGCGTGATGAAGGGACGCGACTACGCCACGCTGCAAAAGGGCGGCGGCGCGCTGCACAAGCGGCGCCTCACGGCCTGGGAAGCGGTGCTGGCCTATGGCTGGATCGCGCTGGTGCTGCTGGTGGTGCTGGCGCCGCACGCAGGCATTTTGCTGATGTCGTTCGCCCAGGTGTGGAGTTTTTCGGTGCTGCCCGACAGCTACACGCTGGCGCACTACGCCACCGTGTTCAGCGATGCCAGCGGCATGATCGGCAACACGCTGCTGTACTGCCTGCTGGCGGCCGGGCTGGATGTGGTGATCGGCACCGCCATCGCCTACCTGATTCTGCGCACGCGACTGCCGGCTCGGCAGTGGCTGGACTGGCTGGCTTCAGCCGCGCTGGCCATTCCCGGTCTGGTGCTGGCGATCGGCTATTTGCGGCTGTTCAGGGGCATGCACGTTCCGTTCAGTGACCAACTGGTGATCCACAGCTGGGTGCTGATCATGCTGGCCTACGCCGTGCGGCGCCTGCCGTATGCGCTGCGCTCGTGCATGGCGGCGCTGCAGCAGGTGCACGTGTCGCTGGAAGAAGCAGCGCAAAGCCTGGGCGCCTCGCGCCTGTCGACCATCCGGCGCGTGGTGGTGCCGCTGATGGCGGGCGGCATCCTGGCCGGCTTCGTCACCAGCTTCATCACCGCAGCGGTGGAGCTGTCGGCCACGCTGCTGCTGGTGTCCAGCGAAAGCCAGGCGCCGATGAGCCTGGGCATCTACCTCTACATGCAGAGCATCGCCGGTCGTGGGCCAGGCGCGGCCCTGGGTGTGCTGGCCGTGCTGGTGGTTGGCCTGGGCACGTATTTTTCCCACCGTTTCGTGGAGCGCTCGCGCGTCACCACCAGCGCATCGACCAAGGCATGAGCATGAACAAGGCTTCCCTCGAATGCCGGCACATCAGCCTGAGCTATGGCAGCACACCGGTGCTGCGCGACATCAACCTGAAGATCGAGCCGGGCGAGTTCTTTGCCCTGCTCGGGCCTTCGGGCTCCGGCAAGTCCACCCTGCTGCGCCTGATCGCCGGCTTCAACCAGCACCAGAGCGGCGAACTGCTGATCGACGGCCAGGACATCAGCGGCGTGCCGCCGCACGCGCGCCACATCGGCATGGTGTTTCAGAACTACGCGCTGTGGCCGCACATGACCGTGTGGGACAACGTGGCCTTCGGCCTGGTGGAGCGGCGCGAAAGCCGCGATGCGATCCGCCGCAAGGTCGGCGCGGCGCTGGAGCTGGTGGGGCTGGCCGACTACGCCAAGCGCCGTCCGGGCCAGTTGTCGGGCGGCCAGCAGCAGCGCGTGGCGCTGGCGCGCACCATCGTGATCGAGCCCAAGCTGCTGCTGCTGGACGAGCCGCTGTCCAACCTGGACAAGAACCTGCGCGTGCAGATGCGCGACGAGCTCAAGAACCTTCAGCGCACGCTGGGGCTGACCACCATCTTCGTCACCCACGATCAGGAAGAGGCCATGACCACGGCCGACCGCATGGCGGTGCTGGATCAGGGCGTGCTGCAGCAGGTGGGCACGGCCGCCGGGCTGTACGACTATCCAGACAACCGCTTCGTCGCCGGCTTCGTGGGCACGGCCAACCTGCTGGAGGGCGAACTGAAGATGGCGCCCGACGGGGCACTGCAGTTTCACGCGCGCGGCCTGGGGCCGCTGACGCTGGCACGGCCCGACGCAGCGCCCACGCTGGGCGCCGCCACGCTGGCGCTGCGGCCGCACCAGGTCAGCATCGCCGACCCGCAGCAGGCGGGCGACGCCGCACGGCTGTGGCTCGACGGGCAGGTGGAGAGCGCCGAGTTCCTGGGCGAGTTCTCGCGCTACCGCGTGCGCGTGGGCGAGCTGGCGCTGCTGAGCGACCAGCCCCACTACGCCGGCGTGCCGCTGTTTTCCGCCGGCGCGCCGGTGCGCCTGGGGATCGACCCGCGCCAGCTGCGTG
Source organism: Rubrivivax sp. (assembly GCA_020848515.1). Taxonomy (GTDB): domain Bacteria; phylum Pseudomonadota; class Gammaproteobacteria; order Burkholderiales; family Burkholderiaceae_C; genus Ottowia. The sequence goes on along the minus strand of JADLIA010000011.1, from coordinate 1,133 downwards.
TGCTGACGTCCTGAAGCGGTGGCCCGGCGGGCGGGCACAATCGCTGCCGGCGCCGTGCCGCGCCGTTCATGCCATGGCCAAATCGAAGTCCGCCCACGTCAGCGAAACCCCCGCCACCGCGCTGCTGCGCGCGCACGGCATTGCCTTCACCGAGCATCCCTATGAGTACGTCGAGCACGGCGGCGCCGAGCACAGCGCCGAGGTGTTGGGGTTCGACCCGTTCAGCGTGGTCAAGACGCTCATCATGCAGGACCAGGACGCGCGCCCTCTGATCGTGCTGATGCACGGCAACCGCAAGGTCAGCACCAAGAACCTGGCGCGCCAGATCGGCGCCAAGAGCGTCGAGCCCTGCAAGCCCGAGGTCGCCAACCGCCACAGCGGCTATCTGGTCGGCGGCACCTCGCCGTTTGGCACGCGCCGGCAGATGCCGGTGTACATCGAGGAAAGCATTCTTGAGCTGCCGCGCATCGCCATCAACGGCGGACGGCGCGGCTACCTGGTGGCGATCGAGCCGCAGGTGTGCGTGCGCCTGTTGGGCGCCCAGCCGGTGCGGTGCGCGATCGAGCTGTGATGCTCGATTGCTGGCAAAATGCGGCTCGGGCGCTTGCCTGGCAAGCGCAAGCAGCTATTGATTCAGGAGTACCCACCGCATGATCCTGCCCCTGCTGGCGACCCTGGCCGCCTACCTGATCGGCTCGCTGAGCTTCGCCGTCATCGTCAGCCGCGCCATGGGCCTGCAGGACCCGCGCAGCTACGGCAGCGGCAACCCCGGCGCCACCAACGTGCTGCGCTCGGGCTCCAAGGCGGCGGCCATCCTCACGCTGTTGCTTGACGCCGCCAAGGGCTGGCTGCCGGTGGTGCTGGTGAGGGCGTTCGGTGCCGACCTCGGCCTGGGCGCGGGCACGCAGGCGCTGGTGGGCCTGGCGGCCTTTCTGGGTCATCTGTACCCGGTGTTCTTCCGCTTCCAGGGTGGCAAGGGGGTGGCCACGGCGGCCGGCGTGCTATTGGCCTTTGCGCCCTGGCTGGGCGTGGCCACGCTGGTCACCTGGCTCATCATCGCCGTGTTCTTCCGCTACTCCTCGCTGGCCTCGATCGTGGCCGCGCTGTTTGCGCCGGCCTACTACCTGCTGGGC
>JADLIA010000010.1 GCA_020848515.1 Rubrivivax sp. | reverse complement strand
CCGCGCTCGCGCATGGCGATCACCGCCAGCTCGGCCAGCTCCTGTTTCTGGTGGGGGTGCAGGTGGTTGTTCAAAGGGTCCTCCCGGTGGCGCGCGTCCGGGTGACATCATAGGTGGGGCGTCAGGGTGCGGGCAGCCACGTGGGGCGCGCCACCAGCAGCGCCAGGGCGGCGCAGTTCAGCACCACGGTGACCCAGTAGGCGAGGCGGAATTCGAGCTTGCGCGATTTGTGGCGCAGCCACTGCTGCGCCCACCAGGCGGCGGGCCAGCCGCCCAGCAGGGCCAGCAGGTGCAGCGTCTGCTCGGGGGTGCGCCAGTGGCCGCGTTGCGCGGCGCGCTTGTCGCCGGCGTAGGCCAGGTAGGTGGCCAGGTTGAGCACCACCAGGACCGGCAACAGCCAGGTCGGCAGGCGTTGCCACCAGGCGCCGGCCGCCAGCAGGCCCAGCCAGCCCAGCATCAGCAGCCAGGCCAGCGCGGCGCCGTGCGGGGCGGGCGGCGGGCCGGCGTGCGCCCGGCTGGGCACCTGCTCCGGCCGGGCACGCGCGGCCGTGGCGCTGGCGCTGCGGGGCGCCGTGGGCTGCGGGCGCGCCGCCGGGGTCGTCGCGGCCGGGCCGGCGGTGGCCGACAGTGGCCGCACGTCCATGGCGCGCGGGCCTTTGCCGCCGACCTCGATCGCTTCGAAGCTGACGCGCAGGCCTTCGGTCGGCGCGCCGGCGCCACGGAAGTCGCGCACGTGGAAGAACACGTCGCGCCGCTCGGCGGTCTGGATGAAGCCGAAGCCGCGCGCCGCATCCCAGCGCCGGATGCTGCCTTCGCCGCGCATGGGGCTCAGGCGCGCGGCAGGGTGTGCAGCGGGATGTCGTGCTGGCGCGCCAGCGCGTCGAGCTGCTGGCGCGTCTTGCCCAGCGCCCAGGCGGCGATGGCGTCGCGCGCCTGCGGCGCCAAGGGGGCGCGCAGGTCGGGCGCGGGCAGGCCCGCCACCTTGAACAGCGCGGAGGCAAAGTGCGGCTCCAGCGCGGCGATGGCCACGCGCCCGTCCTTGCAGGGGTAGACGCGGTAGCCCGCGTGCGCGCCGCCGACGGCGCCGCTGGGCAGGGTCAGGCCCCAGTTGCGCGGCAGCGCCAGCCAGTGCGCGGCGTCCGACAGGGCCACCTGGCGGTGCACGCCGCGGCCGCTGGCGCGCGCCTGCATCAGGGCGGCGAGCGCGGCTTCCACCGCCAGCAGCGCGCCGGCCATGTCGGCCAGCAGGGTGGGGGGCAGCTCGGTGCCGGTGACCAGGCCGGCTTCGGCCAGGTAGGTCAGGTCGTGGCCAGGCTCTTCGGCGCGCTCGCCCGGCGCGCCGACGATTTCCACCAGCGACAGCGTCGGGTACGCGCGGTGCAGCGCGCGCCAGCCCAGGCCCAGCTTGGCCAGCGCCGAAGGGCGAAACGAGGTCAGCAGCAGCTCGGCGCCCGCCAGCTCGGTGGCCAGCCGGGCGCGCCCGCGCTCGCTTTTGAGGTCCATCGACACGGTGCGGATGCCCTGGTGCAGCACGCCGTAGGCGCCGACGTCGTACTGGCCCATCGGGTCGCCCGGAATCGGCCGCCCGGCCGCCGTGCGGCCGGGGCCGGGCGGCTCGACCTTGAGGCAGCGCGCGCCCAGCGCGTGCAGGCGCATCAGCGCCGCGGGGCCGGGCAGGTTGAGCGCCAGGCTGACGATGCGCGTGCCGCGCAGGGGTCGGATGGGGGCAGGTACAGGCATGGGATGGACTTGCAAAGTGATAGCTGCTGGCGCACCACGGTGGCGCGCCGCAAGCCATTTTGCCTTGAACCCGAAGGCGGCGGCCGGCCGCCTGCCATGCGCGCGAGCGCCGACCCAGGCTCGCGCCTGGTGGCCGCGCTGGCCTTGGCCGGCCGTGGGGCGCGTCAGCGCTGGCCGAAGTCCAGCGGCAGGCCGACGTAGTTTTCGGCGATGGTGCGCAGGCCGGCTTCGGAATGCATCAGGTAGTCCAGCTCGGCGTGCTGGAACTTGGCGGTGATCTGCTCGTCGTGCGGGAAGCGGTGCATCAGCTGGGTGAACCACCACGAGAAGCGCTCGGCGCGCCAGATGCGGGCCAGGGCCTTGGCCGAATAGGCGTCCAGGCCGGCGTCGCTGCGCTCGCGGTAGTGCTGGACCAGGCCGTCGAACAGGTACTTGACGTCGGTGGCCGCCAGGTTCAGGCCCTTGGCGCCGGTGGGCGGCACGATGTGGCCGGCGTCGCCGGCCAGGAACATGCGACCAAAACGCAGCGGCTCGGTGACGAAGCTGCGCAGCGGGGCGATGCTCTTTTCCAGGCTGGGGCCGGTGACCAGGCGCTCGCGCGCCTCGTCGTCCAGGCGCAGCCGCAGTTCCTGCCAGAAGGCGTCGTCGCTCCAGTCTTCCACGTGGTGCGTCAGCGGCACCTGCAGGTAGTAGCGGCTGCGCGTCTTGCTGCGCTGGCTGCACAGGGCAAAACCGCGCTCGGAGTTGACGTAGATGAGCTCGTCGCAGACCGGCGGCGTGTCCGACAGCAGGCCCAGCCAGCCGAACGGGTAGACCTTCTCGTATTCGCGGATGGCGCTGCGCGGCGCGCTGGCGCGGCACACACCGTGAAAACCGTCGCAGCCGGCGATGAAGTCGCAGTCGATGCGGTGCGTGACGCCGTTCTTCACGTAGGTGACGTACGGCCGAGCCGTGTCGAAGTCGTGCACCGCGGTGTGGTGCGCTTCGTAGACGGTGGTCAGGCCGGCGGCGGCGCGCGCGTCCATCAGGTCGCGCGTCAGCTCGGTCTGGCCGTACACCATCACGTTCTTGCCGCCGCTGTACCGGTTCAGGTCCACCCGGTGGCGGCGGCCGTCCCACAGCATCTCGATGCCGCCATGCACCAGGCCTTCGCGGTGCATGCGCGCGCCCACGCCGGCTTCGTCCATCAGGTCGATGCAGACCTGCTCCAGGATGCCGGCGCGGATGCGGCCCAGCACGTAGTCGCCGCTGACGCGTTCGACGATCACGGCGTCGATGCCGGCCTTGTGCAGCAACTGGCCGAGCAGCAGGCCGGACGGGCCGGCGCCGACGATGGCTACCTGGGTGCGGGTGGTGGTCACGGTGTGTCTCCTCGTGCGTGAAGGCGGGAAAGCCGTGAGCTTAGGCGCCGGCGGCGCCGGCCGCCAGTGCGGGCACCGCACCGCTGCGCGATCACCGCGCAAACTGTGCGATCATCGCGCAATGCACCTGGCGCCTGCGGACACCATTGCCGGCCTCGTCAAGGGGCTGGCGGTGCTGGAGAGTTTCGACACCGAACGCCAGCGCCTGAACGCCACCCAGGCCGCGCAGCGCGCCGGCCTGACGCGCGCCGCCGCGCGCCGCCATCTGCTGACGCTGGCCCATGTCGGCTACCTGGAAAGCGACGGCCAGTTCTTCTGGCTCAGCCCGCGCGCGCTGCGGCTGGCCGGCGCCTACCTGGCGTCGGCGCGGCTGCCGCGCGTCGTCCAGCCGGCGCTCAACCGCCTGGCGGCGGCCACGCACGACGTGTATTCGGCCGTGGTGCTGGACGGCGACGAGGTGGTGATCATCGCCCGCAGCGCCGGCCTGGGGGCGCCCGGCACGCGGCTGCTGGCCTACGGCATGCACCTGGGCGCGCGCCTGCCGGCGCACACCACGTCCACCGGGCGCGTGCTGCTGGCGGCGCTGCCCCGGCCCGCGCTGACCGACTGGCTGGCGCACCACCAGGCGCTGCCGCGCCTGACCCCGCACACCACCACCGGCACGCGCGCCTTCAAGGCGCTGCTGGCGCAGGTGGCGCGCCAGGACTGGGCGCTGTCGAGCGAGGAAAACGAGCTCGGCGTGCACGCGCTGGCGGTGCCGCTGCGCAACGCCCAGGGCGCCACCGTGGCGGCGCTCAACGTCATCGTGCCGCCGGCGCGCTTCAGCGACGCGCTGATGCAGCAGGAGCTGCTGCCACGCCTGCGCGAAGCCGCGCGCGAGCTGCGCCAGATGCTATGAACCTAGGAGGCTGTCGGACTTGGAGATCGCCGGCTGCAAATCGACCGCAACGGCCCATTTTTCACCGGCTTTTTGCCCAATAGCTCACCTATTGGGCTGCAAATCCGGCAAAAACTGGTCTCGCTGGGGCCGATTCTCGCTTTCGGCGCTCCAAGCCCGACAGCCTCCTAGAAACGGCGGTTGACCGCTTGCAACCCTTGGGAATGCCGCATGAACTCTGACCTTGCGCCACTTCGGAGCCTTCACCTGCTGGGTGAGGGCGCCATGCAAGCGCAGCGAGGTCATTCGTGATGCAGCGGTCGGATCAGACGGCAAACAGCGCCGCCAGCTGGCGCCGGTCGCGCCGGTCCTTCCAGTGCCAGACTTCGCGGCCTTCCAGCCCCAGCGGGCCCCAGGCGGCCACCGCCTGGCCGCTGCCGCAGCTGACGATGCGCAGGCGCGGCGGCTCGCCGGGGGCCTTGCGGAAGCTGCCGCCGCCCACGGCGGTGCGCAGGTTGGCGTCGAGCACCGGGCCGACTTCGGCCGGTGCGTCGTCGGGCACGATGAAGATCTGGCGGTGGCTGTCGCTCTGCAGCCGTTCGTTGACCAGCGGTTCGCCGGCGTCGTTGGCCAGCAGCCCGGCCTGCATCAGCCAGCCGGGCGTGCCGCCGCCGGTGGCCAGCAGCGGCGCGTCGCAGGCCAGGGTGGCGCCGCTGGCCAGTTGCATGACGCCGCTGGCGATGCCGGTGCACTGGTCGTGCAGCAGCGTGATGTGCGACTGCTTCAGGCGCGCCAGCAGGCGCCGCTGCAGCGCGCTGGACGGGTCGGTCAGCAGCGGCGCGCTGCCGGCCACCAGGGTGACGCGGCTGCCGTGCGGCGCCGCCACTGCGTGTGCCACGGCCAGGGCCAGCTCGACCGCCGGCAGGCCGTCGCCCACCACCGCCACCTGCAGCGCGCGCTCGCCGGCCAGCGCCAGCAGCTGCGGCCACAGGTGCACGAAGGTCTCCAGCGGATGGGTGAACAGCGCGTTGGCGCGGGCGCCGGGCATGGCCTGTTCGATGCGCTCGCGCTCCAGCGCCGGCTCCAGGTTGATCGACAGCACGTCGTAGGGCAGGGCGTCGCCGCTGGACAGCTGCACGCGGCGCCCGTCGGGGTCGAGCGCGATCACATGCGCCGGCACGAAGCTGGCGCCGCTGCGTTCGATCAGCCGGTCGAGCGGCAGGCGAAGCTGTTCCAGCGCGTAGTCGCCGGCCACGTAGCCGGCCAGCATGGCGCGTTCGATGTAGTAGGGGTGCGGGGCCACCAGGGTGACCGCCAGATGTCCACTGCCCTGGCGCGCCAGCGAGCCCAGCACCTGCATGTGGGCACGGCCCGCGCCCAGCAGCACCAGGTGTATCCGGGGGGGATTGACGCTCATGCGCCCGAGTGTATCGACAGGGCGCGGGGGCACGCCGGTGTTTGCATTCGGTTGCAGCGGGCGGCGCACAGAAGGTGGGCCTGGGGGGCGCGTTCAGAGCGGCTCAGCCGACCAGCGCCTGGGCAAACTCGCGTGCGCGGAAGGTCTGCAGGTCTTCCAGCCGCTCGCCCACGCCGATGAAGTACACCGGCACCGGCTTTTCGCGCGCGATGGCGCACAGCACGCCGCCCTTGGCGGTGCCGTCGAGCTTGGTGACGATCAGCCCGCTGAGCTGGGCCGCCTCGTCGAAGGCGCGCACCTGCGCCAGCGCGTTCTGCCCGGTGTTGCCGTCGATCACCAGCAGCACTTCGTGCGGCGCGGTGACGTCGGCCTTGGTGACCACGCGGCGGATCTTGGCCAGCTCTTCCATCAGGTGCTTTTGCGTCGGCAGGCGGCCGGCGGTGTCGACCAGCACCACGTCGCGGCCGCGCGCGCGGCCGGCGGCCACGGCGTCGAAGGCCACGGCCGAGGGGTCGGCGCCCTGCTGGCTGATGATTTCGACCGCGTTGCGGTCGGCCCAGATCGCCAGCTGCTCGCGCGCCGCCGCGCGAAAGGTGTCGGCGGCCGCCAGCAGCACCGTGGCGCCGGCCTCGGCCAGGTGGCGCGTGAGCTTGCCGATGCTGGTGGTCTTGCCGGCACCGTTGACGCCGGCCACCATGATGACGGTGGGGTGGTACTGCCCCACCACCAGCGGCTTTTCCAGCGGCGCCAGCAGGTCGGCGATGGCGTCCTGCAGCAGCGCCCTGACCTGGGCCGGCTCGGTGGCGCGCGCCTCCTTGACGCGGCGCTTCAGGTCGGCAAGCAGGGTTTCGGTGGCCGGCACGCCGGCGTCGGCCATCAGCAGCGCGGTTTCCAAGTCTTCGTACAACGCCTCGTCGATGCGCGTGCCGGTGAAGACGGTGGTGATGCTGCTGCCGGTTTTCTTCAGGCCGCTCTTCAGGCGGTCGAGCCAGCCGCTGCGGGCGGCGGGGGTGGGCTGCGCCAGGTTCGCGGATTCATGATCAAATTCGACCTCAGCGCTTGTGGGTGCTGCGCCAGCAGCTTCTGTTTCGATAGCAACCGAGGGCGCTGGATGTGGCCCCTCCTCGGGCGCGGCGGCCAGCGCCTGGGCTTCCAGTTCGTCCGCCCTCAGGGGCGTGGCCGCTTCGGCCAGTTCGGCCGCCGGGTCGGCGGGTGCGGCCTCGGGTACGGCGTTTTCGGGTGCCGGCTCGGCGGCTTTCTTGCGGCGGAAGAAGCTGAACATGGACCGATTCTAGGCAGCCCATGCGTGGTGCAGGTCAGATCGGGGCGTCGGGCAGGTCGATCTCGCAGTCGGCGGGGCAGATGCAGCGCGGGTATTCGCGCGTGGTGTCGATGCAGCCGCCGGCGTCGGTGTAGCAGCCCCTGGGTTCGCGGTAGCGCTGCATCGACGCCTGAATGCGTGCGTGCCCGGCAGGGTCACGCAGCGTGGCGGCCACCTGCTGTGCCACCCGGCCTTCGTCGATCTGGCTGGCGCCGGTGCGGGCGTCGCGGTACAGGCCGTCGCGCCAGTGGTAGATCTCCAGACACTTGCTCTCCAGCGTGTAGGTTCTGCCGGCACGCCAGAAGTCGCTGAACTCGCCATGGCCCAGGTAGAACACCCAGGAGCCTTCGTACCCGGTGGCGTCGGCGGAGGCTTCGTCGGGGTTGCGAAACCACAGCCGGTCGCCGGGGACGTAGTAGCGCGTCGGCAACGGGGTGTCCTGATGGCCGTATTCGCGCAGGAAGGTGTCGTGAAAGCTGCCCGACATGATGGCCTTGCATTCCCACTGACGCTGCAGGCGTGCCAGCAGGGCCGGGTTGCTGCGCGCCGCTTCCTGGGCCAGGGCCAGCAGGATGACGTATTCGGTGGCGCGATAGCAGGAAAAATCGTACAGACGGCCCGAGACCCGGGGCTGGGTGGCCTTGCGCAGGGCCGCGATCAGACCGCGCCCGGGGCGCAACGTGAAACCGGTGTCCGGGTGGTAGCACCAGTCTTCGGCCGGTCTTTCGGCGGCCTCGGTGCGGAACGCCAGGGCGGTCTGGCGAGCGGCCCGCACGATGCGTTCGCGCACGCGCACGGCGGCCCGCAGTTCGGCGCAGGACGGAAACTCGAACACCCAGGGGCCGGCCAGCATGGCCACCACGATCTGCCGACGCAGCTCCAGCGCATCGGGCTGCCAGCGTGCCGCCAGCCGCTGGTGCAGCCCCAGGGTGTCGCCTGCGGGCAGCCAGCGTTGCGCGGCTTCGGGGTCAAGCCGCCAGATGCCGTCCTGGCGGGTCACATGTTCGGTCAACCCCAGTGCGAGGAGATAGCGGCGCAGCTGCAGCGCTTCATTGACCGTCGCTGTCGCCTGCCCCAGGCGAATGCCGCCCGCGACGGCCGGCGTGGCGTGGGGGCGCGGCAGCTGCTGGGTCATGGGCGCGCAGTATGCGCACGCCGGCCCCGGCCCGCTGCTGGGGAATGCCCTGATGCGCTGCGCGGCTCAGGGCCTGCTTACGCTATGCATTCGGATCGCGTAGCTTCCCAAAGGGGCTGGATGCAAGGCGCCCGTGCGCCAGCCAAGGCGTGTGCCTTGCAAGCGCGGGCAACGCCGCAGACGGTTCCTTTGCGGCGCAACCCGCAGGGAAGCTCGGCACAGCCCGCCCCTCGGCGTTAACAGGCCCTAGGCCACCACCAGCGGGGAGGCGCCGGCAGGCTCGATGCGGCCGATCACCGCCGCCTGCGCGAAGCCGCTGTGCCGGAAGGTCGCCAACACCTCGTCCACGCTGGCGGCGTCGCAGGCCACCAGCAGGCCGCCGCTGGTCTGGGGGTCGGTCAGCAGGGCGCGCTGGCTGTCGCCAAAGCCGGCCGGCAGCGCCACGTCGTGTCCGTAGGCGGCCCAGTTGCGCCCCGAGGCGCCGGTCACCATGCCCTGCGCGGCCAGTTGGCCCACGCCAGGCAGCAGGGGCACGCTGGGCCAGTCGATGTGCACCGTCACGCCGGCGCCGCGCGCCAGCTCCAGCGCGTGGCCGGCCAGGGCAAAGCCGGTGACGTCGGTGATGGCGTGCACGCCCGGCAGCCGCGCCAGCGCCGGGCCGGCACGGTTGAGCTGGGTGGTGCTGGCGAGCATGGCGGCGTAGCCGGCGGCCGGCAGGGCACCCTTTTTCAGCGCGGCCGATTGCACGCCGACGCCGATCGGCTTGCCCAGCACCAGCCGGTCGCCCACCTGGGCGCCGCTGTTGGTCTTGACGCGCTCGGGGTGCACCAGGCCCAGGGCGACCAGGCCGTAGATCGGCTCCACCGAGTCGATGGTGTGGCCGCCGGCCACCGGGATGCCGGCGTCGCGACAGACGCTGGCGCCGCCTTCCAGGATGCGGCCGATGGTCTGCAGCGACAGCACGTTGATCGGCATGCCCACCAGCGCCAGCGCCATGATGGGCGTGCCGCCCATGGCGTAGACGTCGGACAGGGCATTGGCGGCGGCGATGCGGCCGAAGTCGAACGGGTCGTCGACGATGGGCATGAAGAAGTCGGTGGTGGCCACCAGCGCCTGCTCGTCGTTGAGGCGGTAGACGGCGGCGTCGTCGGCGGTCTGGATGCCTACCAGCAGCTCGGGCGGCATCGGCATGGCCAGGGTGTCCTTGAGGATGGCCGACAGCACGCCGGGGGCGATCTTGCAGCCGCAGCCGCCGCCATGCGAGAGCGAGGTCAGGCGCGGTTCGGGGGTGGGCGTGGCGGGGGCGGCGGCGGGCGAGTTCATGGGCCGCCATTGTGGCAGCCGCGGCCCCCCGGCGGCGCGGCGACAATCGCCGCTGCCGGCCGCGGGCGGGGAATCCGGGCCGCCGAACCGATCTCTGCACGACGACATGAACTTCAGACCCGCTTTCCTGCTGCCTGTGCTGCTGGCCGCGCTGCTGGGCGCCTGCGCGTCCGCGCCGCCGCCGGCCGCCACCGATGCAGCGTCGCCGGCCGCCGCCGCCGGCGCGGTGCAGCGCTTCACCCTCGACAACGGCCTGACGGTGATCGTCAAACCCGACCGTCGCGCCCCGACGGCGGTGCACATGCTGTGGCTGCGCGTGGGCGCCATGGACGAGGTGGACGGCACCAGCGGCGTGGCCCATGTGCTGGAGCACATGATGTTCAAGGGCAGCGAGCGGCTGGCGCCGGGCGAGTTTTCGCGCCGCGTGGCGCAGCTGGGCGGGCGCGAGAACGCCTTCACCAGCCTGGACTACACCGGCTACTACCAGCAGGTGCCGGCGGCCAGGCTGGGCGAGGTGATGGCGCTGGAGGCCGAGCGCTTCGCCCACCTGCGCTACAGCGACGAGGTGTTCGCCAAGGAGCTGGAGGTGGTCAAGGAAGAGCGCCGCCTGCGCACCGAGGACAACCCGCGCGCGCTGCTGTTCGAGCAGCAGCGCGCGGTCGGCTTCATCGCCTCGCCCTACCGCCGCCCGGTGGTGGGCTGGATGGGCGACCTGCAGGCCATGACGGCCGACGACGCACGCGCCTTCCATCGCCAGTGGTACGTGCCGGCCAACGCCGCCGTGGTGGTGGTCGGCGACGTCGAGCCGGCCGCCGTGCTGGCGCTGGCGCAGCGCCACTACGGCGGCATGGCGGCGCGCCCGCTGCCCGGGCGCAAGCCGCGCCCCGAGCCAGCCCAACTCGGCCTGCGCCGCATCGAGGTCAAGGCGCCGGCCGAGCAGGCCGTGGTGTCGCTGGCCTTTCGCGTGCCGCGGCTCGACGGCCTGGAGCCGGGCGCCGACAACGACGACGCGCTGGCCCTCACCGTGCTGGCCGCCGTGCTGGACGGCTACAGCGGCGCGCGGCTGGAGCGCGCGCTGACCCAGGGCCCGGACCGCGTGGCCGATTCGGCCAGCGCCGGCAACGGCCTGCTCGGGCGCGGGCCGCAATGGTTCACGCTCGGCGGCGTGCCGGCCACCGGCAAGAGCGCGGCGCAGGTCGAGGCGGCGCTGCGTGCCGAGGTGGCGCGCGTGGCCGAGCAGGGCGTCAGCCCGGCCGAGCTGGCGCGCGTCAAGACCCAGTGGGTGGCCAGCGAGGTCTACAAGCGCGACTCGGTGATGGGCCAGGCGCAGGAGCTGGGCCACCTGTGGGTGCAGGGCCTGCCGCTGGACGCCGACCAGCGCCTGGTGGCGCGGCTGCGCCAGGTCACGGCGGCGCAGGTGCAGGCGGTGGCGCGCAAGTATTTCGGCGACGACCAGCTCACCGTCGCCACCCTGGTGCCGCAGCCGCGCGCCGCCGGCGCCACGCGCCCGGCGCCCGCGCCGACGCGCCATTGAAGGGCGGCGTCGGGCGCTCCCTTCGGGCATTCGCAACCCCTTGCCACCTTCTGCGCCAAGCGCCATGAAGACTATGAAAACAATAGCTGTTCGCGCGCTCCTGGTATGCTCTGGAGCCTTTTTTCATTCGGTATCCGCGTGGGCGGCGATCCCGATCCAGCACTGGACCCAGCCCAGTGGGGCCCAGGTCTGGCTGGTCGAAAGCCCGGCCATCCCGATGCTGGACGTGCAGCTCGACTTCGACGCCGGCAGCCGGCGCGACCCACCGGCGCAGGCCGGCCTGGCCAGCGCGACCGCGCTGCTGGCCGGCAAGGGCGTGGCCGCACGCGGCGAGCAGCCGGCGCTGGACGAGAACCAGCTCGGCGAGGCCTGGGCCGACCTGGGCGCTTCGTTCGGCGCCAGCGCCGGCGCCGACCGCATGAGCTTTGCGCTGCGCACGCTGACCGATGCCGAGCTGCTGCGCCAGGCGGTGCAGCTGGCCGCGCGCGAGCTGGGCGAGCCGGCCTGGCCCGAGCCCGTGTGGCAGCGCGAGCGCGCACGCCTGTCGGCCGCCATCCAGGAAGCGCGCACGCGCCCGGCCACCCAGGCGGCGCTGGCGTTCCAGCAGGCGGTGTACGGCCGCCACCCCTACGGCCAGGACAGCACGCCCGAGACGCTGGCGCGCATCCAGGTGGCCGACCTGCAGGCCTTTTATCGCCAGCATGTGCAGCCCTGCCGCGCCCGGGTCAGCCTGGTGGGCGCGGTCGACCGCGCGCAGGCCGACGCGCTGGTGCGCGAGCTGCTGGGGCGACTGCCGTCGGCCGGCGCCTGTGCGCCGCTGCCGCCGGTGGCCGAGGTGGCGCCGCTGCAGGCGGCGCGCGAGATCCGCATCCCGTTCCAGTCGGCGCAGGCGCACGTGCTGATCGGCCAGCCCGGCTACAAGCGCAGCGACCCCGACTTCTTTGCCCTGCTGGTGGGCAACCACATCCTGGGCGGCGGCGGCTTCACCTCGCGCCTGATGCGCGAAGTGCGCGAGCAGCGCGGCCTGTCCTACAGCGTGTACAGCGACTTCGCGCCCGGCCTGCACGCCGGGGCCTTCAGCATCGGCCTGCAGACCCGCCCCGACCAGGCCGACGCGGCGGTGGCGGTGGTGCGCCAGGTGCTGGCCGACTTCGTGGCCCAGGGCCCCAGCGCCGACGAGCTGAAGGCGGCTCGGGACAACCTGATCGGCGGCTTTGCGCTGCGCCTGGACGGCAACCGCAAGCTGCTGGCCAACGTCGCCAACATCGCCTGGAACGGTTTGCCGCTGGACTACCTGGAGCACTGGAGCGCGCGCGTGGCCGCCGTCACCCTGGCCGACATCCGCGCCGCCCTGCAGCGCAAGCTGCAACCCGAGCGCATGGTCACGGTGGTGGTCGGGGCGCCGGAAGCGGGCCAGCGCAACGGGAATGACCGGTGACGAATGACGATCATCTGATTCCAGCCTGCCCTGAAGGAGCCCACCCATGACCACCCCGATCCCCCGCACCCCGCCGCCCGAAGGCTGCATCGACACCCAGGTGATCGATGACCAGATCCTGCTGATCGGCCTCAACCGTCCGGCCAAGCGCAATGGCTGGACGCCGCGCATGTTCCGCGAGCTGGCCGAGGCCTACACCCGGCTGGACGACGACCCGACGCTGCGCGTGGGCGTGCTGCACGCCTTTGGCGAACACTTCACCGCCGGGCTGGATCTGCCCCTGGTGGTGGAGCACCTGCAGCGCGGCGAGCCGCTCACCCCCTACGGCCTGGTGGAGCCGCACGAGCTGGGCCTGCCGGGCTACCGGCGGCGCCAGAAACCGATGATCGCGGCGGTGCAGGGCATCTGCTTCACCGTCGGCATCGAGCTGATGCTGGCGGCCGACATCGCGATCGCCGCCGACAACTGCCGCTTCTCGCAGATGGAAGTGCAGCGCGCCATCCTGCCGGCCGGGGGCGCCACGCTGCGCATGGCCGAGCGTGCCGGCGTCGGCAACGCCATGCTGCACCTGCTGACGGCCGACCAGTTCGACAGCGCCGAGGCTTTGCGTTGCCACTTCGTGCAGAAGGTGGTGCCGGCGGCCGAACTGCTGGACAGCGCGCTGACGCTGGCGCGCCGCATCGCCGCCCAGGCGCCGCAGGCGGTGGTGGCCACGCGACTGAACGTGCTCAAGGCGATCGAACTGGGCCAGGCCGCCGCGGTGGCCGACTTCGGTCCGGTGCAGCGCCGCCTGGCCGCCAGCGAGGACGCCGCCGAGGGCGTGCGCGCCTTCATCGAAAAACGCCCGGCACGCTTTACCGGGCGCTGATACGAACGCGCGCTAAGAATGACCAATGACCACGCTGCCCTTCGATGACCAACGGGTCATGGGTCATGGGTCATGGTTTTGAACGCCAGGCCGCAGGAGCGGCGGCACCCGCCCGGCCCGCGGATTGTGCAAAGAAAAGGCGCCTGCCCCTTGCAGGGCAAGCGCCAGCAGCTACAAAAAAAGTAGCAATTCAGATGTGACTCAGGAACGCCGGCTGATGCCGCATGTGCAGCGACAGTCCGAGCGCCGCCATGTGGTCGCTGTTGCGCGACAGGATCTGCTCGGACAGCGGCAGGAACTCCTGCTCCTCGAAGCGGGCGTGCGCCTGGTATTGCGCCACCAGGCTTCTGACGTCCTGCGGGTCGACGTCGGCCGGCTGGCCCTTGGCCAGTTTCTTGATCTGCGGCTCCAGCCGCTTCCACTGCGCCTCGACGTCGCGGTGCTCGCGCGTGAGCTGGTCCACCATCTGCTGCACACGTTCGCGCTCGGCGCCCGGCGCAGCGCTGGCCAGCACGGCCGGGAACAGCTCGCGTTCTTCTTCCTGGTGGTGCTCGAACACCGCTTCGCGGAAGAACTCGACAAAGCGCTCGGCGATCTGGCGCAGCCGCTGCGCCGGCTCCAGCAGCGCCGGCAACTGGCCGAAGTCGTCCAGATGCCGCAGGATGCCGGCATGGCAGTGCGAGAAGTTGGTCAGCGGCGCGTCGGTATCGACCGGGTTCTGGGGCTTGGCGCTCATGGCGATGGTCCAGTGGCGGATGAATTTGCTTGGGGGCCTGCGAACGCCATGCAAGACGGCCCCTTGCAGAGCGTTCACAGGCCCTAGTCTATTCCGAGTGTCCGGCGGCGGCCGCATGGCGGCCCGCGCTGGCGCGCTTTGTTGATCCACGTCACGCCGGCGCCGACGGGCGGGCGACAATGCGCCCATGTCCCAGCCCTCGAAACCCGCGGCCCGTGGCCGCGCCGCCCTGCCGCGGCAGGTGCGCGTGATCGGCGGCCAGTGGCGCCGCCACCTGCTGCCGGTGCCCGATCGACCCGGCCTGCGCCCCACGCCCGACCGCGTGCGCGAGACGCTGTTCAACTGGCTGGGGCAGGACCTGGGCGGCTGGCGCGTGGTCGACGCCTTTGCCGGCACCGGCGCGCTGGGGCTGGAGGCCGCCTCGCGCGGTGCCACCGACGTGCTGCTCATCGAGCTGGACGCCGGCCTGCTGGCCAACCTGCGCGCCCTCAAGCAGCGGCTGGGCGCCGCCGCCGTGCGCGTGCAGGGTGGCGATGGCGTGGCGGCGCTGGCGGCGCTGGCGCCGGCCAGCGTCGATCTGGTGCTGCTCGATCCGCCGTTCGAGCAGGCCGCGCTGCCGGCGCCGGCGCTGGCCGCCGCGGCCCGCGCCGTGCGGCCCGGCGGCTTCATCTACCTGGAAACCCCGCAACGCTGGGACGACGCGGCGCTGGACGCGCTGGGCCTGGCCGCGCACCGCCACCTGAAGGCCGGGGCGGTGCACGCCCACCTGCTGGCGCGGCCGGCGCCTTCCGCATAATCGGGCCATCGCCCTCAGTGCCTGAGCGCCCGCGCGCCGGAGAGCCATGTCCCAGAATTCGCCCGTCATCGCCGTCTACCCCGGCACCTTCGACCCCATCACCCTGGGGCATGAGGACATCGTGCGGCGCGCGGCGCGGCTGTTCGACCGCGTGGTCATCGCCGTGGCCACGGCGCACCACAAGAAGACCCTGTTCACGCTGGAGGAGCGCCTGGCCATCACGCGCGAGGCGCTGGCCGACCTGCCGCAGGTCAGCGTGGAGCCCTTCACCGGCCTGGTGACCGCCTTTGCCGTGGCGCAGGGCGCGCGCGTGATGGTGCGCGGCGTGCGCAGCGTGACCGACTTCGACTACGAGGCGCAACTGGCCGGCATGAACCGCGCCCTGGTGCCCGAGGTCGACACCATGTTCCTGACTCCGGACAGCGCCACCCAGCACATCAGCAGCACGCTGGTGCGCGAGATCAGCATGCTGGGCGGGGCGGTGGCGCAGTTCGTGTCGCCGCCGGTGCTGGCACACCTGGAGCGCCAGCGACGCGAACGGGCACGCGGCTGAGCAGCCGGCCGGCTGGGGCGGCCTGCCTACTACGAAATCAGGAGCTGCTGGCGCTGCCTGGGCCTGCGCCAGGCGATCTTTTGGCTTTACTGTTCAACGAAAGCCCGCTCGACCACGAAGTCGCCGGGCGTGGTGGTGTTGCCTTCCTTGAAGCCGCGCTTTTCCAGCACTTCCTTGATCGACTTGAGCATCTCGGGGCTGCCGCACAGCATCACGCGGTCGAGCTGCGGGTGCAGGTCGGGCAGACCCAGAT
>JADLIA010000009.1 GCA_020848515.1 Rubrivivax sp. | reverse complement strand
GTTCTGCAAGAGCGGCAAGACCAACCTCTGCGTGGCCGTGCGCGCCACCCAGGGCAAGGGCGTGATGCCCGATGGCACGACACGCTTTTCCTACAACGGCCAGCCCGTCTACCACTACATGGGCTGCAGCACTTTCAGCGAATACACCGTGGTGGCCGAGGTGTCGCTCGCAAAGATTGACCCCGCGGCCAACCCCGAGCAGGTGTGCCTCTTGGGCTGCGGCGTAACCACGGGCCTGGGCGCCGTGAAGAACACCGCCAAGGTGCAGCCCGGCGACACCGTGGCCGTGTTCGGCTTGGGCGGCATAGGCCTTGCCGTGATCCAGGGCGCAAAGCTCGCCCAGGCCGGGCGCATCATCGCCATAGACACCAACCCGGCCAAGTTCGACCTGGCGCGCACCTTTGGCGCGACCGACTGCGTCAACCCCAAGGACTTCGACAAGCCGATTCAGCAGGTGATCGTGGAGATGACCGGATGGGGTGTGGACCACAGCTTCGAATGCATAGGCAACGTGGGCGTGATGCGCGCGGCGCTCGAATGCGCGCACCGTGGCTGGGGCCAGAGCGTGATCATCGGCGTGGCGGGCGCGGGGCAGGAGATCTCCACCCGACCCTTCCAGCTCGTCACGGGCCGGCGCTGGCTGGGCACGGCCTTCGGCGGGGTCAAGGGCAGGAGCGAGCTGCCCGGCATGGTGCAGGACGCCATGGCCGGGCGCATCCAGCTTGCGCCCTTCGTCACGCACACCATGGGCCTGGCCGACATCAACCAGGCCTTCGACCTCATGCACGAGGGCAAATCGATTCGCTCGGTGCTGCGCCACGGCTGAGTCATCACATAACAAATCGGGCCACGGCGCTTGTCTGACAAGCGCCAACAGCTATCGAAATAGGAGTATTCGGGGCATGCAACGGATCGAGCAGCACGCCAGCTTCGGCGGCCGTCAGGAGGTCTGGCGGCACGCCAGCGCGAGCACCGGCACGCCGATGAACTTCGGCATCTATCTGCCCCCGCAGGCGCTGGCGGGCCAGCGCTGCCCGGTGCTGTACTGGCTGTCGGGGCTGACCTGCAGCGAGCAGAACTTCATCACCAAGGCCGGGGTGCAGCCGCACGCCGCCGCGCACGGCCTGATCGTGGTGGCGCCCGACACCAGCCCGCGCGGGCCCGGCGTGGCCGACGACGCGGCCTACGACCTGGGCCAGGGCGCGGGCTTTTATCTGAACGCCACCCAGGCGCCGTGGGCGGCGCATTACCGCATGCAGGACTATGTGGCCGACGAGCTGCCGGCGCTGATCGAGCGGCACTTTCCTGCCAGCGACGCGCGCGGCATCTTCGGCCACAGCATGGGCGGGCACGGCGCGCTGGTGACGGCGCTGCGCCACCCGGGGCGCTATCGCAGCGTGTCGGCCTTGGCGCCGATTGCCGCGCCGACCCAGGTGCCCTGGGGCCGCAAGGCGCTGGCGGCGTACCTGGGCGACGATCCGGCGGCCTGGGCCGGCTGGGACGCCGTGGCCCTGATCGCCACCGCGCGCGAGCGCCTGCCGCTGCTCATCGACCAGGGCGAGGCGGACGAATTCCTGCCGCAGCTGCGCCCCGATCTGCTGCGCGCCGCCTGCGAGGCCGCCGGCCACCCGCTGACGCTGCGCCTGCAGCCGGGTTACGACCACAGCTACTACTTCATCGCCAGCTTCATCGGCGAGCATGTGGCGCACCACGCCGGCGCGCTGCGCAGCTGATCCCCAGGCGCCGTGCGGTCATGGCGCCGGGTGCGGCCGGCGCGCGCGCGGCGTGGGGACAATGCAGGCGCCGATCCCGGCACCCACCACACCACCCACGAAGGATCCGAACCATGGCCGACACCTGGCTGCCCACCCTCATCACCGACACCCCGCAGCAGGGTTTTGAACTGGCGATCACGCTCAGCCGCAAGGGCGTGCGCTACACCCAGCCCGACCCCGAGGTGCTGCACAAGCTGCGCCCGGTGTATGCCAACGACGCGCACGAGCTGACCGCCGCCTCGCAGGTGATCGCGCTCAACTTCCAGACCGTCGCCGCCGCCAACAACTACTGGCGCAAGTGAGCGGCGCCGCGCTGGTCGTTTTACCCATGAACGCGGTTTTGCAATGTCCAATTTCGGGCTGCCGAGGCCAAAGGTTCAATTCGCCAGCGCCGGATAGTCGGTGTATCCGTGCGCGCCACCGCCGTACATGGTGGCGCGCTCCAGCCCCTGGTAGGGGCCGCCGCGGCGGATGCGGGCGGCCAGGTCGGGCATGCTGATGAAGGCCTTGCCGAACGCCACCAGGTCGGCGTAGCCGCTGGCCAGGGCGGCCTCGGCCGACTGCGGGTCGTAGCCGTTGTTGACGATCCAGGCGCCCTGACCGCCGGCGGCGCGGTAGGCGGCCTTCATGGCGGCGTAGTCGAACGGTCGGCCCTCGACCTCGCGCGGGCCGCCGGTGGCGCCTTCAATCACGTGGATGTAGGCCAAACCCAGCGGCGCCAGCTGGCGCATCAGGTGCTCGAACAGCGGCTGCGGGTCGGCGTCGACGATGTCGTTGGCCGGTGTGACGGGCGATAGGCGGATGCCGACGCGGTCGGCGCCGACGGCGTCGCAGACGGCGCGGGCGACTTCCAGCATCAGGCGCGCCCGGTGGGCGATGCGGCCGCCGTAGTCGTCGGTGCGGTGGTTGGCGCCGCTCTTGAGGAACTGGTCCAGCAGGTAGCCGTTGGCGCCGTGGATTTCCACGCCGTCGAAGCCGGCCGATTGCACGGCATGGCGCGCGGCGGCGGCGTAGTCGTGCACGATGCCGGGGATTTCGTGGCGATGCAGCGCGCGCGGCATGCTGGTGGGGGCGAAATGACCATGGCCCTGGGCGTCGAAGATGTAGGTCTTGGCGTTGGCGCGCAGCGCCGAAGGCGCCACCGGGTCGGCGTGGCCGGGTTGCAGCACATGGTGCGACACGCGCCCCACATGCCAGAGCTGGCAGACGATGCGGCCGCCGCGCGCATGCACGGCCTGCGTCACCTGCTTCCAGCCGTCGATCTGTTCGCTGCCGTACAGGCCCGGAACGTCGGCGTAGCCCTGGCCCTGCGGGCTGATGGCCGTGCCTTCGCTGACGATCAGGCCGGCGCCGCTCAGCGGGTCGGCGCGCTGGGCGTAGTACTCGGCCATCAGCGCATTGGGAATGGCCCCGGGCGCGCGGTTGCGGGTGAGCGGCGCCATGACGAGCCGGCTGGCGACGTCGATGGCGCCGACGCGGGTGGCGGTGAACAGGGTCTGGGCCATGGGTGGGTCTCGCGGTCAGGGGCTGCCTGGGCCGATTGTGCGACAGGGGGGCGCGAGTGCGCTGCCTGTCCCCGCCGGGCCGGCAGGCAGGGCCTGCGCGGCGCACAATCGCCCCATGAGCCCGCCCGCCCCGCCCCTGTCGCGCCTGCTGTGGCTGGCGCTGGCGCTGTCGCTGGGCGCGGCGGTGTCGCTGGGCATCACGCGCTTTGCCTATGCGCTGCTGCTGCCGGTGATGCGCGAGGACCTGGCCTGGAGCTACACCCTGGCCGGCGCCATGAACACCGCCAACGCGCTGGGCTATCTGCTGGGGGCGATCGCCACGCCCTGGCTGATGCGGCGCTGGAGCGCCTCGACGGTGCTGCTGACGGGCAGTGCGCTGGCCAGTGTGTTCATGGCGGCGTCGGGTTTCTTCACCGACGCCGTGCCGCTGCTGCTGCAGCGCCTGCTGGCCGGCGCGGCCAGCGCGCTGGTGTTCGTCTCGGGCGGTCTGATGGCGGCGCGGCTGGGGGCGCAGTCGCCGCAGCGGGCCGGGCTGCTGCTGGGGCTGTACTACGGTGGCACGGGCTGGGGCATCGCGGCGTCGGCGCTGGGCGTGCCGCTGGTGCTGCAGGCCGCGCAGGGCGTGGCGCACGGCTGGGCCTGGGCCTGGTGGGGGCTGGCGGCGCTGTGCCTGGCGGCCACGGCGGTGCTCTGGTGGCCGGCCAATGCGCTACGAAAACAGGAGCTAATGGCGCAAGGTGCAAGCCATCCACAGGCCGATTCACCCCAAAACCTGCCATGGCGCGCGATGGCGCTGGCGCTGGCCGGCTACACGCTGTTCGGCGTCGGCTACATCGGCTACATGACCTTCGTCATCGCGCTGCTGCGCGAGCAGGGCGTGAGCGCCGGCGCCGTCACGTTGTTCTACACCCTGCTGGGGCTGGCGGTGGTGGGGTCGGCGCGGCTGTGGGCCGGCCTGCTGGATCGCGCCC
>JADLIA010000008.1 GCA_020848515.1 Rubrivivax sp. | reverse complement strand
CGCGTCTTGCCCGAACCGGCGCCGGCCAGGATCAGCGCGGGCTCGGGCGGCAGGGTGACGGCGGCTTTCTGTTCGGGGTTCAGGCCGGCCAGCAGGGGCAGATCGGCGGCCGTGGGCGCATCAGGGAGTACAGGCATGCGTCGATTGTAGGAACCGCCCCCAAGGCGCCGCCGCATCGCTGCAGCAACACAGCGTGCATGCCGAGCACGTCGGCCACGTTCAAGTGGTCGCGCGGCACGGCTTGCCGGAAGTCGCAGAGCGTGGTCGATGGAAGTTGTAGTGGTACATGTAACAGGTCAACTCGCGGGTGAGGACGGCGGGCGCGAGCTGGTGGTGTGCCAGTGGGGGCTGATTCCGTGGTTTGCACCGCAGGCGCGCCTGCCGCACAGCACCCACAACCCACACAGCGACGAGTTGCCGAGCAAGGCAACCCTGGACGCGGGGCCAGCGCTGCATCATGCCGGCGCAGCCGTTCGACAAGCCGTGCGGGGAGACGGAGCGCATCGTGTGGTGGCGCTTTCGCCGCGCCGACGGCCAACCCTGGGGTCTGGCGGGACTGTGGAACACCTGGATCGATCGCGCCAGGGCCGAGGCGCACGAGAGCTACACCATGCTGACGATCAACGCCGACCAGCACCCCCTGATGCGCCACATGGACAAGCCCGACCCGAAGTTCGCGTACGGCTGAGCGCCTGCGCTCCATCGTCCGATGCTGGAGCGGCGACGCAACACTCCGCGCGCCTGCATGGCGGTGCCGATCGACCATGGAACTTTCAATCCCGATGTCGATCTAACACTGACACAGCAAGCGCGAGCAGCCATCTTTTCGATAGCAACTTTGCTTGGCGCCCGGCCCGCCCATGGCGGGTTTCTTTTTGGCGGGTACGCAACGGCCCGCATCGGTCGCCGCACGTGCGGCCATTGCATCCGATCGACCTCACCACCGCAATGGAGCCTTGACCATGACGCAACCACCCGAGCGGTTCATTCTTGATGGCGAAACCTGGTCGATGAACCAGCGGCCACATTTTCCCCGCGCACATCGGCACATTCGGCGCACGCCCCCTCCAGCCGACCTTTCCAGCGAAGCTGGCAGGCAGTGGACGTGGCACCAGAGCCCGGAGCGCCCGCTCGGGTACGTCGGCACCTGGACGGTCGACAAGGGCCGCCTCTACCTGGTGCACCTGTCAGGCGTCTGGCAGGTACGCCCGGGCCAGCGGGTGTTTGCGCGCTGGTTCAGCGGCGAGCTGCTGGTGTTCAAGGGAGCGCCGCTGCCGCATGTGCGCAGAATGCATGACCTGATTCACGAACACGAAGTGGTGATCCAGGTCATGCGCGGTCGGGTGCAGGCGATGTTCGCCAATGACGACATCGGCAAGAAGCGTGGCGAGGTGTACCTCACACCATCCGAGCGCCGACACCGCCAGCGCCAGACCGAGAGGTTGCGCCGCTTTGTGGATCAGCTCGACGAACCCCAGTGACGGCACCTGCGCGCCGAGCCGCCACCCCATGCCCCGCGCCAGCCGCAGCGGCGCAGAACGCACGGTGTTGCGCCGTCCGGCCGCGCCCCGATCGCTCCCGACAAGGGCACACTCGCCCTGCCTGCAGGCCCCCTTGCACGGGGTTGCCGATTCACCCCACGCAGGGGCGCTGGTGTCGGCCTGTCCGCACGCACGACCCGCAACAAGCTACCAAAAACATAGCCATCCGCGCTTGCCTGGTGAGTGCGGATAGCTCATTCGTTACCGAAATACCGGCTCAGCGCTGGGGGTGCGCCTTGCGGTAGCTGGCGAGGCCGTCGGTGACTTCCTTGTGCGCCGCCTCGGGGCCTTCCCAGCCCAGCACCTTGACCCACTTGCCGCGCTCCAGATCCTTGTAGTGCTGGAAGAAGTGGGTGATGGCTTCCAGCCGCATGGTGTTGACATCCTCGATCTTCTTCCAGCGGCTGTACATGCTGGAAATGCGGTCGACCGGCACCGCCAGCACCTTGCCGTCGATGCCGGCTTCGTCTTCCATTTTCAGGATGCCGACCGCACGGCAGGTGATGACCACGCCGGCCTGCAGCGGATAGGGCGTGACCACCAGCACGTCGACCGGGTCGCCGTCGCCCGCCAGCGTCTGCGGGATGTAGCCGTAGTTGGTCGGGTAGTACATCGCCACCGTCATGAAGCGGTCGACGAACAGGGCGCCGGTCTCGTCGTCGACTTCGTACTTGATGGGGTCGGCGTCCATCGGGATCTCGACGATGACGTTGAACTCATCGGGGGTTTTGCTGCCGGGGGAGATGCGATCGAGGGGCATGTCTTGTGTGTGGAAGGGTTGAATGAAGGATCAAAGTGCGATTGGGCCGGATTTTACTTTCGCCCCCCTTGCAGGCCGGCCCGCCCGGGCAATCTGCGTAAAATTGCACGGTTGGCCAATCGCGGCACGAATCGAGGACGCGAGGAAGCAACGCAGTGAGGGTGCTGGCTGCGTTGCCGCTCGCGGGTCAGCGCATCCGGCTCCTCTTGAAGCGCAACGCTTTAGCGAGGAGTGATTTCAAATGACAGGCAATTCGGCGCTGATTCTGGCGCTCGTCTGCGGGCTTGTGGCCGTGGTCTACGGCTTCTGGGCACGCGGCTGGATCCTTTCCCAGGACGCGGGCAACGCCCGCATGCAGGAGATCGCCTCGGCCATCCAGGCCGGTGCCGCCGCCTATCTGGCGCGGCAGTACAAGACCATCGCCATCGTCGGCGTGGTGCTGGCGATCCTGATCGCGGTGTTTCTTGACCTGAAGACGGCCATCGGCTTCGTCGTCGGCGCGCTGCTGTCGGGCGCCTGCGGCTTCATCGGCATGAACGTCTCGGTGCGCGCCAACGTGCGCACCGCGCAGGCCGCCACCAAGGGCATCGGCCCGGCGCTGGACGTGGCCTTCCGCGGCGGCGCCATCACCGGCATGCTGGTGGTCGGCCTGGGCCTGCTGGGCGTGGCCGGGTTCTACTGGTTCCTGGGCGGCACGGCAGCCGACGCACATACGCTCAACCCGCTGATCGGCTTTGCCTTCGGCTCCTCGCTGATCTCCATCTTCGCGCGTCTGGGCGGCGGCATCTTCACCAAGGGTGCCGACGTGGGCGCCGACCTGGTGGGCAAGGTCGAGGCCGGCATCCCCGAAGATGACCCGCGCAACCCCGCCGTGATCGCCGACAACGTGGGCGACAACGTGGGCGACTGCGCCGGCATGGCGGCCGACCTGTTCGAGACCTACGCCGTCACCCTGATCGCCACCATGGTGCTGGGCGCCCTGATGGTCACCGCCGCGCCGACGCAAGCCGTGCTGTACCCGCTGGCGCTGGGCGGCGTGTCGATCATCGCCTCCATCATCGGCACCTTCTTCGTCAAGGCCAGTCCCGGCATGAAGAACGTGATGCCGGCGCTCTACAAGGGCCTGGCGATCGCCGGCGTGCTGTCGCTGATCGCCTTCTACTTCGTGACCAGCTGGATCATCCCCGACAACGCCCTGGGCGGCAGCGGCGCCGTGATGAAGCTGTTCGGCGCCTGCGTGGTGGGCCTGGTGCTGACGGCGGCGCTGGTGTGGATCACCGAGTACTACACCGGCACCCAGTACGGCCCGGTCAAGCACGTGGCGCAGGCCAGCACCACCGGCCACGCCACCAACATCATCGCCGGCATCGGCGTGTCCATGAAGTCCACCGCCTGGCCGGTGATCTTCGTCTGCATCGCCATCGTTGCGGCCTATGCCCTGGCCGGCCTGTACGGCGTCGCGGTGGCCGCCATGTCGATGCTGTCGATGGCCGGCATCATCGTCGCGCTGGACGCCTACGGCCCCATCACCGACAACGCCGGCGGCATTGCCGAAATGAGCGAAATGCCGTCCGCCGTGCGCGACATCACCGACCCGCTGGACGCCGTCGGCAACACCACCAAGGCGGTGACCAAGGGCTACGCCATCGGCTCGGCGGGCCTCGCGGCGCTGGTGCTGTTTGCCGACTACACGCACAAGCTGGAAAGCTTTGGGCAGGCCATCTCGTTCGATCTGTCCGACCCGATGGTGATCGTGGGCCTGTTCATCGGCGGCCTGATCCCCTACCTGTTCGGCGCCATGGCCATGGAAGCCGTCGGCCGCGCCGCCGGCAGCGTGGTCGAAGAGGTGCGCCGCCAGTTCCGCGAGATCAAGGGCATCATGGAAGGCACCGGCAAACCCGAATACGGCAAGGCCGTCGACATGCTGACCGGCGCGGCCATCAAGGAAATGATGATCCCCAGCCTGCTGCCGGTGGCGGTGCCGATCCTGGTCGGCCTGGTGCTGGGGCCGAAGGCGCTGGGCGGCCTGCTGATGGGCACCATCGTCACCGGCCTGTTCGTCGCCATCTCCATGTGCACCGGCGGCGGCGCCTGGGACAACGCCAAGAAGTACATCGAGGACGGCCACCACGGCGGCAAGGGCAGCGAGGCGCACAAGGCCGCCGTCACCGGCGACACCGTGGGCGACCCCTACAAGGACACCGCCGGCCCGGCCGTCAACCCGCTGATCAAGATCATCAACATCGTGGCGCTGCTGATCGTGCCGCTGGTGGTGGGCATGCATGGCGGCAAGGCCGACGGCGCCGCCCCCACGGCGCCGGCAGCCCAGGTCAGCGCTGCGGCGCCGGCCCCTGCCGTAGCCCCGGCCAGCGCGAGCGACGATGCCGCCTCGGTGGTGGTCGAAGGTGAGAAAGTGCTGTTCTACTTCGCCACCGGCAAGGCCGACCCGCACCCGGACGGCAGCCAGGCGCTGGCCACCATCGTCAACGGCGTCAAGGCCGGCAAGAAGGCCGCCATCAGCGGCTACGTGGACAGCACCGGCAGCGCCGCCGCCAACGCCGAAGTCGCCAAGCAGCGCGCCCTGGCCGTGGCCGCGCTGCTCAAGAGCCTGGGCGTGACCGACGAGCAGATGCAGTTGCAAAAGCCCGAAGACATCCAGGCCGGCAGCGGCCCGCAGGCACGCCGCGTCGAGGTGACGTTGCAGTAAGCGCGCCCACCGGCCACATCAAAGCCCGCCGCCCGGCGGGCTTTTTTTGTGCCGTGCGGCCGGGCGGGCGAGCACCAGCATCGTCAGTGCACAAAACCCGGCCCCGGCGCCAAACGTCCATGCCGGCCCCAGAACCTGCCACAGCAGGCCCGCCACGACGCTGGCTGCCAGCATGGCCACGCCACTGACCAGGTAGAACAAGCCAAAGCCGGTGCCGCGCAAGTCGTCAGGCACCGTGGCGGCCACCATGGCCGCCAGCAGCCCCTGCGTCATCGCCAGGTGCAGACCCCATAGCAGGATGCCCAGCAGCAGCGCCGACCAGTGGGTGGCCACGGCCAGCACGCCATCGGCCAGCCACAGCACCGCGAGTCCGGCGAACAGCAGGCGGGCGTGGGGCAGGCGGTCGGCCAGCTTGCCAAAGGGGTAGGCCGCCAGCGCGTACACCGCGTTCATGGCCACCATCACCAGCGGCACCAGCGCGATCGCCACGCCGGTCTGCTCGGCGCGCAGCACCAGAAAGGCCTCCGAAAAGCGCGCCAGCGTGAACACCGCGCCCACGCCGACCACCGACCAGTAGGCGCGCGGCAGACGCACCAGGTTGGCGCGGCTGAGAGGGTTGATGCGGGGCCTGCCGGCGGGGCGCTCGGGTTCGCGCACGCCCAGGGCCAGCAGCAGCACACACAACGCCGCCGGCACAAGGGCCAGCGCGAACACGGCGCGGAAGTGGTCGGAC
The DNA here is from genome assembly GCA_020848515.1 of Rubrivivax sp. Lineage (GTDB taxonomy): Bacteria > Pseudomonadota > Gammaproteobacteria > Burkholderiales > Burkholderiaceae_C > Ottowia. The sequence continues at coordinate 17,702 of JADLIA010000008.1, read as the reverse complement.
CACAGCAGCATCAGCACCGTCGCCAGCAGCGGGCCGACGAAGGCGCCCACGGTGTCCAGCGCCTGACGCAGGCCGAACGCCGCGCCGCGCAGTTCGGGCGGAGCCAGATCAGCCACCAGCGCATCGCGCGGCGCGCCGCGAATGCCCTTGCCGACCCGGTCCATCAGGCGCGCGGTGATCACCAGCGCCGGCCCCGCCGGCCCGGCGGCCAGGGCAAACAGCGGCTTGGTCACCGCGCTGAGGCCGTAGCCGAGCAACGCCAGCCGCTTGCGCCGACCCAGCCAGTCGCTCAGCACACCCGAGAACACCTTGGCAATCAGCGCCGTGGCCTCGGCCAGGCCTTCCAGCAGGCCGACCAGGGCCACGCTCATGCCCAGCGAGCCGACCATGAACATCGGCAGCAGGCTGTGGATCATCTCGGAGGAGACATCCATCAGCAGGCTGACGAAGCCCAGCACCCAGATGCCCAAGGGCAGGCGCCGGGACGTTGGATCGATGGTCATGGTGATGCACCCACGCGGACGGCGCCGATGGTGCCGCGCGATCCGTGCCGCACGGCGGCACAATACCGCCATGCAATACAACTTCATCGACAACGCCTCCGTGCCGTCCCTGTCGGGCCACACCCTGCCGGTGCTCGACCCCTCCGACGGTCAGCCCTTCGACGAACTGCAGCGCAGCGACGCGCGCGACATCGACCGCGCCGTGCGCTCGGCGCGCGCCTGCTACGACGAGCGCTGGAGCCGCCTGTCGGCCGCCGAACGCGGGCGCCTGCTGATGGCGCTGTCGCGCAAGGTCGCCGACCATGCCGACGAGCTGGCGCTGCTGGAGCAGCGCGACTGCGGCAAACCCACCCGACAGGCGCGCGCCGACGCCGCCGCGCTGGCGCGCTACTTCGAGTTCTACGCCGGCGCCTGCGACAAGCTGCATGGCGAAACCCTGCCCTACCAGAATGGCTACAGCGTGTTCACCTGGCGCGAGCCGCATGGCGTGACCGGCCACGTGATCCCCTGGAACTACCCGATGCAGATCTTCGGCCGCAGCGTGGGCGGTGCGCTGGCGGCGGGCAACTGCTGCGTGGTCAAGCCGGCCGAGGACGCCTGCCTGTCGTTGCTGCGGGTGGCGCAACTGGCGGCGGAAGTGGGCTTTCCGCCAGGCACCATCAACCTGGTCACCGGCTACGGCCACGAGGTGGGCGACGCACTGGCGCGCCACCCCGGCATCGACCACATCAGCTTCACCGGCAGCCCGCGCGTGGGCACGCTGATCCAGCAGGTGGCCGCCGAGCGCCACTGCCCGGTGACGCTGGAACTGGGCGGCAAGAGCCCACAGATCATCTTTGCCGACGCCGACCTGGACGCCGCCCTGCCGGTGGTCATCAACGCCATCGTGCAGAACGCCGGTCAGACTTGCTCGGCCGGTTCGCGCGTGCTGATCCAGCAAAGCATTTACGACCAGATGCTCGACCGCCTGGGTGCCGCCTTCGAGGCCCTGCGCGTGGGCCCGGCCAGCATGGACCTGGACGTCGGCCCCCTGATCCGTCAGAGCCAGCAACAGCGCGTATGGGACTTTCTTTCGGACGCCCAGAACGACGGCATCGCGACGGTGGCGCAGGGCCAGATCGTCGACGAAGCGCCCGAAGCCGGCTTCTACCAGGCCCCGGTGCTGCTGGCCGACGTGCCGGTGGCGCACCGCGTGGCGCAGGAAGAGGTGTTCGGCCCGGTGCTGTCGGCGATGCCGTTTCGCGACGAGGACCACGCGGTGGAACTGGCCAACGCCACCCGTTTCGGCCTGGTGGCCGGTGTCTGGACGCGCGACGGCGCGCGCCAGTTCCGCATGGCGCGGCGCGTTCGCAGCGGTCAGGTGTTCGTCAACAACTACGGCGCCGGCGGTGGCGTGGAACTGCCCTTTGGCGGCTACAAGTCGTCCGGCTATGGGCGCGAAAAGGGCTTCGAGGCGCTGTACGGCTTCACGGTGCTCAAGACGGTCGCCGTACAGCACGGGTGATCAGGTCGGACGCCCGGGCGTCCCCGCGCAGCAGGCACCACGGTATCGCAGCGCACGCAAAAGACAACCGCATCTTTCAGCGTCTTCGGCGCCATCGCTGCGTCCTCTGCGTGCGGGGCATATCCTGTCGCGCCGCCGCCCGAAGCGCAACAGGCCAGTCCTTCAGCGCCGACCGCCGAGCAGGCTGCCGCCAAGCTTGAGCAGGTCGCCCAGATCGAGTTGGCCATCGCCGTTCTGATCCAGCACGGCGTTCATCAGGCCGCCGCCCAGGCCGCCCTGCTGCTGCAGCTGGGCACGCTCCTGCCCCAGCACATCGCCCAGTCCGCCGGCATCGAGCTGGCCAGCGTTGACTCGCCTGGCCAGCGCGGCCATCACGATGGGCGCCAGCATCATCAGCAGCTTGCCGGCCTGGCCCATGTCCAGACCGGTGGCCTGACTCAGGCCCGCCTCGGCGCGTGGCTGCGCGCCGCCCAGGATGTGACCCAAAATGCCACCGGCATCGAGCTGCCGGCTGGCGGGCGCGCCGCCGCCCAGCACGCTGCCCAGCAGATCACCCATGCCACCCATGCCACCCATGCCTGCGCTGCCGGCGCCCGCGCCGGCGCCGCCCAGCAGGCCACCGAGCAGCCCGCCGAGATCCATCGCGCCGCTGCCCGCGTGGTCGCGTTGCAGCGCCTCGAACAGGGCACCGGCGCCGCCAGGTTGCTGCGCGTTGCGCCCCAGCGCGCCCACCAGCATGGGCAGTGCGGCGGCAATGGCCTGGCCGGCGGTGTCGGCGTCGGTGCCCAGCTGCTGCGCGATCGGGCCCAGCGAGGGGCCCTGCAGTTGTCCCATCAGGTCGTCAATCAGTGATCCGTTCATGCTCGAACCCTCCGGTGCATCGGTGAAGACCTGACATCGTAACGACGTCACGGCAGCGGCCGCGTAACATCCGGTCCGAACTGCCAACTGCGTCACAAGGAGCAAAGCACATGCGGGCAAAAAACAAATCCATCATCGTCACCGGCGCCGGCGGCGGCATCGGCGAGGGCATTGCCCGCCGGCTGGCGGTCGAGGGGGCGGTGGTGATCGTCAACGACATCCAGCCGACCCTGGGCGAAAAAGTCACCGCCGACATCGTGGCGGCCGGTGGGCAGGCGCGCTACGTCGCCGCCGACGTCACGCGCGGCGACGACTGGGCGCGTCTGGTGCAGGCCGCGCAGGACTTCGGCGGGCGCCTGGACGTGGTGGTCAACAACGCCGGCTGGACGCACCGCAACCGCCCCATGCTGGAAGTGAGCGAGGCCGAGTTCGACAAGGTCTACGCCGTCAACATGAAGAGCATCTACTGGAGCGCCATCCACGCCGTGCCGGCCATGCGTGCCAACCCGGGCGGCAGCGGCGGCAGCTTCATCAACATCGCCTCCACCGCCGGCCTGCGCCCGCGCCCGGGCCTGACCTGGTACAACGGAAGCAAGGGCGCGGTCATCATCACCAGCAAGTCGATGGCGGCCGAGCTGGGGCCCGACAACATCCGCGTCAACTGCATCAACCCGGTGTTCAACCCCGACACCGGCCTGTCGGCCGAATTCGCCGGCGGCCCGGTGGACGAGGCGCGGCGCGCGAAATTCCTGGCCACCATCCCGCTGGGGCGCTTTTCCACCGCGCTGGACGTCGCCAACGCCGCGCTGTATCTGGCCAGCGACGAGGCGGCCTTCATCAGCGGCGTGTGCATCGAGGTGGACGGCGCACGCTGCGTCTGAACACGGTCGGGCGCCATGACGCATGACCTCGCGGCGCCTCCACGACAACGCCGGAGATCAGAAAGAAATCAGGCGCCAGCCCAATGGAGAAGACCGCCAGATGCTACATTTTATGTAGCACTCAGAGCCAGCGCGCCAGACCGGCCACATCCTCGGGAAACAACTGCCCCTTCTCGGCCTGCAGCACACGCCCGTCCTTGCCGCGCACCACGGTGACCGGCAGGCCATCGGGTTTGGGGTAGGCGCGGGCCAGATCGGGGCTCAGCCAGGCGGCCGGAAACGTGTAGCCCTTTTTCTGCAGGTAGGCGCTGGCGTCGCCCTGCTTCTTGTCGATCGACAGCGCCAGCATCTGCAGGCCGCGCCCGCGCTGGGCGTCCCACAGTTTCTGCATTTCAGGGCTTTGCTGGGCGCAGAACGGGCACCAGCTGGCCCACCAGTACAGCACCAGCACGCGGCCTTCGGCCTGCGCCGGCTCGAAGCGCCCGCCGCCCAGCAGCGGCGCCGCCACCAGCGGCAGCGCACTGCCCAGCGCCGGCAACGGCAGGGGCGCGGCGTCCTTGGCGCACAGCCAGGGCGCGGCCAGACTGGCCGCCGTGGCGGCGGTCAGGCGGCCCAGCCAGCGGCGGCGGGTGTGGTGCTCGGGTGCAGGCATGGCGATGGGCGGTTTCATGATGTCGATCAATGGTAGCGCGGCGACACGGCCTGCGGACGTCAGGGGCATCGGCGCTTGCGGATAATGGCCGCCATGGGAGAGCGCAACATTCCCCTCATCGACCAGCGCACGGCGGGGCTGCCGATCCCGGCAGCGGCGCCGGCGCCGGGCCAGGAATTGACCGACACCCGCGGACGCCCGCTGCACGATCTGCGCATCAGCGTCACCGACCGCTGCAACTTCCGCTGCACCTACTGCATGCCCAAGGAGGTGTTCGGCGCCGACTACCCCTACCTGCCGCACGCGTCGCTGCTGACGTTCGAGGAAATCACGCGCCTGGCGCGCCTGTTCATCGCCCACGGCGTGCGCAAGATCCGCCTGACCGGCGGTGAGCCGCTGCTGCGCAAGAACGTCGAGGGTCTGATCGAGCAGCTGGCGGCGCTGCGCACGCCCGACGGCGAGCCGCTGGACATCACCCTCACCACCAACGGCTCGCTGCTGGCGCGCAAGGCCCGCGCGCTGGCGGCGGCGGGCCTCAGGCGCGTCACGGTCAGCCTGGACAGCCTGGACGATGCGGTGTTCCAGCGCATGAACGACGTCGGCTTTCCGGTGCGCGAGGTGCTGGCCGGCATCGAGGCGGCGCAGGCCGCCGGGCTGGCGCCGATCAAGGTCAACATGGTGGTCAAGCGCGGCACCAACGCGCACGAGATCGTGCCCATGGCGCGGCACTTTCGCGGCAGCGGCATGGCGCTGCGCTTCATCGAATACATGGACGTGGGCGCCACCAACGGCTGGCGCATGGACGAGGTGCTGCCCTCGGCCGAGGTGCTGCGGCGCCTGCAGGCCGAATTCGCCCTGGTGCCGCTGGCGCACAGCGCGCCGGGCGAAACCGCCGAGCGCTGGGGCCATGCCGGCGCCGATGGCCGCCACGACCCGGCGCTGGGCGAGATCGGCCTCATCAGCAGCGTCACCCGCCCGTTCTGCGGCGACTGCAACCGCGCCCGCCTGTCCACCGAAGGGCGGCTGTACCTGTGCCTGTTTGCCAGCCAGGGCTACGACCTGCGCGCCCTGCTGCGCGGCGGCGCCAGCGACGAGGCCATCGGCCACGCCATCGGCGCCATCTGGGGCCATCGCGCCGACCGCTACAGCGAGCTGCGCGCCAGCGGCCGGCTCGACCCGCACAGCGGCGAGCGGCGCATCGAGATGAGCTACATCGGTGGCTGACCCCGCGCCCCGGGCCTGGCCGAGACTCGCGTCATGACCGCCATCCCTGGCGCCCCTGCCGATCCGGACCGGATCCCCATCACCGCCCTGCTGCTGGCCGGCGGCCGCGGCAGCCGCATGGGTGGGCTGGACAAGGGCCTGCAGAGCTTCGGCGGCCTGCCGCTGGCCCAGCATGCGCTGGAGCGTTTGCGCCGGCAGACGTTGCCGCCCGCCGCCATGCTGATCAACGCCAACCGCCACCTGCCCGACTACCAGGCCTTCGGCGTGCCGGTGTGGCCCGACGTGCTGCCCGATTACGCCGGCCCGCTGGCCGGGTTCCTGACCGGGCTGGCGCATGCCCAGACGCCCTGGATGCTCACCCTGCCGTGCGACGTGCCGCGTTTTCCGCTATCGCTTTGCGAGCGCCTGGCGCAAGCCCTGCTTGCCCAAAAGGCCGATATCGCCATGGTCGCGGCGCCCGAGGAGGACGGCCGGCTGCGCCCCCAGCCGGTGTTCTGCCTGCTGCGGCGCGAGTTGCACGACAGCCTGGCGCGCTTCATGGCGGCGGGCGGGCGCAAGATCGACGCCTGGACCGCGCAGCACCGGCAGGTGCTGGTGCCGTTCGACCACCCGGGCGACGACCCGCGCGCCTTTGCCAACGCCAACACGCTGGCCGAGCTGCGCCAGCTGGAGCGCGAACCCCGACAAGACGCATGCCAGCCCCCCATGCCCAGCTTCTGACCCCGGAGACACCACCATGCCGCTGCCGCCGCTGACCATCCGCCTGCTCGGCCCGGCCGACCTGCCCGCCTACAAGGCGCTGCGCGACATCGGCCTGCGCCACGACCCGGAGGCCTTCACCACCGACTTCAACGCCGGCTCGGCCCTGCCGGCCGCCGCCTACGCCACGCGCCTGGGGCAACCGCCGGAAGACCACTTCATCCTGGGCGCCTTCGACCCCGCCGGCGCCATGCTGGGCGCCGTGGTGTGCGAGCGCGAGTCGCGCCTGAAAAAACGCCACGAAGCCGCCCTGGTGGGCATGATCATCGCCCCCGAGGTGCGCAGCCACGGCATCGGCAAGGCGCTGCTGGCCGCGTTCGACCAGCTGGTGCGCCAGCTGCCGGGGCTGGAGCAGGTGGTGCTGTCGGTCACCGCCAGCAACGCGCGCGCCGTGGCCCTGTACGAGCACGCCGGCTTCGTGCGCTATGGCCTGCTGCCGCGCGCCATCAAGATCGATGGCCGCTACCACGACAAGGCGCTGATGGTCAAAGTGCTATGACCCCGACCACGGCCGCCACCACCCCGCGCACCGCCGACATCGCCGCCGCGCTGCAGGGCTACGACCCGCAGGCGCTGCACGCCGACGCCGTGACCGCCTTTCTGCAGCGCCTGGTCGAGCCCGTCACCGAAGTGCAGCGCGTGCCGCTGCCCGAGGCGCTGGGCCGGGTGCTGGCCGAAGACGTGATCTCGCCCATCAGCGTGCCGCCGCACGACAACTCGGCCATGGACGGCTTTGCCTTCGACGGCGCGCAACTGCAACCCGGCCAGCCGCTGCGCCTGCGCTGCGTCGGCACGGCGCTGGCCGGCACCGCCTGGCGCGCTGCGGTGGCGGCCGGCGAATGCGTGAAGATCATGACCGGCGCCGTCATGCCGGCCGGGCTGGACACCGTGGTGCCGCAGGAATTCACCCGCGTCGAGGGCGCGCAGATCGAGCTGCCGGCCGGCGTGGTGCAGCGCGGCGACAACCGCCGCCAGGCCGGCGAAGACCTGATGGCCGGCCGCCCGGCGCTGCGCCAGGGCGAGCGCCTGACCCCGGCCGCGCTCGGCCTGCTGGCCAGCCTCGGGCTGGGCCAGGTGACGCTGCGGCGGCGCCTGCGCGTGGCCTACTTCTCGACCGGCGACGAAATCCTGTCGCTCGGCCAGCCCCCCCGCGAAGGCGCGGTGTACGACAGCAACCGCTACACGGTCGGCGGCCTGCTGGCACGCCTGGGGGTCGAAGTGATCGACCTCGGCGTGGTGCCCGACCAGCCGGCCGCGCTGCGGGCGGCGTTCGGCCAGGCCGCCGCACAGGCCGATGCCGTCATCACCAGCGGCGGCGTCAGCGTGGGCGAAGCCGACCACACCAAGGCCATGATGCGCGAGCTGGGCGACGTGGTGTTCTGGCGCATCGCCATGCGGCCAGGCCGGCCGATGGCGGTCGGGCGGATCGTCACCCCGGCCCCGGAGTTACACGTCAAATCGGCCTCCAGCGCAAACACAGCAAACGCCAACAGCTATCAAAACAATAGTAATTCAGCGATCCTGTTCGGCCTGCCGGGCAACCCGGTGGCGGTGATGGTGACCTTTCTGGCCTTCGTGCGGCCGGCGCTGCTGCGCATGATGGGCGCGCGGCCCGAGCCGCCGGTGTGGCTGCGCGCGCGCAGCAGCCAGGCGATCGCCAAGAAGCCCGGCCGCACCGAATACCAGCGCGGCGTCGTCAGCACCCAGCCCGATGGCCAGCTGACGGTGCGCACCACCGGCAACCAGGGCTCGGGCGTGCTGTCGTCCATGGTGCAGGCCAACGGACTGATCGTGCTCGGCCACGCCCAGGGCGACGTGGCGGTGGGCGACGAAGTGCGGGTGATGATGTTCGAGGGCGCGCTGTAGCCCCGCCCCCGCGGCGACTCAGGGCGCGCGCATCAGCACCGGCACGCCGGCCTGGCGCAGGCAGCCGGCGGTCACGCTGCCCAGCAGGGCGGTTTCGACCGCGCCCTGGCGGCGCGTGACCATCGCCAGCACGGTGTCGCTGCGCACGGCCACGTGGCTGGCAATGGCCTGCACCGCGTCGCCATGCAGCACGTCCCAGTTGACCGGCACGCCGTGGCTGCGACCCAGCTCGGTGGCCTTGCTGCGCACGTAGCCCGATTCCAGCGCCGCCAACTCGCCGCCCGCCGGCAGTCCGGCCGCGCCGGTGGCGTCGACCACCCGCACCACCTCCAGCTCGGCGCCGGCCCAGCGGGCGAATTCGGCCGCCTGCAGGCCCATGACCTCGGACAGCGGGCTGCCGTCGAGCGGCAGCACGATGCGCCGCACCGCCACCGCGCCGCCGCCGGCGGCCGAGCGACCAGTCGGCCGGTACACCAGCACCGGCGCGTCGGCACCGCGCACCACGCGCTGCGCCACGCTGCCCAGCACCGCCTCCATCAGGCCCGAGCGCCCGCGCGAGGACATCGCCACCAGCGTGTGCGGCACACCCGCAGCCTCGTCCAGCACCGTGTCGGCCACGTCGCCATGCGCCACCACGCAGATGCCGCGTGCCCCATGGCGGGCCGCCAGAGCCTCGACGTAGGCGCGCGCCTCGGCCTCGTCGGCGCCCTTGTCCACCACCCGCATCAGCGTCAGCGGCGTGCCGCGCACCGCCGCCAGGCCGGTGGCGTGGGCCAGCATCTCTTCGGAAAACACCGAGCCATCCAGGGGCACCAGAATCCGTTCGAACATGCGCTCTCCTGCGTCCTTGACACTGCACCGGCCCCGAGTGTAGGCCAGGCCGCCCCCGGGCTGGGTCACCCTAGATCCAGGGTCACAGCTCCAGCACCAGGCGCTCGCCGCGGGCGCGCGAGCAGCACACCATCATGCGGTCCTGGCGCTCGCGCTCGGTGCGCGTCAGCACCAGGTCGCGGTGGTCGATGTCGCCACCCAGCACGCGCGTCTCGCAGGAGCCGCACAGACCTTCGGTGCAATCGCACTGCACGTCGATGTTGGCGCCCTGCAGCGCCGACAGGATGGTCTGGTCGGCACGCACCTGCAGGGTGATGCCGGAGTCCCTGAGCTCGACCTCGAAGGCGTGCTCCCGGGCCGGATCGAGGGTGGGCGGCGCGGTCTGGAAATGCTCGACGCACAGCGCACCTTCGGGCCAGTGGGCGGTGGCGTCCTGCAGCGCCTGCAGCATGCGCTGCGGGCCGCAGGCATAGATGCGGGTGTCGGCGCGCGGCGTGGCCAGCAGCGCCGGCAGGTCGAGGCGCTGGCCCTCGTCGCTGGCATGCACGATCAGGCGCTCGCCGTGTTCGGCCTGCAGTTCGGCCAGCAGGGCCATGCGGCGGCGGCTGCCGCCGCTGTAGTGCAGTGCGTAGTCGATGCCGCGCTGCCGGGCGCGCCGCGCCATGGCGGCGATCGGCGTGATGCCGATGCCGCCGGCCACGAAGATGGCGCGGCCGCCCGTTTCGTCGAAACGGAAGTGGTTGCGCGGGCCGCGCAGGCGCAGCCGGTCGCCGACCTGCAGATGCTGGTGGATCCAGGCCGACCCGCCACGGCTGTCGGGGTCGCGCAGCACGGCGATCTCGTAGGCGCGGCTGTCGGCCGGGTCGCTGCACAGCGAGTACTGGCGCGAACGGTCGGCGCTGCCGCATTCGAGGTCGACATGGGCGCCCGGCGACCAGCCGGGCAGCGGCTGGCCGTTGGCGGCCACCAGGCGCAGCAGCAGCACGTCGTCGGTGGCACGGCTGATGCGCTCGACGACCACCGGGCGGGTGACGGCCTGGCGGCTGGATTCGCCCAGCCGCACCGGCTGCGCCTGCGCCAGCAGCGCGGGCTGGGCACGCTCGGGGTTGAGCGCCGGGTCCCACTCGACCCACAGCTGCTTGGGCCCGCGAAACGAGGTGTTGGGCACGTAGTCGAAGCGCTGCGGCAGCAGGCGCAGGTGCGGCAGGCGGCGCGTCAGCTCCTCCAGGTAGATCTGCAACTCCAGCCGCGCCAGGTTCTTGCCCATGCACTGGTGCGAGCCGTAGCCGAAGGTCAGGTGCTCGCTGGCGTTGTCGCGCCGCACGTCGATGGCGTCGGGGTCGCTGAAGTGGCGCTCGTCATGGTTGCCCGAGGCCAGCACCACCAGCACGCGCGCGCCCTGGGGAATGCGCACGCCGCCGATCTCGGCCTCGCGCGTGGCGTAGCGCCGCCAGGCCGCCACCGAGCCGTTGTGGCGCAGGCACTCCTCGACCGCGCCGGCGATCAGGCTGGGGTCGGCGCACAGTTCGTCCCAGATCGGGCGGTTTTCCAGCAGCAGGCGGACCGCGTTGGTGATGCCCAGGGCCGTGGTTTCGTGCGCCGCCACGATGATGGCCATCATCATCGAGTGGATGTAGGAGTCGGTGACGACGTCGGGGTGGTCCTTCTGCTTGCGGATGGTGTAGCGCATCCAGCCCGGCCCGTCGGGCGTGGCGCGCATCTTCTCGACGATGCGCCCCGACAGCTGCCAGAAGTTGCCCACCGCGTGCGCCACCTCGACCTGCTCCTGCGGCGTCGGCCGACCCCAGATGTTGACGGTATGCGCCACCGAATACTGGCGCAGCAGCGCCATGTCGTCTTCCTCCACCCCCAGGAAGTGCAGGCCGACGGTGAGCGGCGCCTCCCAGAACATCTTCTCGACCAGGTCGGCGCGGCCGTCGTCGATGAAGCGGTCCACGTACTGGCGCGCCACGCGCCGCACCATGGGTTCGAGCGCCTTGAGCGCCGCCGGCGTGAAGGGCTCGATCAGCGCCCGCCGGCGCGCCATGTGGGCCGGCTCCACTTCGTTGACCATGGTGCGCTGCATGCCGTAGTCGTAGCCGGCCAGGATGTCCAGCACCTGCGGCGTCACCGGGGTCATGCGCTCCAGCGCCACCGAGGCGTCGAAGGTTTCGTGGTCGCGGAACACCGCCTTGATGTCGTCGTAGCGCGTGACCACCCAGTAGCCGATCTGCGGCGCAAAGAACACCGGCTCCTGGGCGCGCGCCCAGCGCAGGTACTCGGGCGGGTTCTGCTGGTAGCCGTCGCCGAACGGGTCGAAGGCGGCGGCGCCGGCGCTGACCGGGCGGCCGTTGGGGTCGCGCAGGGCGGCATGGTCCACCGGGCAGGCGCCGGCGGCAGGGTGGGTCTCGCTCATGGTGGTGCTCTTGCTCGAAGCCAGGGAACGCAAGGCTACTACGTTGCACGGCCATCGGCCAGGCGCCGCTGCAGCGCCTCGGCGCGCTGGCTATGATGCCCGGGCACCGATCACCGCAGCGCAGCCGCCATGCCCTACACCGCCCGCTTCACCCCCGAGACCCTGAGCCGCGCCCAGGTCGACGCCCAGACCGGCCCGCTGGTGCTGGAATTCGGCACCGACTGGTGCGGCCATTGCCAGGGCGCGCAACCGCTGATCGAGGCGGCCTTCGCGCGCGCCGGCCAGGACACGCCGCACCTCAAGGTGGAGGACGGGCGCGGGCGGCCGCTGGGCCGCAGCTTCGGCGTCAAGCTGTGGCCGACCCTGGTGTTCCTGAAGGACGGCCAGGAACAGGCGCGCCTGGTGCGCCCGCACGACGCCGACGCCATCGCCCAGGCGCTGGGCCAGCTCAGCGCCTGATGCGAACCGCCCATGAGGGAGGGCCTCGCTGCGCTTCGATGGCCCATGGGTCATGTTCCTGAACGCCATGCCGCATGCGCACCGCGCCACCCTGGCCACTGCCCCCGATCGCCCCGACCGCACGCCCGGCGCCGCCTGGGTGGGTGGACGGCACCTGCGGCGGGGCCGACACCCGCCGGGCCGGGCCCCTCGAGCGGCACGGCCGCCCAGTCCGTCACGGCGCCCTGGAACATGAACAAAATCATGTTCCAGCGCATGACTGGCAAGCGCCAGCAGCTATTGTTTTGATAGTATCCGGGCACCCCGCCCGGCCCCGGCCAGAGGCCAGAAGGACCCCATGCTGAAACCACTCCGACATCCCGGCGCGCTGGCGGTGACGCTGGCCGCCGCCGGCGTGCTGATGGTGACCATGGGCACGCGCCAGTCGCTGGGCCTGTTTCTGAGCCCGATCAACAGCAGCACCGGGCTGGGCATGGCCAGCATCAGCCTGGCCATGGCGGTGGCGCAGTTCACCTGGGGCGCCATCCAGCCGCTGGCCGGTGCGGCGGCCGACCGCTGGGGGCCGCGACCGGTGCTGATCGCCGGCATCGTGCTGCTGGCGCTGGGCAACGCGCTGACGCCGCTGATGGGTTCGTCCTGGGGTCTGGTGTTCAGCCTGGGCCTGCTGGCGGCCATCGGTTCGGGCGCGGGCAGCTTTTCGGTGCTGATCGGCGCCGCCGCCCAGCGCCTGCCGAAGGCGGCGCGCGGCACGGCCTCGGGCGTCATCAACGCCGGTGGTTCGCTGGGGCAGTTCGTGTTCGCGCCGCTGGCGCAGCTGCTGATCCAGGTGCAGGGCTGGATGGGGGCCATGTATTCGCTGGCCGTCATCACCCTGCTGGCGCTGCCGCTGGTCGGTCAGCTCACGCGCGGCCAGCCGGCGCGGCACGACGCCGTCGAAGGCGCCGACGCCGGCCTGCGCGCCACGCTGCGCGGCGCGCTGGGCGACCGCAGCTACCTGCTGCTGCACGCGGGCTTTTTCACCTGCGGCTTTCACATCGCCTTCCTGGTCACGCACCTGCCGACCGAGGTGGACCTGTGCGGCCTGCCGGCCTCGGTGGCCAGCTGGTCGCTGGCGCTGATCGGCCTGTCCAACATCGTCGGCAGCCTGTGGGTCGGCCACCTGGTGGGCCACCACCGCAGCAAGATGATCCTGGCCCTCATGTACGGCAGCCGAGCCTTGCTGGTGCTGGTCTATCTGCTGCTGCCGCGCGAGCCCTGGGTGTTCTACCTGTTCGCCATCGGCCTGGGCCTGACCTGGCTGGCCACGGTGCCACCCACCGCCGCCCTGGTGGGCAAGCTGTTCGGCGTGCGCTACCTGGGCACGCTGTTCGGCATGACGCTGCTGAGCCACCAGATCGGCGGTTTTCTGGGCGCCTGGCTGGGCGGGCTGGCCATCACCCGGCTGGGCGACTACACATGGATGTGGTGGGCCGACATCGCGCTGGCGGCGCTGGCCGCGCTGCTGAACCTGCCGATCCGCGAGGCGCGCGTGGTGCCGCTGGCAGCGTCGGCCGCCGAAGGCAGGTGATCTTGAGGTGATTTCGTGCCTCAGGCCTTGCCAGTCAAGCGCCGGAAGCTATCATTATTGAACCGGGTTTGACCCCTCCATCGCCACCCGGCAGGCCTTGCCGCTGCGCCCGCGCGGCACGTCGCAGCCGGGTTCGCCCAGCACGCGGATCGGCCGCGCGCCCTGCATGGCGGCAAAGCGCTGCAGGGCATCGGCACAGCGGGTGATGGCGGCGACGGCCGCTTCGCCGCGCAGGGGCAGGCGCAGCACCAGGGTGCTGGGGCCGTGCTGGCGCAGCTGAAAGTCGAACACCCCGCACTCCTCCTCGATCACGGTGCACAGCGCCAGCGGCAGCAGGCTGACGGTCTCGCCACGGCGCTGGCTGGGCACCTGCATGACATCGTCGCTGCGCCCACGCACCTCGATCACCGGCAGCGCCGAGCCGCAGCTGCAGCGCTGGCCGCTCCAGGTGACCTGGTCGCCCATGTCGTAGCGGATCAGCGGCTGCACCAGGTTGGCCAGGTTGGTCAGCAGCACGCTGTGCGAACGCTGGCCCGGCGGCATCGGGCGCATCTGCTCGTCCACCGGCTCCAGCAGCACCCAGTCCTCGTTCACGTGCAGCTGGCCGTGCGGGCATTCCCAGGCGATCGGCAGGAACTCCGACGCACCGTAGCTGTTGCGCACCTGCGCGCCGAACACCTGCACCAGCCGGTCGCGCACCGCCTTGCCCAGGGTTTCGCCGCCGGTCATGATGCAGCGTGGCGCAATGCGCAGCCGGCCGGCTTCGGCCTCGCCCGCCAGCATGGCCGCCGCCGTCGGGTAGGTGCCCAGCACCGTGGGCTGAAATTCATTGAGCGCCCGCACCAGCTCGTCGACCGGCTGCAGCAGACTGAAGCTGCGCCCCGACGAGGTCAGCCAGGGGTTGATGCGGCGCAGCCGCTCGAAGCTGACGATGCTGGCGAAATGCCCGCCGGTGGCCGTCACCACCGCGTGCCGGTCGCTCACGCCCAGCACGTCGAACGCGGCGAAGGCGCCGAACATCCCGCGCCCGCGGCTGCACGGCGGCCGGTGGCGCACCGCCTCCAGCGCGTCGTACACCGCCATGGCCTGCGCGTCCTGCACGAAGATGCCGGGCTTGCCGCTGGTGCCCGAGCTTTCCCACACCACGTAGCGCCCCAGCCGGGGTTCGCCGGCGCGCGAGGGGTCGCTGACGAAGTCGCGCAGTTCGTCCAGCCGCAGCGCCGGGTCGGTCACCCAGTCGTCAAAGCGCGCCATCAGCTCGCGCCGCGTCACCGGCGGCAGGCGCGACAGGTCGGAGCCGCGCACCCGTTCGGTGCCCAGGCGCTCGCGGTACAGCGGCGAGGCGCGCGCCGCCTCCAGCAGGCGCAGCACGCGCTGCTGCTGGCGCTGGGCGATCAGGCGCGGCGTGCCGTGGGTGGCGGCCACCACGTCCAGCGTGGCGGCCTGCAGGGCCACGGGGTCGAACACGGCGTCGGCCGCCGTCATCGGCGGTCCCGGGTCAGGCCGCCGCACAGGTGCCCCGTGCGGCCCGCGTTGCAGTGAACCATGGTGGTCGGATCCTCTTGATGCGGGGCGCAGGTCGGACGACCGGCCGTCGCCCCAGGGGTGGGCTCCCATGATGCAACATTTCTCACGCTCTGCGGCGGTTCGTGCGACCATCGTGCCGCAGGTGGCCGGTGGCGTCTTGACCGAAGTCAATGGTCCAGCGGGCCGCTCCGGTATTCTTGTCTTTGGTCCCCTACGTCCGATTCCGCACCTTGCACGAGAACCGCCATGGCCCGTAAGAGCGCTCCCGCCACCCATCCGGCCCGCCCGCGCATCCGCCCAGCCGAGCCCGCGCCCGCGCACCCCGGCTACGTCAGCGATCCGGTCAACCCCGGCGATCCGGCGGAAACCCCGACCCAGAAGCTCGATCGCCTGGCGCAAAGCGCGGCGGCCTCGCTCTACAACAACCTGTCGCCGGTCACGCTGAGCCTGGCGCTGGCCGACTGGGCCTGGCATCTGGCGGCCTCGCCCGGCCGGCAGCTGGAGCTGGCCACGCTGGCGACGCAACTGGCGATCGACACCGCGCGTCTGGAAGACGGCAGCACCAACGGCGTCGGCCTGCGCGACGACGACCCGCGCTTTCGCGCCGACGAATGGGCCCAGTGGCCCTTCAACCGCTGGCGCACCGCCTTCCGCAACGCCGAAGTGTTCTGGCGCGAAGCCTCGCAGGTGCCGGGGGTGAGCACGCACCACGGCCAGCTGGTGGGCTTCTTCGCGCGCCAGTGGCTGGACATGATGACGCCGGCCAACCACCTGCTGACCAACCCGGTGGTGCTCAGGCACACGCTGCAGACCGGCGGCGCCAACCTGGTCAAGGGCATGCAGAACCTGACCGCCGACGTCAGCGGCGTGCCCACGCCCGAGGACCAGGCCCTGCGCGCCCGCTTCGTGGTCGGCGGCAACGTGGCCGTGACGCCGGGCCAGGTGGTGTTTCGCAACCACCTGGTGGAGCTCATCCGCTACGCCCCGCAGACCGACAAGGTGCACCCGGAGCCGGTGTTCATCCTGCCGTCGTGGATCATGAAGTACTACATCCTCGACCTGTCGCCACACAACTCGATGGTGCGCTACCTGGTCGGCCAGGGCCACACGGTGTACATGGTGTCGTGGCGCAACCCGGACGAATCCGACCGCAACCTGTCGATGGACGACTACCTGAAACAGGGCGTGCTCGACCCCATGCGCGCAGCCCGGCAGGACGCCGAAGGCGCGCCGCTGCACGCCATGGGCTACTGCCTGGGCGGCACGCTGATGGCCATCGCCGTGTGCGCGCTGGCGCGCGACGGCGGCATGCGCGGCTACACCGACCTGCCCGCGCCCCTGACGCTGACGCTGCTGGCGGCGCAGGTCGACTTTCATGCGCCGGGCGAGCTGGGCCTGTTCATCGACGAGGGCCAGATCAACCTGCTGGGCCACATCACCAAGGGCCAGGGCTACCTGTCGGGCAAGCAGATGGGCGGCTCGTTCCAGTTCCTGCACTCGCGCGACCTGGTGTGGACGCGCCAGATGCGCGAATACCTGATGGGCGAGCGCGACCAGGGCAACGACCTGATGGCCTGGAACGCCGACACCACCCGCCTGCCGGCACGCATGCACCACGAATACCTGGTGGCGCTCTACCTCAAGAACGCCCTCGCCAATGGCCGCTACGCGGCGGGCGGGCGGCGCGTGTCGCTGGGCGATCTGAACATGCCGGTGTTCCTGGTCGGCACCGAACGCGACCACGTCTCGCCCTGGCGCTCGGTATACAAGCTGCACCAGCTCACCGGCACCGAAATCAGCTTCCTGCTGACCAGCGGCGGCCACAACGCCGGCATCATCTCGCCGCCCGGCCACCCGCGCCGCAGCTACCGCCTGCGCACTCAGCCCAAGGGCAGCCAGTGGCTCAGCATGGACGAGTGGCTGGCCACGGCCGAGTCCTTCGAAGGTTCCTGGTGGCCGGCCTGGCAGGCCTGGCTGGCCGCGCATTCCAGCACCCCGGTCAAGGCCCGGCCCATCCCAGCCCGCCACGCGCTGTATCCCGCGCCGGGCGAATACGTGATGCAGCGCTACGCCGAATAGCGCCGCCGCGGCCGGCCAGCGGCGCCGGCATGGCCGCGTAATTCCCTATGGATGTTGCCCGGCGCTGCGCCGACGATGCGGGTCTTGTTACGTTCCTTACCCGCAAGAAAGGCATGCCATGACCCTGTTTCGACTGTCCTGCATCGCGGCCTGCGCCGCCCTGGTGGTGGCCTGCGGCGGCTCCGGTGACTCCGGCCCCCGCCGCGGCGAGCTGATCGATCCGGCCGCCACGCTGACCACGCTGAGCACCGCCCAGATCGACGGCGCCACCGCCGCCAGCGGCCTGCAGACGCTCACCGGGGCGGCGGTGTGCGATGTCAAGGTGGTGGCCCTGAACTACGCCACCGTCGGCGCCAAGGCCGGCGAAAACACCAACGCCTCGGGCGTCATGCTGCTGCCCAGCGGCGCCGCCGGCTCGGCCTGCGCCACCAACGCCGCGCCGCTGCTGGCCTACGCGCGCGGCACCGACGTCAACAAGTCGCGCAACCTGGCCAACCCGCAGGACCCCGAAACCCTGCTGCTGGCCGCCTTCTTCGCCGCCCAGGGCTACGCCGTGGTGGCCACCGACTACCT
>JADLIA010000007.1 GCA_020848515.1 Rubrivivax sp. | reverse complement strand
GCCAGCAGGTCCATGAAGGTGTCCGGCCCCTGGGTGATGCGGATGCGTACGGGCAGGTATTGCAGGCTGGGGGCGAACCAGATTTCGGCGTGGATGGGGCCGCGCGGCTTGGCCAGCGGGCGCGGCCTGAAGTGCAGGGCGCGCACGGCGCCCAGGCGCGGCAGGTGCAGGGTGTCTTCACCGACGACGTCGTAGGTCCATTCGTCCACGCCGCCGGGGCGCGCCAGCCACAGGGGAATGGCGGTGCCCGGCTCGGCGCTCAGCTGCCCGGTGGCCAGGCGATGGCTGAGTTCGACGAACTGGCTGGCGGCGTCCTGCACGCCGGCCGGGCGCGCCACCCGCTGGCCGTTGTGCAGGCGCACGTCCTCGTCCAGCCGCACGCCGCGGCGGCGCTGGCGCACCTGCTCTTCATAGACCGCCGGTTGCAGGCCGGTGGCGGTGATGTCGCCCTGGCTGGTCAGGTGCATGGACAGCAGCAGGCCGACGTCGAGTTGCACCGCCGTGTGGTAGCGCGTGCCTTCGCGCTGCCACAGCACCCGGGCGCTGCCGTGCAGCTCGCCGCGGTAGTTGCCGCCCAGGGTGTAGGTCAGGCGGGTGTCGCCGGGCCAATCGGCCAGGAACCCGGGCTCGGCGGCGCGGGCGGCGCCGGCGGGTGGGGCGGCGGCGCCGTCCTGGCCGCCGGGGTCGCGGGCGGCGAGGCTTTCGTCCGGCGCCGGCGACTCGGCCAGCGCGGCCGAAGCCGCGGGTGAGGGCGCCTGGGGTTCTTCGCTGGCCAGCGGCGCATCGGCGTCTGCCGTGTCAGGGCTGGCGGGTGCCGGCGCCACCGCCTGGGGTGCTACTAAAACAGGAGCTGCTGGCGCTTTCTGGATGCGCGCTACAGGCCGTTTTGGCTTGGAAACCCGGGCCACGGGCGCAGCCTGCTGGGGTGCCGCTGGGGGCGCCTCGGGTGTGATGGTGCGGGTGTAGAAGGGCGGCGCCACCTGGCGCAGGATGCTGGGCGGGCGCAGCAGCGAGCCCAGCAGCGCCAGCGCCAGCGCGTGCAGCAGCAGCGCCAGCGCGGTGCTGGCCAGCAGGCCGCGCCGTTCGTGCCCTGGGTTCAGCGGCCGGGCCACGACGCGGCGGCGTCGGCGCTGACCGGGGGCGCCAGCCGCCAGGTGGTGGAGGGCTGCGGCAGGGTCAGCGGCAGGCGCAGCAGGCGCTGGTCGCGCGCCACCAGGGCGACGATCTGGCGCGCCGCGCCGGCGTACAGCGGCAGGTCGTCGAGCCGGCTCAGGCGCCAGCCGCTGGCGTCGCTGCGCCGGGTGCGGGCGGGCAGCTCGATGCCCAGCCATTCGTCGCCGGCGGCCAGGCCGGCGGCGGCGGCCGGGCCGCCGTCGAGCACCACTTTGAGCGTCACGCCGGGGCCGTCGCCCAGGCGCAGGCCCAGCGTCTGCGCCAGTTGCGAGGGTTCCTCCAGCACCTGCACACCCTGCGCCTGCAGCAGCTCGCGCAGCGGCAGCTCGTCGGTGCCGTGCACCCAGGCGGCGATTTCGGCGTCGAAACGGCGCCCGCCGATGTCGGCCAGGGTGTCGGCGAAGTCGGCCTCGGTCATCGGGCCGCCGCGGCAGCGCTGCCACACAGCCCGCATCACGTCGTCGAGCGTGGCGCGGCCTTCGCGGCGCAGCGTGAGGTCCAAGCACAGCGCCACCAGCGCGCCCTTGGTGTAGTAGCTGATGGTGCTGTTGGGCGTGTTTTCGTCCGGCCGGTAGTAGCGCACCCAGGCGTCGAAGCTGGCCTGCGCCACCGACTGCACGTGGCGCCCCGGCGCCTGCTGCACCTGGTTGACGGTCTTGGTCAGCAGCTTGAGGTAGGCGGCGTCGTCGATCAGGCCGGCGCGGCGCAGCAGCAGGTCGTCGTAGTAGCTGGTGAAGCCTTCGAAGAACCACAGCAGGCGCGTGTAGTTTTCCTGCTGGTAGTCGTAGCGGGTGAATTCGGCCGGGCGCAGGCGCTTGACGTTCCAGGTGTGGAAGTACTCGTGGCTGATCAGGCCCAGCAGCGTCAGGTAGCCGTCGCCCACCTGGGCGGCGCTGGCCGGCGCGTCGTGGCGCGGCAGATCGCGCCGGCCACAGATCAGGGCCGTGCTGGCGCGGTGTTCCAGGCCGCCGTAGCCGTCGTCGACGGCGTTCAGCATGAACAGGTAGTGCCGCTGCGGCGGCGCCTTGGCGCCGTGCCACAGGCGGATGGCGGTTTCGCAGATCTTCTGCGTGTCGCGCAGCAGGCGCGCGCCGTCGAACGCCGGCGGCGCGCCCGTGACCACCAGCCGGTGCGGCACGCCGCCGGCCTTGAAGCTGCCGCTCCAGAAGGCGCCCAGCGTCACCGGGTGGTCGACCAGCTCGTCGTAGTCGTCGGCGCGCCAGCGACCGAAGCCGCGCGCGTCGACCTGCACCGGGGTCATGGCGGTGGCCAGCTGCCAGTCGCGCCGCTGGGGCGGAGCGTGCACGCACAGCTCGTGCGTGACCTGTTCCTGCCCGTGCACGCGCAGCAGCAGGCTGGTGCCGTTGAAGAAGCCCCGTTCACCGTCCAGCCAGGCGGTGCGCACCGAGGCGTCGAAGGCATAGGCCTCGTAGCGCAGCACCAGCGGCCGGCGCGGGTCGCAGTCGATGTCCCAGGTGGACTTGTCGATCTGGCGGCAGGCTCGCGCGGTGCCGCCCTGCGTGGCGTGCAGCGGCAGCAGGTGGCGGGCGAATTCGCGGATCAGGTAGCTGCCCGGGATCCAGGCCGGCAGCGATACGCGCTGCATGGCTGCCGGGCGGGCGATGGTCAGGCACACCGCGTAGCGATGGCCGTGCAGGCTGGCGACGCGCACGTCGTGGCGCACGGGCGCCGGTGCGGTGGCGGCAAGGGCCTTGCTCACGGCGGTTCAGCGCCGGGCCAGGCGCTCTTCGAGCTGCACCGCGCCAATGGCGCCGGGCACGCGCGAGCCGTCTTCGAAGATCAGCGTCGGCGTTCCGGTGATGCGGTGCTTGTTGGCAAACTCCAGGTTGGCGGTCAGCGCCTCGGTGTTGCAGATCGCCTTGCCCTTGGGGGCGACGTCGCGCAGCATCCAGTCGTTCCAGCTCTTGGCGCGGTCGGCGGCGCACCAGATCTGGCGCGACTTGTTGACCGAGTCTTCGCCCAGGATCGGGATCAGGAACAGGTGCACGGTGACGTTGTCGACCTTCTGCAGGTCTTTTTCGAAGCGCTTGCAGTAGCCGCAGTTGGGGTCCTCGAACACCGCCAGCTTGCGCTTGCCGTTGCCGCGCACCATGGTGATGGCGTTTTTCAGCTCCAGCGTCTTGAAGTCCACCGCCAGCAGCTTGTTGACGCGCTCTTCCGTGAGGTTGCGGCCGTTGCGGGCGTCCAGCAGGCTGCCGTGCAGCAGAAAATTGCCCTCGGCGTCGGTGTAGAGCACGTCGGTGCCCACGCGCACCTCGAACAGGCCGGGCATCGGCGTCTTGCTGATCTCGTCGATCTGGCTCAGCGCCGGGATGCGTTCGGCCAGGTTCTTGCGGATGGTCGATTCCTGGGCCGCGGCCAGCAGCGGCAGCGTCAGGCACAGCGCCGCCAGGGCGGGGCGCAGCAGGGCAACAGGTGTCATGTCGGAAAGCTCGGCAAAGGTTCAAACGGGGTCACGACGGTCACAGGCGCGACAGGTGAATGAGGTGGGCATGAGGGGCGCGTTCACGCCCTCTCAGGCGGTTCCCATCGCCAGGGCGGCGACGCGGCGCTTGAGCGGGCCACTGCGGTCGAACGCCGCCATGCCCCAGTTGCGCAGCGCGCCGGCACCGGCCTCGGGGCGGCTGAACAGTTGCTGCAGCGCGTCGGTGGCCAGGCTCATGCGCAGCCAGTCGCCCTGCCGCGCGCGTGCGTAGCGGCGCAGCAGCTTCGGATCGCCCGGCGCGCGCCAGGCCTCGCGCGTGGCCAGCTGGCGCGCCAGCTCGGCGACGTCGCCCAGACCGACGTTCAGACCCTGACCGGCCAGCGGGTGCATGGCGTGGGCGGCGTCGCCGGCGAGGGCAAAGCGCTCGCCCGGCCGGCCCGGCATGTCGCCGACCCAGCGCGCCGCCTGCGCGCGCAGCAGCGGCCAGTGGGCGCGCGGACCACTCAGGTGCAGGGCGCCCAGGGCACCGCCGCTGACGGCGTGCAGGCGCGCGGCGAAGGCGGCGTCGTCCAGCGCCAGCAGCTCGGCCAGGTGCTCGCTGCGCACCGACCAGACCACCGCCACCTGCCGGCCCTGCGCGCCGTCCAGCGGCAGCAGGGCCAGGATCTCGCCCTCGGGCGTGAACCACTGGCGCGCCACCTGAGCATGCGGCAGCTCGCATTCCAGCCGGGTGGCGATGGCCTGCTGCGGGTAGCGGGTGATCTGCCAGTCCACGCCCAGCTCGGTGCGGGTGGCGCTGGCGCGGCCTTCGCACACCACCGTCAGCGGCGCGGCCAGCGGGGCCGCGACCAGCTCGATGCCGCTCTGGTAGCGCACCGCCTCGGCCAGCTGCTGCTCCAGCGTCGGCACGTCGACGATCCAGTTGAGCGCCGGCACCCCCTGTTCGGCGGCCGAAAAGCGCACCTGACTGAGCTGGTCGCCGAACACCTGCATCTCGAGCACCGGGGTGGCGGCGCGTTCGTCCGGCCAGCAGCGCAGGGTGTCGAGCAGGGCGCGCGCGGCCGGACCGAGGGCGTAGGCGCGCACGTCCGGCGGGCGCGGCGTGTCGGAGGCGGGCGGTGCCACCAGCGCCACGCGCAGGCGCTCGCGCGCCAGCAGCAGCGCCAGCGAGCGACCGACGATGCCGGCGCCGCGGATGCAGACGTCATGGGTAGCGGGCATGCGGGGATTGTAGGCGCCGCCCCCACGCGGCGCGGTCGGCGCAGTGCGGCCCGCGGCCGGCCGCGGCGCGCGATGGCGGACAATGGCGCGCCTTCTTCACGCCTTGCCGCGCCGCCGGGCGCGCCCGCCAGCCCATGTCCACCGCCCACGCCGATCTGCAAGCCCGCCTGTCGGGCCTATACGTCCACCCCGTCAAATCCTGCGCCGGCCTGGCGGTGACCGAGGCGCGGCTGATGGATACCGGGCTGGACCTGGACCGCACCTGGATGGTGGTGGACGCGCAGGGCCGCTTCGTCACCCAGCGCGAGCTGCCGCGCATGGCCCTGGTGCGCCCGCAGCTGCGCGCGCTGGACGTGGTGCTGCGGGCGCCCGGCATGCTGGCGCTGCACCTGGGGATGAACGAGGTCGAATCGCCCACCCGCGTGCAGGTGTGGGGCGACGAGCTGGCGGCCTGGGACATGGGCCAGGTTGCCGCCCAGTGGCTGAGCGATTTTCTAGGTCGGCCCGGCCTGCGGCTGGCGCGCTTCGACCCCGAGGTGACGCGGCTGGCCAGCCGGCGCTGGAGCGGCGACATCGAGGCGCCGATCGAGTTCGCCGACGGTTTTCCGCTGCTGCTGGCCAGCCAGGCCTCGCTGGACGAGCTGAACGCCCGCCTGGGCGCGGCCGGCCACCCGCCGGTGGGCATGGAGCGCTTTCGTCCCAACCTGGTGCTGGACGGCGTGTCGGCGCAGGACGAGGACCGTCTGGCCGAGCTGCGCATCACCACGGCCGAGGGCCGGCAGGTGGTGCTGCGCCCGGTCAAGCCCTGCGCGCGCTGCCCGATTCCGAACGTCGATCCGGCCAGCGCCGCCATCCACCCCGAGGTGCTGGCCACGCTGTCGACCTACCGCGCCAATCCGGTGCTGGAGGGTGCCGTCACCTTCGGCATGAACTGCGTCATCGTGCAAGGCGCCGGCGCCACGCTGCGCGTGGGCGACGCCGTGGCGGCCGACTGGCGTTTCGAATGATGCTACCAATAACGTAGCTGCTGGCGCTTGCCAGCAAAGCGCTGGAGCCCGATTTGATGCCTATCCGGCGGGCGACCCTGCCGCAGGGGCGCCGGTACAATCGCCGCTTTTCCCGAATTCCGACGAGACCTCTGCCATGAGCCTGCAATGCGGCATCGTGGGCCTGCCCAACGTGGGCAAGTCCACCCTCTTCAACGCCTTGACCAAGGCCGGCATCGCCGCCGAAAACTACCCCTTCTGCACCATCGAGCCCAACACCGGCGTGGTCGAGGTGCCCGACCCGCGTCTGGCGCAGCTGGCCGCCATCGTCAAGCCGGAGCGGGTGTTGCCGGCCATCGTCGAGTTCGTCGACATCGCCGGTCTGGTGGCCGGCGCCAGCCAGGGCGAAGGCCTGGGCAACCAGTTTCTGGCCCACATCCGCGAGACCGACGCCATCGTCAACGTGGTGCGCTGCTTTGAAGACCCGAACGTGATCCACGTGGCCGGCAAGGTGGACCCGATCGCCGACATCGAGGTGATCCAGACCGAGCTGTGTCTGGCCGACCTGGGCACGGTCGAAAAGGCGTTGCAGCGCTACACCAAGGCCGCCAAGAGCGGCAACGACAAGGAAGCCGCCGCCATGGTCAAGCTGCTGGGCCCGCTGCAGGCGGCGCTGAACGAAGCACGGCCGGTGCGCACGCTGGCGCTGTCGAAGGAAGAGCAGGCGCTGCTCAAACCGCTGTGCCTGATCACCGCCAAGCCCGCCATGTTCGTCGGCAACGTGGCCGAGGACGGCTTCGACAACAACCCGCTGCTGGATCGGCTGAACGCCTACGCCGCCAGCCAGAACGCGCCGGTGGTGGCCATCTGCGCCAAGATGGAAGCCGACATGGCCGAGATGAGCGACGAGGACAAGGCCATCTTTCTGGAAGAAATGGGCCAGAGCGAGCCGGGCCTCAACCGCCTGATCCGCGCCGCCTTCAAGCTGCTGGGCCTGCAGACCTACTTCACCGCCGGCGTCAAGGAAGTGCGCGCCTGGACCATCCACATCGGCGACACCGCGCCGCAGGCCGCCGGCGTGATCCACGGCGACTTCGAGCGCGGCTTCATCCGCGCCCAGACCATCGCCTTCGACGACTACATCCAGTACCAGGGCGAGCAGGGCGCCAAGGATGCCGGCAAGATGCGCAGCGAAGGCAAGGACTACGTCGTCAAGGATGGCGACGTGATGAACTTCCTGTTCAACGTCTAAATGTTCTTGCGGTGATCCGCATCTGTTCTTGTTGTTTGTTGATTCATCAGCACAACTGAGCCAGTGATCACGTCGAATACTGAGCCACTGGTTTGATGGATGTTTTGGCTACTCGGTTGTGGATAAGTCTATCGGGTCTGCTGCTTTTCGATCTCCTTT
>JADLIA010000006.1 GCA_020848515.1 Rubrivivax sp. | reverse complement strand
CGTCGACACCTACGGCGGCTCCTGCCCGCACGGCGGCGGCGCCTTCAGCGGCAAGGATCCGACCAAGGTCGACCGCAGCGCCGCCTACGCCGCCCGCTACGTGGCCAAGAACATCGTCGCCGCCGGGCTGGCGCGCCAGTGCCAGATCCAGCTGGCCTACGCCATCGGCGTGGCCGAGCCGATGAACATCACCATCTACACCGAAGGCACCGGCGCCATTCCGGACGAGCAGATCGCCAGGCTGGTGCGCCAGCACTTCGACCTGCGCCCCAAGGGCATCATCCAGATGCTCGACCTGCTGCGCCCGATCTACCAGAAGACCGCCGCCTACGGCCACTTCGGCCGCGACGAGCCCGAGTTCACCTGGGAAAGAACTGACAAAGCCCAAGCGCTGCGTGCAGCGGCTGGGCTGTAAGCCCGGCGCTTGCCAGCAGGCAAGACTTGGGCTTTGGGGCGGAGTTCATATCGCGCAGCGATGTGAACGCAGACCACAAGGCGGCCGCGCTGCGTGCAGCGGCCAGGCTGTAAGCGCACGGCGCCCGTCGGCTTTTTTCATCCTATGGGTCCACTGAAAGACTGAAACCGGATCGGCGCCGTCCGCCCGATACGGGCACGCTGCGGCGCTGCCCATGCTGGCCACGGCACGGGCTGTGGCTGCGCTTTGCGCCTTGCATCGCCTCCCGTCTCGGGTGTCCCTCACCGCCCATTTCAACCTAGAAACGGCCGTTGGACGTACCCGCCCGTGCCGTGATCGGCGTGGCAGGCAAGACGCGACGCCGCCGCGGGCTGGTGCCCGCAAGCAGGAGCAACGCCGCATGGCGCAGCGAGCGCGGTGCGGGTGGGTGCGCAGCGTGCTCACCCAGGAGGTGAAGGCCATCGCAGCCGCCAGACCCCGCATCGATGCGGTCTGCCCGAGGTTGGCAAGCGGGCAACTGCCGTTTCTAGGTTCATGCCGCAAACACCCGCCGCGCGCCCTGGTAGCGGGTGGCGAAGTAGCGGCTGGCCAGGCTGTCCTTGCGCACCGTGCCGCCGCTCGAAGGCGCGTGCACGAACTGCTCGCCGCCCACGTACAACCCCATGTGCGAAAACGGCGCGCCGGTGGTGTTGAAGAACACCAGGTCGCCGCGCGCCAGCCGCGCTTCGTCCACCGGCAGCGTGGCCGCCGCCCATTGCGCGGTGCTGCGCGGCAGGCGTGTGGCGGCGCCGCCGACCTGCTGGAACACGTACTGCATCAGACCGCTGCAATCGAAGCCGCCCTGCGGCGTGTTGCCGCCATAGGTGTAGGGGGTGTTGATGAGCAGCAGCGCCTGCGCCACGGCGGCTTCGCGCGCGGCCGGGTCGAGCGCCAGCGGCGTCTGCGTGGGCGGCACCGGGGCGACGGGCGCGCGCCGGGTCACCGCGCCGTCGCTGGCGGTGGCGCTGGTGCTGGCGCGTGGCAGCGGCCGGCTGGCGCAGCCGGCCAGCAGGCCGGCCGACAGCAGGGCCAGCGCCGCACGGCGGCCATGCAGGGCAACCGGGTCTACAGGCATTTCAGGGCTCCGGCGCTTGTCCAGAAAGCGCGAGCAGCTATTTTATGAATAGCAGGCGAACCCTGTCCAGCGCGCCGGCCCGGTCTGGTCTGGTCCAGTCAGCGCGGCGTGGCGCCGTGCGCCAGCGACAGCGGCTGGTAGGCGGGGTGGCGCTCGATCCAGGCGTGGATGAAGCTGCAGTCGGGCCGCACCTGCAGGCCCTGCTGGCGGGCGTAGTCCATCACGTGCTGCACCAGCGCGCTGCCGATGCCGCGCCCGCCCAGCGCCTCGGGCACGACGGTGTGGGTGTAGGCGATGGCCTGGCCGGGCAGGCGCTCGAACTCGACATAGGCGGTGTGGCCGTCCACCACCTGCTCGAAGCGGCGGGTGGATTCGTTCAGGGTGATGGGGGAGGTGGTCATTGTTTGCGTTCAGTGAATGTTGGGGCGGCAGGGTGTCGCGTTCTGCATTGGTGGGCATTCCGGAACATCCATACGCAGAGGACCCAGAGATTGCGCAGAGGACGCCAAGGCGCATTCAGGTTTGTTCTGCGTCTTCTGCGTACGGATGTCCGGTGTGCAATCGCCGGTTTCAGCCCGCCCCGGCCCCCAGGCGGCCAAAGCGCCCGCGGTTGAAGTCTTCGATGGCCTGGCCGATCTGCTCGCGGCTGTTCATCACGAAGGGGCCGTAGCCGACCACCGGCTCGTCGATCGGCTGGCCGGCCAGCACCAGCAGTTCGGCGTCGGCGGCGTCGCCGGCCACCAGCGTCAGGCCGCGGCCGGCGGCCGACAGTGTGGCCATCTCGGTGGCGCGCAGGGCCGCCTCGCCGTTGACCTGCAGGCTGCCGCGGCGCACCACCACCAGCGTGTTCCAGCCCTCGGGCTGGGGCAGCGCCAGTGTGTGACCGGCGGCCAGGCGCAGGTCCAGCACGTTCATCGGGCTGAAGGTGCTGGCCGGCCCGCGGGTGCCGGCATGGGCGCCGGCGATCACGCGCACGCGACCGGCGCCGTCGGGCAGGGTCACGACCGGAATCCGGGCCTCGGTGATGGCCTGGTAGCGCGCCGGCGTCAGCTTGTCGCGCGCCGGCAGGTTGACCCACAGCTGCACCACTTCGAACGTCCCGCCGCGCGCGGCGTAGGCGGCCGAGTGGAACTCCTCGTGGACGATGCCGCCGCCGGCGGTCATCCACTGCACGTCGCCGGCGCCGATCACGCCGCCGCCGCCGGCCGAGTCGCGGTGCTCGACCTCGCCCGCGTAGACGATGGTCACGGTCTCGAAGCCACGGTGCGGGTGGCTGCCGACGCCGCGCCGCTGCGTGGTGGGTGCGAATTCGGTGGGCGCGGCGTAGTCCAGCAGCAGAAAGGGGCTGCGCTCGGCCACGCCCGCACCGCTGTAGCCGAACAGGCCGTGCACCGGAAAGCCGTCGCCCACCCAGTGGCGGGCGGGCGCGTGACCGATGGACCGCACGCGCTTGGGTGTCTGAAGCTCGGTGAGGGTGGACATGGTGATGCTCCGGTGAGGGCCGGTCGGCCCGCGGCGCCGACCCCACGGTCGACGCCCATGCTCCGATGGTAGGGGCGCAGCGGCCGGCCACCAAGGGGCGCGGTGCCGCCACACCGTTCCAGAATCGAAACAATCGCCGTGGCCACCCGCGCCCGCCCCGGCCACCGCGGTCCGCACCACAGATACTCTGATTTTGATAGCTGCTGGCGCTTGACCATCAAGCGCTGCAGCCCGTTTTTTTACCCAACCACGGCGCCATGCCGGCGGCAGACGATTGGCGCCTCTGCGGCCCCAGCCCACCTCGGCAACGCGGATGAACTGATGTAGGCTCACGTTCCCGGCCACGAAGACAACACACTGGAGACCGCATGAACAAGCCGCTCACCCCCGCCGAAGCCGCCCTGCGCGACGCTGCGCGCGAATACCACCGCAACCCCAAACCCGGCAAGATCGCGGTCACCCCCCTCAAGCCGCTGTCCAACCAGCTCGATCTGTCGCTGGCCTACTCGCCCGGCGTGGCCTACCCCTGCCTGGACATTCAGGCCGACCCGTCCAAGGCGGCCGAATTCACCAGCCGCGGCAACCTGGTGGGCGTGGTGACCAACGGCACCGCCGTGCTGGGCCTGGGCGACATCGGCCCGCTGGCCGGCAAGCCGGTGATGGAGGGCAAGGGCTGCCTGTTCAAGAAGTTCGCCGGTATCGACGTGTTCGACATCGAGCTGGCCGAGCGCGACCCCGACAAGCTGGTGGACATCATTGCCAGCCTGGAGCCGACGCTGGGCGGCATCAACCTGGAAGACATCAAGGCGCCCGAGTGCTTCTACATCGAGCGCAAGCTGCGCGAGCGCATGAACATCCCGGTGTTCCATGACGACCAGCACGGCACCGCCATCATCTCGGCCGCCGCCCTGCTCAACGGGCTGGAGCTGGTGGGCAAGCAGATCGGCGACGTGAAGGTGGCCGTCAGCGGAGCCGGAGCCGCCGCCCTCGCCTGCCTGGACGTGATGGTGGCGCTGGGCGTGAAGCCCGCGCATGTGTTCGCCTGCGACTCCAAGGGCCTGATCTACCACGGCCGCGCGGGCGGTTTCGATGAGTCGAAGGCGCGCTACGCCCAGCCCGACACCGGCGCGCGCACGCTGGCCGACGTGGTCAAGGGCGCCGACGTGTTTCTGGGCTGCTCGGCCCCCGGCGTGCTGACGGGCGAGATGGTCAAGACCATGGCCGCCAAGCCCGTGATCCTGGCGCTGGCCAACCCCGAACCCGAAATCCGCCCCGAAGACGCCAAGGCCGCGCGGCCCGACTGCATCATCGCCACCGGACGCTCGGACTACCCCAACCAGGTCAACAACGTCCTGTGCTTTCCCTACATCTTCCGCGGCGCGCTGGACTGCGGCGCCAGCAAGATCACCGAGGAAATGAAGCTGGCCTGCGTGCACGAAATCGCCGCCCTGGCCAAGGCCGAAACCAGCGCCGAGGTGGCCGCCGCCTACGCCGGCAAGGACCTGCAGTTCGGCCCCGACTACATCATCCCCACGCCGTTCGACCCGCGCCTGATCATGCGCATCGCGCCGGCGGTGGCACGGGCGGCGTTCGAGTCGGGCGTGGCCAGCCGGCCGATCAGCGACATGGCGGCCTACCGCGCCAGCCTGGAGCGCTTCGTCTACCAGACCGGCATGGTGATGCGCCCGGTCTACGCCGCCGCCAAGGCGGTGGCGCCGCAGGCCAAGCGCGTGGCCTACGCCGAAGGCGAGGACGAGCGCGTGCTGCGCGCCGCCCAGGTGGTGCTGGACGACGGCATCGCCACGCCGATCCTGATCGGCCGCCCGGCGGTGATCGAGCAGCGCATCGCCAAGGCCGGCCTGCGCATGCGCCTGGGCCAGGACGTGGAATGCGTCAACCCCGAAGACGACCGGCGCTTCCGTCAGTACTGGGAGGCCTACCACGGCCTGATGTCGCGCGACGGCGTCACCGTGGACGCTGCCAAGGCGGCGGTGCGCCGCTCCACCACCATCATCGCGGCGCTGATGGTGCACCTGGGCGACGCCGACGCCATGCTGTGCGGCACGCTGGGGCGCTTCGACCAGCACCTCGAGCACGTGCGCGACATCATCGGCGTCGAACCCGGCGCCCCGGGCTACGCCACGCTGAACGCGCTGATGCTGCCCGACCGCACGCTGTTCGTCACCGACACCTACGTCAACGAAGACCCCAGCGCCGAGCTGCTGACGGCGATCGCCAAGATGGCGGCCGATGAAGTCAGCAACTTCGGCCTGCCGCCCCGGCTGGCCTTCGTGTCGCACTCCAACTTCGGCTCCTCGCACCGTCCGTCGGCGCTGAAGGTGCGACGCGCGCGCGACCTGTTCCGCGACCGGCACCCGGGCATCATGTGCGACGGCGAGATGCACGGCGACAGCGCCCTGTCGGCCACGCTGCGCGAGCGCGCCGTCGCCGACAGCACGCTGCAGGGCGAGGCCAACCTGCTGGTCTGCCCCAACCTGGACGCCGCCAACATCCTGTTCAACGTGCTCAAGATCACCATCGGCAGCGGCGTCACCATCGGCCCCATCCTGCTGGGCACGGCGGCGCCGGCGCACGTGCTGACCACCTCATCCACCGTGCGGCGGGTCATCAACATGACGGCGCTGGCGGTGGCCGAGGCGCAGGCGCGCCGACGCTGACCTGGGGCGGTGGGGCGTGCGCTCCACCACCGATGACCGATGGCGAGTGGCCCATGAGGCGGGCTGCGCCCTGCATGACCGATGACCCATCTGTCAACCAAGCGCAGCGAGGTCATTGGCCATGGGTCATTCTCGAATTGCTATTTTTAATGTAGCTGCCGGCGCTTGCCAGATAAGCGCTGACGGCCTTTTTTGCTCTGACATGGCGTTCGCCGCGGCGGCGCGTTTGGACGGCAGGTCATGGTCCGGTGGCTGCGTGGTGCAGGGGCAGCAAGCCCGGCCCGGACCACGGGGTAGGATCAAGGGTTGTGCACACGGTGCGCCCTGGCCCCGGCCATCGGCCGCCTTCCCACGCACGCGCCCGGCCGTGCGGTTCCGAGTTCTGACAAGTCATGAGCATCCGCAACCTCGATTCCCTGTTCGACCCTCAGTCGGTGGCCGTCATCGGCGCCTCCGAGCGACCCTTTTCCGTCGGCGGCACGCTGTGGCGCAACATGCACGACGGCGGCTTTGCCGGCCCGGTCTATCCGGTCAACCCCAAGCACCGCACGCTGTCGGGCCAGCGCTGCTACGCCAGCGTGGACGATCTGCCCGAAGCGCCCGAGCTGGCGGTGATCTGCACCCCCGCCCACACGGTGGTCGAGCTGATCGGCCAGCTGGCCGCGCGTGGCACGCGGGCGGCGGTGGTCATCAGCGCCGGCCTCACGGCCGAGCAGAAGCAGGCCATGCTGGACGCCGCCCGCCCCAGCCTGCTGCGCGTGCTGGGCCCCAACTGCGTCGGCCTGCTGGCGCCGCACGCGCGGCTGAACGCCAGCTTCGCCCACATCCCGGCGCGGCCGGGCGAGCTGGCCTTCGTCTCGCAGTCGGGCGCCCTGGTCACCGCCATGCTGGACTGGGCCGAAGCGCGACAGATCGGCTTTTCGCACTTCGTGTCGCTGGGCGAACACGCCGACGTCGACTTCGGTGACCTGCTGGACTACCTGGCCAGCGACGCCCGCACACGCGCCATCCTGCTGTACATCGAGTCGATCGACCAGGCACGCAAGTTCATGTCGGCGGCGCGCGCGGCGGCGCGCAACAAGCCGGTCATCGTCATCAAGGCCGGGCGCAGCGCGCAGGGCCAGAAGGCCGCGGCCTCGCACACCGGCGCGCTGGCCGGCGCCGACGACGTGGTGGACGCGGCGATTGCCCGCGCCGGCATGCTGCGGGTGGACAGTCTGGAAGAGCTGTTCCTGGCGGCCGAGATCCTGACGCGCCAGACCGCCCCGATCGGCGATCGCATGACCATCCTGACCAACGGCGGCGGGGTGGGCGTGCTGGCGGCCGACGCCGCCGCCGCCCACGACGTGCCACTGGCGGAACTGAGCCCGGCCCTGGTCGGCGCACTGGACGCGGTGTTGCCGGCCAACTGGTCGCGCGGCAACCCGGTGGACATCATCGGCGACGCGCCGGCGCAGCGCTACGTCGACGCGCTGCAGGCACTGACGCGCCACCCGCAGGAAGTCGGCACGGTGCTGTTCATCCAGGCGCCCACCGCCATCGTGCCCTCGACCGACATCGCGCGTGCCCTGCTGCCGGCGCTGCGGCCGGAAGGTGGCGCGCCGCTGCCGCTGGTCAGCTGCTGGGTCGGCGGCCCGGCGGTGGCCGAAGCGCGCCAGCTGTTCATCGAAGCCGGCATCGCCAGCTACGACATGCCCGAGCAGGCCGTGGCCGCCATCGCCATGCTGCAGGCCTACGCCCGCAACCAGGCCGAGCTGGCCGAGGCGCCGCCGGCCCAGCTGCTGCACAACGGCAGCGTGCCCGACGCGGCGCGCGTGCGCGCCCTGGTGCAGGGCGTGCTGGCCAGCGGCCGCGACATGCTGACCGAACCCGAGGCCAAGGCGGTGTGCGAGGCCTACCACATCCCGGTGGTGGCCACGCGCACCACGCCGGCCGACCCCGAGGCGGCGGCCGCCGAAGCGGCGCGCATCGGCTTTCCGGTGGTCATCAAGATCCTGTCGGAAGACATCTCGCACAAATCCGACGTCGGCGGCGTGGTGCTCAACCTGCAGGACGAAGCCGACGTGCGCGCCGCCGCCAGCGCCATGCTGGCGCGCATCCGCAAGAGCCAGCCGAAGGCGCGGCTGGACGGCTTCAGCGTGCAGGCCATGGTGCGGCGCAAGCAGGCGCAGGAGCTGATCATCGGCGCCAGCATCGACCCCAGCTTCGGCCCGGTGATCCTGTTCGGCCAGGGCGGCACGGCGGTCGAGGTGATGAAGGACAGCGCCATGGCGCTGCCGCCACTGAACGACCCGCTGGCGCGCGCGCTGATCGCGCGCACCCGCGTGGCGCGCCTGCTGGCCGGCTACCGCGACGTGCCGGCGGCCGACCTGGACGCCGTGGTCGCCACCCTGATGGCGGTGTCGCAGCTGCTGGCCGACGTGCCCGAGGTGGCCGAGCTCGACATCAACCCACTGATCGTCAACCACGAAGGCGCCATTGCGCTGGATGCGCGCGTGCGCGTCAGCCCGCGCCTGCCGGCCGGCGCGGCGCACTTTGCCATCGCGCCCTACCCGGCGCAGCTGATCGAGACCCTGGAATGGAAAGGCCAGCGCCTGACGCTGCGCCCGATCCGCCCCGAAGACGAACTGCAGCACCGCGCCTTCCTGGAAAGCCTGGACGCCGAGGACGTCCGCATGCGCCTGTTCTACAGCCGCCGCACCATGGAGCGCAGCGAGCTGGCCCGGCTGGTGCAGATCGACTACACGCGCGAGATGGCCTTCATCGCCACCCTGCCCGCGCCCGAAGGCGGCGAGCAGACCCTGGGCGTGGCGCGCGCGCTGGCCGACCCGGACAACCTCGGCGCCGAATTCGGCATCATCCTGCGGCCGGAACTCAAGGGCTCCGGCCTGGGCCGGCTGCTGATGGACAAACTGATCCGCTACCAGCGCGGCGCCGGCACCCAGCGCCTGATCGC
Source organism: Rubrivivax sp. (assembly GCA_020848515.1). Taxonomy (GTDB): domain Bacteria; phylum Pseudomonadota; class Gammaproteobacteria; order Burkholderiales; family Burkholderiaceae_C; genus Ottowia. Next base: position 3,235 of record JADLIA010000006.1, on the reverse strand, counting down.
CAGCGCCCTGGTCGAGAACTGGCGCATGCGCGAGCTGGCACGCGCGCTGGGCTTTGCCGAAGCGCCCACCCCGGGCGAGCCCGACACCCTGCGCCTGACGCTGGAGCTGTAGGCGCCCAGTGCCGCCGCCTGATCTGTAGGTTTCAAGGATTTCTGGCCTCTGGCGCCCGTCTGGCGAGCGCCAGCAGCTATGGATTTTGAAGTTCACGGGACGGCGCCATGCCCATCGGCGCTGGATCAGGCGCCAGCCATTCGACCGCACCCCGCATGAAGCGGCAGCCATCGACTGCGCGCGCTCCGGCCCTGCGCCGTCGACGCCGCGCACGCGGGGGGTAAGATCGCGCACGCCAGGCCGATCGGGCTGGCATTCGATCGACTCACCCTGGGCCTGCGCATCCCTCGAAACCCGCATGACGGCTGGACGGCTCGCCCGAACTCCTGCACCCCGCCGGTCAGCGGGCCCCCACCTGGCACTTCCGCACGCGCGAACGCTGGCATGAGCTTGCAGGGCCTGACCCACCGACTGATCCGCATGCCGCGTGCCGGCAAGAGGCTGCTGGCCCTGACGCTGGACGCCTTTCTGTGCGCCTTCACCGTCTGGCTGGCCTGGGCGCTGCGGCTGGAGCACTGGGTGCCGTTCGGTCGCATGCATGCCTGGGCCACGCTCGGGTCGTGGCTGCTGGGCCTGCCGGTGTTTGCTCACTTCGGGCTGTATGCCTCGATCTTTCGCTACGCCGGCTGGAACGCCACGCTGGCGCTGGGCAAGGCGGTCGCGGTGTACGGGGGGCTGTACGCGCTGGTGTTCACGCTGATCGCGGTGCCCGGTATCCCGCGCTCGATAGGCATCATCCAGCCGCTGCTGATGTTCGTCGCCCTGGGCCTGAGCCGGGTCACCGTGCGGCTGTGGATCGGCGACCTGTACAGCGAGCTGCTGGCCCGACTCAACGCCCCTGGCGTGCTGATCTACGGCGCCGGCCAGTCGGGCCTGCAACTGGCCGCCAGCCTGTTGCGCATGCACCAGCAGCGCCTGGTTGGCTATCTGGACGACAACCCCGCGCTGCAGGGCCGCCGGCTCGATGGCCTGCCGGTGTTCGCCCCGTCCGATCTGGATCGGCTGGTGCGCGTGTACCAGGTCGGGTCGGTGCTGCTGGCCATCCCCTCGGCCAGTCTGGCACGGCGCAAGCAGATCGTCGAGCTGCTGCGCCCCCATCCGGTGCACGTGCGCACCTTGCCCGGCATGGCCGACCTGGTGCGGCGCGGCGTGCACGCCAGCGATCTGCAGGACCTGGACATCGAAGACCTGCTGGGTCGCGACCCGGTTCGCCCGGACGAAGCCCTGGTGGAGCAGCAGCTGAGCGGCCGCACGGTGATGGTCACGGGTGCCGGCGGCTCCATCGGCAGCGAGCTGTGCCGCCAGATCCTGGTCTGGCGCCCGCGCGTGCTGCTGCTGCTGGAGCAGAGCGAATACGCGTTGTACGAGATCCACCGCGAACTGCTGGCGGCGATGGGCGAGCCTGACGACGCCGACGGCCCGCTGCACATCGTACCGCTGCTGGGTTCGGTGCAGGATGCGGCGCGCCTGGACGCCATCCTGACCGAGTGGCACCCCGACACCGTCTACCACGCCGCCGCCTACAAACATGTACCGCTGGTCGAGCACAACCCGATCGAGGGGCTGCGCAACAACGTCTGGGGCACGTTGGAGTGCGCCGCATCGGCTGAGCGCCATGGTGTCGGGCATTTCGTGCTGGTCAGCACCGACAAGGCGGTGCGCCCCACCAGCGTCATGGGCGCCAGCAAACGGCTGGCCGAAATGGTGCTGCAGGCGCTGCATGCGCAGGGCGAGCGGGCCGGTGGCAGCGGCCGCACCTGCTTCACCATGGTGCGCTTCGGCAATGTGCTGGGCTCCTCAGGCTCGGTGGTGCCACTGTTTCGGCAACAGATCGAGCAGGGCGGACCGGTGACCGTCACGCATCGCGAGATCACGCGCTATTTCATGACCATTCCGGAAGCGGCACAGCTGGTCATCCAGGCCGGCGCCATGGCCTGCGGGGGCGAGGTGTTCGTGCTGGACATGGGCGAGCCGGTGCGCATCCACGACCTGGCCTGCCGCATGATCGAGCTGTCCGGTCAGCGGGTACGCCGGCCGCAGGACGCGCCCGACGCAGAAGGAATTGAGATTCGCGTCACCGGCCTGCGTCCCGGCGAAAAGCTGTACGAAGAGCTGCTGAGCGACGACACCAGCGTCCGCACCGCCCACCCCCGCATCCTGAAGGCGCAGGAGCGCTTTCTGCCCTGGGACCAGTTGCAGACCTGGCTCGAGCAGCTGGCCGAGCACATGCGGGCACGGCGACACGACGACATCCGTGCCCTGCTGCAGCAGTTGGTGGAAGGCTATCGGCCCAGCGATCGGACAGACTGACCTCGACACGGCGGCGCGGCCCACCTGCACCACACACAGGCCAGGGCGCGCGCCAGAGTCGGTCTACGGGCGATGGTGCTCGCAGTACCAACGCACAAACGCCTGCACCCCCTGCTGAAAGCCGGTGGCTGGCTTGTAACCGGTCAACCGCTGCAACAATTGGGTATCGGCCCAGGAGGCGGGCACGTCGCCGGGTTGGATGGGCAGGTGGTTGCGAATGGCCTTTTGGCCCAGGCACTGTTCGATGGCGTCGATGAAGTCCAGCAGGCGCACCTTGTCGCTGTTGCCGATGTTGACCACGCGCCAGGGCGCAACCGGGGAGAGGCTGTCGCCCTCGATGGCCTGTGCCGGGTTGCGGCCTGCGGCCGCGGGCGGCACGGCGTCGATCAGCAGGGCGATGGCGCGCACCAGGTCTTCCACATAGGTGAAGTCGCGCCACATGTCGCCGTGGTTGTAGACGTCGATGGGCTGGCCGTCCAGGATGGCCTTGGTGAATTTGAAGAGGGCCATGTCGGGCCGGCCCCAGGGCCCGTACACGGTGAAGAAGCGAAACAGGGTGATGGGCACGCCGTGGATGTGGGCCCAGCTGTGCGCCATGGCCTCGTTGGCCTTCTTGGTGGCGGCGTAGAACGACATTGGCATGTCGCACTTCTGGTTTTCATCAAACGGCATCTCGGTGTTGGCGCCGTAGACGGACGAGGTGGAGGCCATCAGCAGGTGCGCCACCTGCTGGCGGCGCGCGGCCTCCATGACGTTGAAGCTGCCGATGATGTTGGCGTCGATGTAGCTGCGCGGGTGCTCGATGCTGTAGCG
>JADLIA010000005.1 GCA_020848515.1 Rubrivivax sp. | reverse complement strand
GCCTCCGACGTGATGGACAACCTGATCTGGGCCGACGCCAGCAACTTCTACTGGCGCAGCCTGCAGCAGGCCGCCCGGCCGGCCGGCGCGCCGACCCCGGCGGTGGCCGACATGCGCGCCGGCAAGATCGGCGGCACCGCCCGGCCCGACTTCGGCGCCGCCAACAGCCTGTACCGCACGGCCTACCTCACGCCCGCCGGCTGGCAGATGTGCGGGCGCAACACGCCGCCCATTGTCTCCAGCGGCGGCAATCCAAGCCGCTCGCTGTACTGCGGCACCTCGGCCGCCGTCACGATCCACCGGCGCAGTGACGTTGCCGGCGAGGCCATGTCGGCGCTGGTGACGCGCTGGCAGGGCGATGTGGTGACCAACCGCATCAACAACGACGGCACGCCGGTCGCCGCGCTCAATGGCGCGCTGGGGGCCACCGTGTTCCCCGCGGGCGCGCAGGAAATCCTGCGCCGTGGCCTGACGCTGACGGACGACATCCTGATCGACAACACCTGGACGCGCGCCGTGCCGCAGTCAGTCGCCACCACGCTGGCGCAGTTGGTGGCGGCCTATCCGCTGGCCAGCGTCAACATCTCCGATGGCCCCAACGCCGGCAACACCACCCGCAGTCTCGGCCTGGGCAGCGCGACCAACAAGAACATGCGCGTGGCGTTCGGGCCAACGGCTGGCGCGGCGCAGTTCTATGAATGTGACCTGGATGCCAGCGGCAACTTCGCCACGCCGCCCAACTGCGTGGCGACCACGGCGGGCACCTACACCATCGAGACTGTCCACGGCGTCAAGGTCATGCGCTTTGCCGGCCACCCGGCGGTCGTGAACACCATCAACTACCAGGTGGTCTATGCCGAAGTCGATTGGGGCGGCGCCGGCAACCAGTGGGTGTACCGCGCGCATGCCACCAAGCCGGACTGGTCGTCACGCTACGCAACCACCATGCGGCTCAACACCACGGCCTGGAGCGCGATGAAGACCCAGCTGGGCCTGTGAGTGCCACGCCCCCCCGGGCCCGCGCGCCCGGGGCATGGATCTCAAGACGAAGGAGTTGACATGAAAACCCTCTCACTTTGCCTGCTGGCCGTTGCCGGCGTGCTGGTCGGCTGCGCCTCGGCGCCGCCTGCGCAGACCGAGTTTCCGCCCGGTGCGCGCGCGCCCACCGCGGCCGAGGCCGTGAGCCTGCTGCGCGGCAAGTCGTTCACCCTGGCCAATCCCAATGGCTCCAGCACCCGCGTCGACCACGCGGCCGATGACAGCGGTGGCCTGACCGCGTACTTTGCGGGTCGCACCGACAGCGGCACCTGGCGCGCCGAGGACGGTCGGGTCTGCTATGAGTTCAAGGTCATACCTTCGGCCTGCAACGACATGCGGCTGGTCGGGGCGGCCATCTATATCCAACGCAGCAACGGTCAGGTGGTGCAACTGGTGCCGCGCTGAGAGCCGTCGGATCGGCCCATCTCCAGGGAGTTGCCGGCCGGCGTCGCAAGGCGCCGGCCTTTTTTGTGTGCCCGCCGTTCAGCCGCGCACCTCGCCCTCGCCCAGCACCACCCACTTGAGCGAGGTCAGGCCCTCGATGCCGACCGGCCCGCGGGCGTGGAATTTGTCGGTGCTGATGCCGATCTCGGCGCCCAGGCCGTATTCGAAGCCGTCGGCAAAGCGGGTGCTGGCGTTGACCATGACGCTGGCCGAATCGACCTCGCGCACAAAGCGCTGGGCGTGGCGGTGGTCGGTGGTGAGGATGGCGTCGGTGTGGTGGCTGGAGTAGCGGTTGATGTGGGCGATGGCTTCTTCCAGCCCGGCCACCACCTTGATGCTGATGATGGGCGCCAGGTATTCCTCGGACCAGTCGGACTCCTGCGCCAGCACCAGTTTTGCTTCTGAATGGATAGCTGGTTGCGCTTGTCCAGAAAGCGCTGCAGGCCAATTTTGCTTGAGGATTTGCAGCGCCTCGGCATCGCAGCGCATCTCCACGCCCTTGGCCGCGAATACGGCGCCGATGCGCGGCAGGAACTGCGCCGCCACGCCGCGCGCCACCAGCAGGCTTTCGGTGGCGTTGCAGGGGCTGTACTTTTGCGTCTTGGCGTTGTCCACCACCTTGAGCGCCAGCTCCAGGTCGCAGGGGTCGTCGACGTAGCTGTGGCAGTTGCCGTCCAGGTGCTTGATGACCGGCACCTTGGCTTCGGCGGCGATGCGCTCGATCAGCCCCTTGCCGCCGCGCGGGATGATGACGTCCACGTACTGCGGCATGGCGATCAGCTGGCCGACGGCGGCGCGGTCGGTGGTCTGGATCAGCTGCACGCCGTGCGCGGGCAGGCCGGCGTCCTGCAGCGCCTGCACCACCAGCCGTGCCAGTGCCTGGTTGGAGGCGATGGCCTCGGAGCCGCCGCGCAGGATGCAGGCGTTGCCGCTCTTGATGGACAGGCTGGCGGCCTCGATGGTGACGTTGGGGCGGCTTTCGTAAATCATGCCGAACACGCCGATCGGCACCCGCATCTGCCCCACGCGGATGCCGCTGGGCTGCTGGCGCATGCCCACGATGTCGCCGATCACGTCGGGCATGGCCGCCAGCTGCTCGCAGCCCTGGGCGCAGGTTTCGATCACCTGCGGGGTCAGGCGCAGGCGATCGACCATGGGCGCGCTCAGGCCGGCCGCCACGGCGCGCTCCAGGTCCTGGGCGTTGTCGGTCTGCAGCGCCTGCACGCCGTCGCGCAGGCGCCGCGCCAGCGCCCGCAATGCTTTGTTTTTAATAGCTGCCGGCGCACGCGCCATCTGCGCCGAAGCCGTTCTGGCCTGCAAACCAAGGGTGTGGATGTGGTCGGCGATGGAAAGCGCGTTCATGGTGTGATGGTACGGCAGATGGGGTGTGAGGGCGGCGGCGCGGCGCCGCGGTGCGCGCGCCGGTTCAGCGCGGGCGTGGCGCGGCAGGCATGCAGGCGCGGCACAGCTGCATCGCCAGCCGATGCAGGGCCTGCCAGCCGTCGTGCGGCCAGTCGGGCGCCTTCAGGCCCTTGACGATGCCGTCCACCACATGGGCCGAGTGCAGCAGGCGGCTGGCGGTGGCGGCGCTCAGGCGCGGCAGCACGCGCTCGAACAGGCGCTCGCGCGGGCCCCAGATGCGGTGTTCGCGCAGCGCCATCGGCAGCGGCTTGCCGGCGTCCAGCGCGTCGCGCACGCGCTGCAGGGCGCGGATGTCTTCGGCCAGCGCCCAGTGCACCAGCACCTCGGCCTCGCCCTCGGCCTGCAGGCCGTCGAGCATGCGCTGCACGCGCGCCGGCTGGCCGCCCAGCACCGCTTCGGACAGCTTGAACACGTCGTAGCGCGCCACGTTCAGCACGGCGGCCTCGACCTGGGCCCAGGACAGCTCGCCCGGCGGGTGCAGCAGGGCCAGTTTGCTGATTTCCTGGTGCGCGGCCAGCAGGTTGCCTTCCACCCGATCGGCAAAGAAGGCCAGGGTGCGCTGGCCTTCCTCGCCCGCCGCCACGCGCTGGCCCTGGGCGGCCAGGCGCTGGGCCAGCCACAGCGGCAGCGCGGCGCGCTCGATGCCGTCGATCTGCACCGTCACGCCGGCGCCGTCGAGCGCGGCAAACCAGGCGCTGGTGCGGGTGGCCTTGTCCAGCCGCGGCAGCAGCACCAGGGTCAGCACGCCGTCGTTGCCGGGCGCGGCCTCGGCCAGCTGCTGCAGCGCCGCGCTGCCGTCCTTGCCCGGCTTGCCCGAGGGGATGCGGATTTCGACCAGCTGCCGGTCGGCAAACAGGCTCAGGCTGCTGCCGGCGGCCAGCACCGCGCCCCAGTCGAAATGCGCGCCGGCGACGGTGTGCACGCTGCGCTCGGTGTGGCCCTGGGCGCGCGCGGTGGCGCGGATGGCGTCGGCCGCCTCCTGCACCAGCAGGGCCTCGTCGCCGTGCAGCACGTACAGCGGGCGCAGGCCCTGCTGCAGGTGCCGGGCCAGTTGCGCGGCCGCCAGCTGCATGTCAGAGCCTCACGGTCGCCAGCCGCCGCATGACCTGCTGCACGATGTCGCTCTGCATGTTCTGGTAGAGCATCAGCGCCTCCTGTTCCTTGGACAGCGCGGCCGATTCGCTGTAGCTCTGGTCGATCTGGCGCAGGATTTCCGACATCGGCAGCAGCTCGCGCCCGTCGGCGGCGCGCAGGCGAAAGCGCAGGCGGATGCGCAGCTGGAATTCGCGCACCTCGCCGCCGGCCGACACGCTGACGACGGCGCGCTCGCGCTGCTCGCCCGGGCTTTCCAGCACCACCTCGGCCTTGTCGCGCTGCGCGGCGTCGGTGAAGACCTGCAGGTTGCCGCTGCCTTCGAGCTGGCGGCGCAGCTCCAGCGCCAGCGCCGAATGGGCCGGCAGCGCCAGGTACAGGCTGCGAAAGCCGAACTGCGGCGCCTGCCGCAGCGCAAAGCCGCAGCCGCTCAGCAGCAGCGGTACGCTGGCCAGCAGCAGGGTACGGCGTGTGGGGCGCATGGCGCTGTCACCGCCTCTCAGGCCACCACGATGTTGACCAGCCGGCCGGGCACCACCACCACCTTGCGCACCGTGCCGCTGGCGTGGCGCGCAAAGGCTTCGCTGGCCAGCGCCAGTTGCTCGATCCGGGCCTGGTCGGCGCCGGCGGGCACGGCGACGGCGCCGCGCAGCTTGCCGTTGATCTGCAGCACCAACTCGATTTCGTCCTGCCTGAGCGCCTCCGGGTCGACGCGCGGCCAGGGCGCGTCCAGCAGGTCGCCATGCACCGCGGCAAAGCCGAGCTCCTGCCACAGCACGTGCGTGAGGTGCGGCGTGACCGGGTAGAGCACGCGCAGCAGCTTGGAAAAGCCTTCGGCCAGCACCGCCTGGTCGCCGCGTTCGGCGGCGTCGGGGTTGAAGCCTTCCAGCGCGTTGAGCATCTTCATGGCGCCCGACACCACGGTGTTGTACTGCAGGCGCTGGTAGTCGTAGTCGATCTGCCCCAGCACGCTGTGGATCTCGTGCCGCAGGGCCTTGGCGGCCTTGCTCAGTTTCAGGTCATTCTGGGCCGCAGCGCTTGCCAGAACTGCGCGAGCAGCTATGTTTTCAGTAGCATTCAGCTTGACGCCGAAGTTCCACACCCGGCGCAGGAAGCGGTAGCTGCCTTCCACCGCGGCGTCGTTCCACTCCAGCGTGGCCTCGGGCGGGGCGGTGAACATGGTGTACAGGCGCGCGGTGTCGGCGCCGTAGCGGTCGATCAGCTCCTGCGGATCGACGCCGTTGTTCTTGGACTTGGACATGGTGCCCACGCCCTCGTAGTCGATCGGCGTGCCGGCCGGCAGGGCGCCCACGGCCTTGTTCAGCCTGGCGCCGACCTGGTGGCCGTCGGCGTCGAACACCGGCTCGACGTCGGCCGGCCAGAAGTATTCGATGCCGCCCTTGTCGTTGCGGCGCGAATAGATGTGGTTGAGCACCATGCCCTGCGTCAGCAGGCGCGTGAAGGGCTCGTCGATCTGCACCAGCCCCAGATCGCGCATCACCTTGGTCCAGAAGCGCGCGTACAGCAGGTGCAGGATGGCGTGCTCGATGCCGCCGATGTACTGGTCCATCGGCATCCAGTACTGCGTGCCGCCGGCCACCATCGCTTGTTCGTTGGTCGGGTCGCAGTAGCGCATGAAGTACCAGGACGAGTCGACGAAGGTGTCCATGGTGTCGGTCTCGCGCCGCGCGGCCTGGCCGCAGCAGGGGCAGTCGACCTTCAGGAAGGCCTCGCACTTGGCCAGCGGGTTGCCGCTGCCGTCGGGCACCAGGTCCTGCGGCAGCACCACCGGCAGGTCCTTTTCCGGCACCGGCACCACACCGCACGAGGGGCAGTGGATGATCGGGATCGGCGTGCCCCAGTAGCGCTGGCGCGAGATGCCCCAGTCGCGCAGGCGCCAGGTGGTCTTCTTCTCGCCCAGGCCCTTGGCGGCCAACGCCTGCGCCACGGCGTCCACGGCGTCCTGGTGCCCCAGGCCGCTGAAGTTCTCGGAGTTGATGGTGACGCCGCGCTGCTTGTCGGCGTACCAGTCCTGCCAGCGGCCGTCGTCGTAGCTCTGGCCGTCGACGTGGATCACCTGCTGGATCGGCAGGCGGTACTTGAGGGCGAAGGCGAAGTCGCGCTCGTCGTGCGCCGGCACGCCCATCACGGCGCCGTCGCCATAGCCCATCAGCACGTAGTTGCCGACCCACAGCGGCACCGCCTCGCCGGTCAGCGGGTGGGTCACCGTCAGGCCGGTGGGCAGGCCTTCCTTGTCCCTGGCGGCCAGTTCGGCCTCGGTGGTGCCGCCCTGCTTGCATTGCTCGATGAAGGCGGCCAGCGCGGGGTTGTCGCGCGCCGCGTGCGCCGCCAGCGGGTGCTCGGGCGCCACGGCGCAGAAGGTCACGCCCATGATGGTGTCGGCGCGCGTGGTGAAGACGTACATGCGCCCGCCCTGGATCGGCGCGCCGTCCGCGCCGCGGATGTCGTGCGTGAAGGCGAAGCGCACGCCCTCGCTCTTGCCGATCCAGTTTTCCTGCATCAGGCGCACGCGCTCGGGCCAGCCGGCCAGCGTCGCCTTGGGGTTGCCGATCTGCACGTGGTCGAGCAGTTCCTGCGCGTAGTCGGTGATCTT
>JADLIA010000004.1 GCA_020848515.1 Rubrivivax sp. | reverse complement strand
CGTCGGCGGCATCTACAACTTCGTCACCAAGCGCGGCCTGGCGGCCGGCAAGCGCTCGCGCATCGCCTGGACGCAGATCGAGACCGGCTCGGCCATCACCTGGAAGTACCCCTCCTGCGTGCTGCGCGGCGAGGGTTCGAGCGGCGAATTCTTCTCCATCGCCGTCTCCAACCACCGCCAGCAGGCCGACACCGGCACCAAGATGATCCACCTGGGCAAGAACACCACCAGCCGCATCGTCTCCAAGGGCATCAGCGCCGGCCACGCGCACAACGCCTACCGCGGCCTGGTGCGCATCAACCCAGGGGCCGAAGGCGCGCGCAACCACACCCAGTGCGATTCGCTGCTGATCGGCCCGCACTGCGGCGCCCACACCTTCCCCTACGTCGACAGCGGGCGCGCCGACGCCGTGGTGGAACACGAGGCCACCACCACCCGCATCTCGGCCGAGCGGCTGTTCTACTGCGAACAGCGCGGCATCGACGCCCAGGAGGCCACGGCGCTGATCGTCGGCGGCTTCTGCCAGGCCGTGCTGGAAGAGCTGCCGATGGAGTTCGCGCTCGAAGCCAAGGCGCTGCTGGCAGTGTCGCTGGAAGGCGCGGTGGGCTGAACGAATAGCCATCAAACAGGCCGCCCGCGCTTACCCAGCAAGCGCCAGCAGCTATCAAAATATTAGCAAAAGGATTCCCTGATGACCTCCCCCGAACCCCTGCTGCAGGTGCGCGATCTGCGCGTCCAGGTGGGCGAGCGCACCGTGCTGCACTCGGTCTCGCTCGACGTCAACGCCGGCAGCCTGGTCGTGCTGATGGGCGCCAACGGCAGCGGCAAAAGCACGCTGGGCCTGGCGCTGGCCGGCCACCCGGCCTACCAGGTGCTGGGCGGCCAGGCGCTGCTGGCCGGGCAGGACCTGCTGGCGCTGCCGGCGCACGAGCGCGCGCGCGCCGGCCTGTTCCTGTCGTTCCAGTCGCCGCCCGACGTGCCGGGCGTCAAGAACAACCTGTTCATCCGTACCGCGCTCAACGCGCAGCGCGAATCGCGCGGCCAGCCGCCGCTCGACGCCTTCGACTTCCTCACCAGCGCCAAGCAGGCCGCCAAGGCCCTGGGGCTGCCCGAAGCCATGCTGGGCCGCCCGGTCAACGAGGGCTTTTCCGGCGGCGAGCGCAAGCGCAACGAGCTGCTGCAGCTGGCGCTGCTGCAGCCGCGCCTGGCGCTGCTGGACGAAATCGACTCCGGCATGGACGTCGACGGCGTGCGCGCCGTGGTCGAGCAGGTGCGGCGCCAGCGCGCGCAGGGCACGGCCTTCATCGTCGTGTCGCACTACCTGCAGATGATCGAGCAGCTCGAACCCGACGCCGTGCTGCGGCTCGATCAGGGCTGCATCGCCGAAACCGGCGACCTGGGCCTGGCACGCCACATCGCCGAAACCGGCTTTGCCTCGCGCACGGCGCCGGCGGGGGCCTGACATGAACCCGTCGCAAGCCGAACGCCTGGCCGCGCGCCAACACCTGCAGCGCCAGGGCTGGATCGCGCGCCGCAGCGAAGCCTTCCACCACCTGCCGCCGCCCGAGCTGGCGCACTGGCTGGGCCAGCCGGAGGCCGACGCCGACGCCGACGACGGCAACGCCCCGGCGCTGGCCGGCGCCGGCTGGACGCTGCACCCGCTGGGTCACGGCGGCGCCCACGGCGTGGACGCGCGCTGGCTCGACGCCCTCGACCCGGCCCAGCGCGCCGAGCTGCTGGCCGGCCTGCCGCCGCCCGGCGACGGCGAGGCCGCGCCCTTCGTCTGGGCGCACCGGGCGCTGTGCCGTCAGGGCCTGCGCCTGCGCCTCAGCGCCACGCCCGGCCAGCCCGCCGCCCCGGTGGTGCTGCAGTTGCGCCACCAGCCGCACCAGCGCGCCGAAGCGCCGCTGCTGGTGCTCGAGGTCGACGCCGGCGTGCACTGCGTGCTGCTGGAAACCCACGAACGCACCGCCGCCGACGGCGCCCATCCCGTGACCCAGAACCTGCACGGCCACATCCGCCTGGCGGCCGGCGCGCACCTGCAGCACCTGCGCGTGGTGGCGCCCCAGGCGCAGGACCAGATTGCCCACCACCTGCACGTCAGCCTGGCGCCGGCGGCGCACTACGCGCAGGCGCTGGTGGCCACCGGCAGCGCCTACCACCTGCAGCGCAGCACCGTCCAACTGAGCGGACGCGGCGCGCGCGCCCAGCAGGCCGCCCTGCTGCTGCTGGACGACCAGCAGCTCGACCACCAGGCGCACAGCGACCTGGCGGCGGCGCACAGCGCCAGCGCCGTCGAATCGCTGGTGCTGGCCCAGGGCGGCGCGCGCGCCGTCAGCAACGCCTACACCCGCATCGCCGCCGGCGCCGACGAGGCCGAGGTGCGCCAGCGCCTGTCCGGCATACCGCTCGGCGGTCAGCCGCGCCTGATCCTGCGCCCGCACCTGGAAATCCTGCACGACAACGTGCAGGCCGCGCACGGCGCCACCTGGGGCGCGCTGCCCGCCGACGCGCTGTTCTACGCCCGCCAGCGCGGCCTCGACGAAGCCAGCGCGCGCGCCCTGATCACCGAAGGCATGGCGCGCGCCGTGCTGGAGCGCAGCCTCGGCGACACCGAACTGCTGAGCGACTGGCTGGCCACCGGCTGGCTGACGCAGCGCATGGCGCGGCAGGCCCGGCAGCGCGCCGAAACCCCCGCCTGAAGACTATGTTTTTGATAGCTGCTTGCGCAATCCACATCAGCGCCAGAGCCCTTTTTGATGCCAAACCACCAGCCCCCCCTCACCCTGCCTGAGGCCGACCGCGCGGCGGCCGCGCCACCGCCACTGGCGGCCTGGCGGGCCCAGTTTCCGGTGCTGAGCCAGCAGATCCACGGCCACGCGCTGGCCTACCTGGACAACGCCGCCACCACCCACATGCCGCTGGCGGTGATGGAGGCGATGCGCCGCTTCGAGACGCACGAGCGCGCCAACATCCACCGCGGCGTGCACACGCTCAGCCAGCGCGCCACCGACGCCTTCGAACAGGCGCGCGCCACGCTCAAGCGCTTCATCGGCGCCGACGCCGGGCACGAGCTGGTGTTCACCAGCGGCACCACCGAGTCACTCAACCTGGTGGCCCAGGGCCTGTGGGGCGCCGGCCCCGGCCAGGCCTGGCTGCGCCCGGGCGACCGCATCATCAGCACCGGACTGGAACACCACGCCAACCTGGTGCCGTGGCAGCACGCCGCCCGCATGAGCGGCGCCGAGCTGGTGGTGCTGCGCCCCGACGCCCAGGGCCGCCTGCAGCAGGACGCCCTGGCCGCGCTGCTGACGCCGCGCACGCGCGTGCTGGCCATCACCGCCAGCGCCAACGCCACCGGCGAGCGCCCGCCCTACGAAGCCATGCTGGCCATGGCGCGCCAGGCCGGCGCGCTCACCGTGCTGGACGCCGCCCAGGCGGTGGGCCACGGCATGCCGGCGCTGAGCGCGCTGGCGTGCGACTTCATGGCCTTTTCCGGCCACAAGATGTACGGCCCCATGGGCATCGGCGTGCTGGCCGGCCGGCGCGACGCGCTGGAGCGGCTCCACCCGCTGCGCCTGGGCGGCGACATGGTGGAGGACGTGAGCTACGAGCGCGCCATCTACGCCGCGCTGCCGGCGCGCCTGGAAGGCGGCACCCCCAACGTGGCCGGTGCCGTCGGCCTGGCGGCGGCGGCCACGTTCATCGACCGGATCGGGCGCGCCGCCATCGACGGCCACCTGCACGCGCTGCGCGCGCAGGCGGTGGCCGGCCTGTCGGCCCTGCCCGGCGTCACCGTGCTGGCGCCGCACGCCACGCAGGCGGCGCTGGTGTCCTTCGTGGCCGACCAGGTGCACCCGCACGACATCGGCACCTTGCTGGACGAGCGCGGCATCGCCGTGCGCACCGGCCACCACTGCGCCCAGCCGCTGCACGACCACTTCGGACTGGGGCCGACCACGCGCGCCTCGTTCGCCCTCTACAACAGCGCCGAGGAAGTCGAACGCCTGATCGCCGCCGTGGCGCGCGCCCTGGAGATGTTGCGATGAGCAGCGCCGAGAACGATCTCTATCAGGAAGTGGTGCTGGAGCACAAGCGCGCGCCGCGCAACTTCGGCCACCTGCCGCAGCCCACCCACCAGGCCCAGGGCACCAACCCGTCCTGCGGCGACCGCGTGGCGGTCGAGCTGCTGCTGGACGGCGAGCGGGTGCAGGACATCCGCTTTTCCGGCCAGGGCTGCGCCATCTGCATGGCCTCCAGCTCGATGATGACCGAGGCCGTCAAGGGCCGCGACATCGCCGCCGCGCAGGCGCTGCAGCAGCACTTTCGCGCCGTGCTGACGGGCGAGGAAGACCCCGACGAAGCCCCGCTGGGCAAGCTGGTCAGCCTGGCCGGCGTGCGCCAGTACCCCAGCCGCATCAAGTGCGCGCTGCTGGGCTGGCACGCGCTGATGCACGCCATTGCCGGCCAGCAGGACGCCGGCGGCACCGAGGAGTCGCTGCCATGATGAACCGCCGCCACCGCGAGGACGTGCTGGTGCGCCGCCACGTCACGGTGGAAACCATTCCCAGCGGCCACCCGGTCGAGCTGGAGCCTGGCCAGCTGGCGCAGATCACGCAGGCGCTGGGGGGCTCCTTCACCCTGCTGGTCGAGGGCCAGCTGATGCGCCTGAAGGGCCAGGACGCCGACGCCATCGGCAAGCAGCCGCCCGAAGCCCTGGCCGTGCCCAAGGACCTGCCGATCGAGGAGCTGGAGCCGCTGGTGTGGGACACGCTGCGCACCTGCTACGACCCGGAAATCCCGGTCAACATCGCCGACCTGGGCCTGGTCTATCGGCTGGCGTTCGAGCCGCTGGACGATCCCGACCAGGTGCGCGTGGTGATCGACATGACCCTCACCGCCCCCGGCTGCGGCATGGGCGAATCGATCGCCAACGAGGTGTGCGACAAGGTGCTGGCGCTGCCGCGCGTGGGCGAAATCACCGTCAATCTGGTGTTCGACCCGCCCTGGGACCGTTCCATGATGTCCGAAGCGGCGCAGCTGGCCCTGGGGCTATAGGCCCCCGGCAACAAAATAGCGCGCCAGCCCTTGCGCCGGCGCGCCGGTGCGTCTTGCCCGGCCCGGTCAGCCGCAACAGGCGCCGCCCGAGCAGCACGAGCCTTCGGCGTCGGCCGCGCCCTGCACCTTGCTGATCTGCACGCGCCACAGGTCCGGGCCGGCCTGCACATAGGCCCACTGCAGCTGGCCGGGCGAGCGCGCTTCCAGCTGGCGGCGCAGCGGCACCGGGTCGTGGTCGTTGACGATCTGCAGCGCCTGGCCCACCTGCAGCGCGTCCACCTGGGCAAAGATCTGCTGGTGACGCTGATACGGCGGAATGTTGCGCACGTCGATTTCGACGAGGGTGGCGGCGCTCATGGATCAACCTTTCTGAAAGAGCTGCGAAGAAGCGGGTTGTGCCCGGACGCCCGCGGCGCCCGGAACGGAAAACCGGGGGCCGGCGCTCAGCCGTCCTTGCCATCCAGCCGCGTGCGCGTCAGCCAGGGCACATAGATCACCAGGTAGATGGCAAAGGCCAGCGCCCACAGCCCGGCGGCCGAATCCAGCGCCCGCACGTACCAGGCCGGCACCACCGCCGGCACCAGCACGCGCAGCACGGTGGCCAGCATCACCAGCGCGTAGGCCACGACCTCGCCGCGCGAGGCCTGCAGCGGCCGGCCGGTGTGGCCGCGCGCGGTGCGCGTGATCATGCCGATGATCAGCCCGCCGATCACGCCGACGCCGAACGCATGCACCGCCAGCGACGGCGCCACCCAGCCCGGCTGCGCCAGCGCCAGCAGCGCAAAGCCGACCGGCATCCAGGCGTAGGAAAAATGCAGGATCCACAGGATCGG
>JADLIA010000003.1 GCA_020848515.1 Rubrivivax sp. | reverse complement strand
TCGTGCAGCGCCTCGCGCACCAGGTGCACGTTGCCCTGCGCCAGGTAGCGCACGCCGCCATGCACCAGCTTGGTGGCGCGCGAAGAGGTGCCCTTGGCGAAGTCGTGCGCCTCCACCAGCACCACGCGGTGGCCGCGCTGCGCGGCGTCCAGCGCCACCCCCAGGCCGGTGGCGCCGCCGCCCACCACGGCCAGGTCGTACTTGCAGGGCTCGGCCAGACGGGCCAGCAGGGTGGCGCGGTCGGTCGGCTGGGGGCGGCTGTCCATGGCTCGAAATTACTATTGTTTTGATAGCTAGCGGCGCTTGCTGGATAAGCGCTGAATGCCGGTGCAATGCCTCATGGCTGCGACGGCGATGACCCGGCCGCATCGCGTGCCCAGCCGCGCGCGCGCGCCACCGCCTGGCGCCAGCGGGCGATGCGGGCGTGCCGCTCGGGCTCGGGCAGCCGCGGCTCGAAGCGTCGCGCCACGGCCCACTGCGCCGCGATCGCTGCGCCGTCGGGCCAGACGCCGGTGGCCAGCCCGGCCAGGTAGGCGGCGCCCAGGGCGGTGGTTTCGGTGACGCGCGGGCGCACCACCGGCACGCCCAGCAGATCGGCCTGCATTTGCATCAGCAGGTCGTTGCGGCTGGCGCCGCCGTCCACGCGCAGCTCGGTCAGGGCGATGCCGCTGTCGCGGCTCATGGCGCCGAAGATGTCGGCCGACTGCAGGGCAATGGCTTCCAGCGCGGCGCGGGCGATGTGCGCGCGCGTGCTGCCGCGCGTCAGCCCCACCAGGGTGCCGCGCGCGCGGCCGTCCCAGTCGGGCGCGCCCAGGCCGGCGAAGGCGGGCACCAGGAACACGTCGCCGGTGTCGGGCACGCTGGCCGCCAGCGCCTCGATCTCGCTGGCGGTCTGGATCATCTGCAGGCCGTCGCGCAGCCATTGCACGGTGGCGCCGGTCATGAACACCGAGCCTTCCAGGCAATAGGCCGTGCGGTGGCGCGCGCCCGCCGCCGGGCCCTGCCAGCCCACGGTGGTGAGCAGCCGGTTGCGGCTGGGCACGGCCTGGTGGCCGGTGTTCATCAGCATGAAGCAGCCGGTGCCGTAGGTGTTCTTGGCCATGCCGGGCGCAAAGCAGGCCTGGCCGAAGGTGGCGGCCTGCTGGTCGCCGGCCACGCCGGCGATCGGGATCGGGCGGCCGAACAGGGCCGGCGCCGTCTCGCCCAGCACGCCGCTGGACGGCACGATGCGCGGCAGCACGGCGCGCGGGATGTGAAACAGCCGCAGCAGTTGGTCGTCCCAGTCCAGCGTGTGGATGTTCATCAGCATCGTGCGGGCGGCGTTGCTGGGGTCGGTGGCGTGCACGCGGCCGCCGGTCAGCTGCCAGATCAGCCAGCTGTCGATGGTGCCGAAGGCCAGCTCGCCGGCTTCGGCGCGGGCGCGGGCGCCGGGCACCTGGTCGAGCAGCCATTCGAGCTTGGTGGCCGAGAAATACGCATCCAGCACCAACCCGGTCTGACGCTGGATCGGCCCGGCCTGGCCCTGGCTGCGCAGCTGCTCGCAGCGCACCGTGGTGCGCCGGTCCTGCCAGACGATGGCGGGCGCCAGTGGACGACCCGTGGCGCGCTCCCACAGCAGCGTGGTTTCGCGCTGGTTGGTGATGCCGATAGCTACAATTTCAATAGCTTCTGGCGCTTGCCCATGCTGCGCTGCAGCCAGCTTTTGTATGCACTCTCGGGCCACCGCCAGCTGGCTGACCCAGATCTCGTCCGCATCGTGTTCGACCCAGCCGGGCTGCGGAAAATGCTGCGCGAATTCGCGCTGCGCCAGCGCCGCCACCCGGCCCTGCTCGTCAAACGCTATGGCACGGCTGCTGGTGGTGCCCTGATCGAGTGCGAGAACGTAGCGCATGGGTGCAAGGGTAGCGGATTCGGCTGCGCCCGGGTCGCCCGCCCTGCGCCAGGGCGCGCTTACACTGACCGCCCTCCGTCACCCGCCACGCCGCCCGACCGCCATGACCGCCACCGCCCTGCCCGCCTCCACCCGCATCGCCTTCATCGGCGGCGGCAACATGGCCAGCGCCATCATCGGCGGGCTGATCCGGCAGGGGCTGCCGGCAGCGCGCATCGACGTGGTGGAGCCCTTCGAGGCCACGCGCGCCGCCCTGTTGCAGCAGCACGGCGTGACCGCACTGCCCGCCGCCGGCCCCCAGCTCGCCGGCGCCGACCTGATCGTCTGGGCCGTCAAACCGCAGAGCTTCGGTGCCGCCGCGGCGCCGGTGGCACCACACGTGGGCAGCGCGCTGCAGCTGTCGGTGATGGCCGGCATCCGCAGCGGCGACATCGCCGCCGCCAGCGGCGCGCGGCGCATCGTGCGCTGCATGCCCAACACCCCGGCCCTGGTCGGGCGTGGCATGACGGGGCTGTTTGCCGCGCCCGAGGTGAGTGCGGCCGACCGCGCGCTGGCCGAAGCCGTGATCCGCACCACCGGCGAGGCGCTGTGGCTGGAGCACGAGGCGCAGCTCGACGCCGTCACCGCCCTGTCCGGCTCCGGCCCGGCCTATGTGTTCTATTTCCTCGAAGCCATGCAGCAGGCCGGCAGCGAGCTGGGCCTGTCGCCCGAACAGGCGCGCCGCCTGGCCGTGGCCACCTTTGCCGGCGGCGCGCACCTGGCGGCCACCTCGAGCGAGCCGCTGGCCACCCTGCGCGAGCGCGTGACCAGCAAGGGCGGCACCACCTACGCCGCCCTGACCGCGCTGGACCAGGCCGGCGTCAAGCCCGCGTTCGTCGCCGCCATGCACGCCGCCTGTGCGCGCGCCAAGGAACTGGGCGACGAGTTCGGGCGCTGAG
>JADLIA010000002.1 GCA_020848515.1 Rubrivivax sp. | reverse complement strand
GACGCGCCAGCGCGGCGCGTCGGCGGCGGCCTGCGGGTTCTGGCCGTGGCGCAGCACGCGCAGCGCCATCTGCACATGGCCCTGGTGCTGCATCGGCCCGCCCATGACGCCGAAGGCCATCTGCGGCCGGCCGTCGGCGTGCATGGCGAAGGCCGGGATGATGGTGTGCGAGGGGCGCTTGCCCGGCCCCACCTGGTTGGCGTGGCCGGCGGCGCTGCTGAAGCCGTGGCCGCGGTTCTGCAGGCTGATGCCGGTGGCGGGCACCACCACGCCGGAGCCGAAGCCCATGTAGTTGGACTGGATGAAGGACACCATCATGCCCTGGGCGTCGGCCGCCGCCAGGTACACCGTGCCGCCGGGGCGCGGCGTGCCCCAGGTCGGCTCGCCGGCGCGCTGGCGGTCGATCAGGGCGGCGCGCTGGCGCAGGTAGCCGCGCTCCAGCAGCTGCGCGGGGGCCACCGCCATGTGCGCGAGGTCGGCGTTGTAGTGGTAGGTGTCGGCCAGCGCCAGCTTCATGGCTTCGATCTGCAGGTGCAGGCTGTCGGCGCTGTCCACCGGCGCGTCTCCGATGCCCAGCTCGTCCAGCATGCCCAGCGCCATCAGGGCGGCGATGCCCTGGCCGTTGGGCGGGATCTCGTGCACCACCGAGTCGCCGAAGCGCTGCGCCAGCGTGCCCACCCAATCGGCCTGGTGCGCGCCCAGGTCGTCCTCGGTCATGGCGCCGCCGCAGGCGCGCGCGTGGGCGGCCATGCGCGCGGCCAGCGCGCCACGGTAGAACGACTCGCCCTCGGTGGCGACGATGTCCTCCAGCGTGCGCGCATGGGCCTCGCTGCGGAACAGCTCGCCGGCCCGCGGCGGCCGGCCGGCGGGCAGAAAGCATTCGGCAAAGCCGGGCTGGGCGCCCAGCCGCTCGGCGCCCAGCGTCCACAGGGTGGCGATGGTGGGCGAGACCGGAAAGCCGTGGCGCGCGTAGTCGATCGCCGGCTGCGCCAGCTGCGCCAGCGGCAGCCGCCCGAAGCGGCGCCACAGCGCGATCCAGCCCGACACCGCGCCCGGCACCGTGACGGCGTTCCAGCCCTTGTCGGGGATGCCGCCCAGGCGCGCAAAGTAGTCCGGCGTCCAGGCCCGGGGCGCGCGGCCCGAAGCGTTCAGGCCGTGCAGGGCCTGGCCGTCCCAGACGATGGCGAAGGCGTCGCTGCCGATGCCGCAACCGCTGGGTTCGACCACCGTCAGCGCCATGGCGGCGGCCAGCGCTGCGTCCACCGCGTTGCCGCCGGCCAGCAGCATGCGCAGCCCGGCCTGGGCGGCCAGCGGCTGCGAGGTGCTGACCACCTGCCGCCCCAGCACCGGCGAGCGGCGCGAGGCGTAGGGCAGGGTCCAGTCCTGAATGCCGGTCATGGGCGATTCCTTGGTGCGAATCCTTGGTGCGGCGCTTGAGACAAGAGCAAAAAACGGCTCTGGCGCCCGACAGACAAGCGCCAACAGCTATCAATTAAGTAGCATGTAGGGCCTGGTCGAGCAGCTCGATCCAGTGCCGCACCGGCACCTCGGTGCCGGCCTGCAGGTGGGTGATGCAGCCGATGTTGGCCGACAGGATGGCCGCCGGCTGGTCGGCCGCGCCCTCATCCAGCAGCTGGCCCAGCTTGCGCTCGCGCAGCCGCAACGACAGCTCGGGCTGCAGCACCGAATAGGTGCCGGCCGAGCCGCAGCACAGGTGCGCCTCTTGCGCCGCCGGGCGCAGCCGAAAGCCCAGCGCGCCCAGGTGCTGCTCGACGCCGCCGCGCAGCCGCTGGCCATGCTGCAGCGTGCACGGGGCGTGCCAGGCCAGCACCTCGGCCGGCGGGCGCACGCGGCCGCGCAGCGCCGCCACCAGATCGGGCAGCAGCTCGCTGACGTCGCGCGCCATGGCCGATACGCGCGCGGCGCGCTCGGCATACGGTGGCTCGTGGCGCAGCAGGTGACCGTAGTCCTTGACCATGGCGCCGCAGCCGGAGGCGTTGATGACGATGGCCTCGACCGCGCCGCGCTCGATGTGTGGCCACCAGGCGTCGATGTTGGCGCGCATCTGCGCCAGCCCGCCGGCGCCGTCGGCCAGGTGGTACTTGATGGCGCCACAGCAGCCCTGGCCGCGCGCCAGCACGCATTCGATGCCGGCGGCGTCCAGCACGCGCGCGGTGGCGGCGTTGATGCCCGGCGCCATGGATGGCTGCACGCAGCCTTCCAGCAGCAGCACCTTGCGCGCGTGCGTGCGGCGCGGCCAGGCGCCGGCCGGCCGCGGCGCCGGCACCTTGGCGCGCAGCGTGGCCGGCAGCAGGCCGCGCAGCGACTGCCCCAGGCGCATGGCGGGGCCGAACAGCGGCGAGCTCAGGCCGCGGCGCAGCAGGGCGCGGGTGCGCGCCTCGGCCGGCGGGCGCGCCACCTTGGCTTCCACCACCTGGCGGCCGATGTCGATCAGGTGGCCGTACTGCACGCCGCTGGGGCAGGTGGACTCGCAGTTCAGGCAGGTCAGGCAGCGGTCCAGGTGCAGCTGGGTGTCGCGCGTCGGGGCGTGGCCTTCCAGCACCTGCTTGATCAGGTAGATGCGCCCGCGCGGGCCGTCCAGCTCGTCGCCCAGCAGCTGGTAGGTCGGGCAGGTGGCGGTGCAGAAGCCGCAGTGCACGCATTTGCGCAGGATGGCCTCGGCCTCCTGGCCGAGTGCGGTGCCTTGGTATTCGGGGGCCAGTGCGGTCTGCATCAGAAATCCGGGGTCAGGCGGCCGGGACAGAAGATGCCGGCCGGGTCGAACTCGCGCTTGAGCGCCTGGTGTATGCGCGCCAGCGGCGGCGTCAGCGGGGTGAACACCGGGGTGACGCCGTCGCCGCCGCGAAACAGCGTGGCGTGGCCGCCCAGCCGCGCCGCCACCTCGCGCACGCGCGGCGCCTCGGCTGGCGGCAGGCGCAGCCAGCGCTGCGCGCCATGCCACTCGACCAGCGTCGGCCCCAGGTTGAGCGGGCTGGCGGTGTCGGGCACCGACACGCGCCACAGCGCCTCGTCCGGCGCCAGGCGAAAGAACGGCAGCGTCTGGTCGCGCAGCGCGTCCCACTGGCGCTGGGCGCGCGGCTCGTCCAGCCGCTCGCCGCCCATCTGCCGGCAGGCGCTGGCCAGCGCCGCCTGGGCGCCGCGCAGGCGCACCCACAGCTGGCCGTCGGCCCAGGCGCTGGCGCTCAGCGGCAGCGGCTGACCGCACCAGCGGTTGAGCTGCTGGCGGGCGCTGGTTTCCGACAGCGCGAACACCAGCGTGGCCTCGGCCGGCGCGCGCGGCAGCACCTTCAGGCTGAGCTGGGTGATCAGCCCCAGGGTGCCCAGCGAGCCGGCCAGCAGCCGGCTGATGTCGTAGCCGGCCACGTTCTTCATCACCTGGCCGCCGAAGTTCAGCCGCTCGCCTCGGCCGTTGATCAGTTGCGCGCCCAGCACGAAGTCGCGCGCCGCGCCGACGCTGGCGCGTGCCGGCCCCGACAGCCCGGCCGCCACCGCGCCGCCGACGGTGCCGGCGACGCCAAAGCGTGGTGGCTCGAAGGGCAGGTGCTGGCCGGCTTCGGCCAGCAGCGCTTCCAGCTCGCGCAGGCGCGTGCCGGCCCCCACGGTGACCACCAGCTCGCTCGGTTCGTAGGCCAGCACGCCGGCCAGCGGGCGCGCGTCCAGCAGCTCGCCGTGCAGCTGCTGGCCATAGAAATCCTTGGTGCCACCGCCGCGGATGCGCAGCGGGCGGCCGCGCGCGGCGGCCTGCGTGATCTTTGCGGCCAGGGACTGCAATGCGGCTTCCATGCCGTCATGGTAGCGGCAGCCCGCTGCGCGGGCCGCGCCCGGGACGAAAAAAAAGGCCCGCCGGCGGGCGGGCCATGAAGACCTTGGAGAAGCGGGCGCCGTCAGCGGCTGTAGGCGGTCTCGCCGTGGCTGCTGATGTCCAGGCCCTGGCGCTCGTCTTCCTCGCTGACGCGCAGGCCCAGCACCAGGTCGGCGATCTTGAAGGCGATCAGCGACACCACGGCCGACCAGACGATGGTGAACAGCACGCTCTTGATCTGGATCCACACCTGCGCGCCCATGCTGAAGCTGTCGGGCGTCAGGCCGCCGGTGCCGCCCAGGCCCTGGGCCGCGAACACGCCGGTCAGGATGGCGCCGACGATGCCGCACACGCCGTGCACGCCGAACACGTCGAAGGCGTCGTCCACCCGCAGCAGGCGCTTGAGGCCGCTGACGCCCCACAGGCCGCAGGCGCCGGCGATCACGCCCATGACGATGGCGCCCATCGGGCCGACGAAGCCGGCCGCCGGCGTCACGGCCACCAGGCCGGCCACCGCGCCCGAGGCCGCGCCCAGCATCGAGGCCTTGCCCTTGTGCATCGCCTCCAGCGCGATCCAGCTCAGCGTGGCGGCCGCCGTGGCCAGCACGGTGTTGACGAAGGCCAGACCGGCGATGGCGTTGGCGGCACCGGCCGAGCCGGCGTTGAAGCCGAACCAGCCCACCCACAGCAGCGAGGCGCCCACCATGGTCAGCGTCAGGCTGTGCGGGGCCAGCGCCTCGCGGCCGAAGCCGATGCGCTTGCCCACCAGGTAGGCGCCCACCAGCCCGGCGATGCCGGCGTTGATGTGCACCACGGTGCCGCCGGCAAAGTCCAGCGCGCCGTCCTTGGCCAGCAGGCCGCCGCCCCAGACGATGTGCGCCATCGGCACGTAGCTGAAGGTGAACCACAGCACGGCAAACAGCAGCACGGCAGAAAAGCGCGCCCGCTCGGCGAAGGCGCCGACGATCAGCGCCACCGTGATGGCGGCAAAGGTGCCCTGGAAGGCCAGGAACACGTACTCGGGGATGGTGGTCAGGGCGCCGAAGGTCTCGGGCGTCACGCCCTTGAGGAACAGCTTGTCCAGCCCGCCGAAGAAGTTGCCCTCGCCGCTGAAGGCCAGGCTGTAGCCGTACAGCGCCCACAGCACGCTGACCAGCGCGAAGATGACGAACACCTGCACCAGCACGCTCAGCATGTTCTTGGCGCGGCCCAGGCCGCCGTAGAACAGCGCCAGGCCGGGGATGGTCATCAGGATCACCAGCAGGGTGGAGGTCAGCATCCAGGCGGTGTCGCCGGTGTCGATCTTGGGTGCCGGCGCCGCCGCCGCGGCCGAAGCGGCGGCAGCGGCCGAAGCGGCCGAAGCGGCCAGTGCCGGCGCGGCGGCGGCGGCGTCGCTGGCGGCCTGGGCCCAGGCGGCGCCCGGCAGGGCCAGCGCCAGCCCGAAGGCCAGGGTGAGGGGAGCAATGGGGTGTTTCATGGCCATGTCCTTGCAGGGGTTCACAGTGCGTCCGCACCGGTTTCGCCGGTGCGGATGCGGACGACTTGTTCCAGCGCGGCGACAAAAATCTTGCCGTCGCCGATCTTTCCGGTGCGTGCGGCCGCTTCGATGGCCTCGATGACGCGCTCGACCTGATCGTCGGCGACCGCGGTTTCCAGCTTCACCTTGGGCAGAAAGTCGATCACGTACTCGGCGCCGCGGTACAGCTCGGTGTGGCCCTTCTGGCGGCCGAAGCCCTTGACCTCGGTGACGGTGATGCCCTGCACGCCCAGTGCCGACAGCGCCTCGCGCACCTCGTCGAGCTTGAAGGGTTTGATGATGGCAGTGACCAGTTTCATCATGCTTCCTTTTTGATAGCTTCTGGCGCTGAATGGACAAGCACCAGCGGCGGTTTTGAATCAGAACGTGTACTTCAGGCCGAGCACCAGCGCGGTGCGACCGGTGAAGCGCCCGGACGGCGTCACGTACAGCGCCTTGTCGGCGTTGCTGCCCACCACGGCGGCGCTGGCCACCAGGCCGTGGCCGAAGTCCTTGTTCAGCGTGACGGCGTAGTCGGTGTAGGAGAAGGCGCTGTTGTGGCGCACCCACTGGCGCCCGACGTGCGGCACCACCGACCAGCCATCGCCCAGGTCGAGGTTGGCCGACAGGTCCAGATAGCCGCTGCCCTTGCTGTCGGCAAAGCCGAACAGGTTGGTCAGCGCATGCGAATACTTGGCCGTGAACACGCCGTAGCTGAGCGCGCCGTAGATCTCGGTGGTGTTGGGGCTGACGGCCAGGTGGGCGCGCGGGTACTGGTAGCGCAGCACGCCCACGTCGTAGGCCAGCGGGCCGGCGCTGCCCTTGTAGCCGGCGTACAGGTCGAGCTCGGCCGCGGCGTCGCCGCCGGCGTCCTTGATCCACTTGATCGACGTCAGCCAGGCGCCGGCGTACAGGCCGCTGGCGTGGCTGTAGTCGGCGCCGGCGCTGACGGCCGGCTTGAGCCGGCTCTGCGAGATGCCGCGGTAGCGGTAGTCGCTGGTCAGGCCGACGTTGAAGCTGAGGCTGTGCTCAGGCGTGGCCGGCGCCGCGGCGCCGCTGCTCTGGGCCCAGGCGCCGGCGGCGCTGGCGCACAGCAGGCCAAGGGCGAGGCGGCGGGGGGTCAGGGGTGACAGGGTGGGGTGCATATCCTTGCTCTCCGGTGACATCAAAAAAAATGGGACATGGCACACCAAGCACGCCGCGTGCCAGCCCTCGCGCCCGCTACATTTCAGGCCAGCGCCTCGGGTGGCGGCGCCCGTCGCCGGGCGGTCTGCACCAAAGCGGTGCTTTTTTTTCTGTCGCGGGTGCCGCAAGTCGGTGCACGCACCCTTTGGGGGAGATGCCGCATGGGCCTGAGTCTGATACAGAGCCGCACGCTGATGGGGCTGCAAGCGCCCGCCGTCACGGTCGAGGTGCACCTGGCCAGTGGCCTGCCCAGCTTCACCCTGGTGGGGCTGGCCGAGGTCGAGGTCAAGGAGGCGCGCGAGCGCGTGCGCAGCGCGCTGCTCAACAGTGGCCTGCAGTTTCCGCACAACCAGCGCATCACCGTCAACCTGGCGCCGGCCGACCTGCCCAAGGACTCGGGGCGCTTCGACCTGCCGATCGCGCTCGGCATCCTGGCGGCCAGCGGCCAGATCGACGGCGGCCGGCTGGCCGGCTGGGAATTTGCCGGCGAGCTGTCGCTGTCGGGCGAGCTGCGCCCGGTGCGCGGCGCGCTGGCGCTGAGCGTGGCGCGCCAGCAGGCCGGCGTCGACACCCGGCTGGTGCTGCCGCCCGGCAGCGCCGGCGAGGCGGCGCTGGTGCCCGGTCAGGTGGTGTACCGGGCGCGCCACCTGCTGGACGTGGTGGCGCGCTTTCAGCCGCCGCACAGCCAGCCGCCGATGCAAGACTCGGCGTTCGGCCCCGAGGACGAGGTCGACGCCGGCTGGCTGCGCGTGCCCGAGTCGCCGCGCCCGGCCGCGCCGGCCTACCCCGACCTGGCCGACGTCAAGGGCCAGGCGGCGGCGCGGCGGGCGCTGGAAATCGCCGCCGCCGGTGGCCATTCGCTGCTCATGGTCGGCCCGCCGGGCACCGGCAAGTCGATGCTGGCGCAGCGCTTTGCCGGCCTGCTGCCGCCTATGGACGTGGACGAGGCGCTGCAGAGCGCCGCCATCGCCAGCCTGGACGGCAGCTTCCGGCTGGCGCACTGGGGCCGGCGGCCGACGCGCGCGCCGCACCATTCGGCCAGCGCGGTGGCGCTGGTGGGCGGGGGTTCGCCGCCGCGGCCGGGCGAGATCTCGCTGGCGCACCAGGGCGTGCTGTTTCTGGACGAGCTGCCGGAATTTCCGCGCGCCGCGCTGGAGGCGCTGCGCGAGCCGCTGGAGTCGGGCCACATCACCATCAGCCGCGCCGCCCAGCGGGCCGAATTCCCGGCGCGCTTTCAGCTCATCGCGGCCATGAACCCCTGCCCCTGCGGCTACCTGGGCTCACGCCTGAAGGCCTGCCGCTGCACGCCCGACCAGGTGGCGCGCTACCAGGGCCGGCTGTCGGGGCCGCTGCTCGACCGCATCGACCTGCACGTCGAGGTCGGCGCGCTGGCGCCCGAGGAGCTGCTGAACGCGCCGGCCGGCGAGTCGACCGCCGCCGTGCGCGCGCGCTGCGTGGCCGCGCGCGAGCGCGCGCTGGCGCGCCAGGGCCAGCCCAACCAGGCGCTGCAGGGCCAGGCCATCGACACCCACGCCCGGCTCGACGCCGCCGCCCGCACCTTCCTGCACAGCGCCGCCGCCCGCCTGGGCTGGAGCGCGCGCGCCACCCACCGCGCGCTCCGGGTGGCGCGCAGCATCGCCGACCTGGCCGGCAGCGAGGCGGTCAGCCTGGCCCATGTGGCCGAGGCGGTGCAGTACCGGCGCGCGCTGAGCGGCCTCGGCTGATCGGCATGCGCTCGCCACCTGGCGGATGACCCCGGAAACCGCAGTTCACCGCTTGTCAACTTCGGGCAGACCGCATCGATGCCGGGACCGGCGGCTGCGATGGTCTTCACCTCTTGGGCCAGCACGCTACGCACGCACCCGCACCGCGCTCGGCGCGCCATGCGGCGTGGCTCCTTCTTGCGCACAGCAGTGCGCTGCGTCGTCTCCCTTGCCTGGCACACCGATCACGGCACGGGCAGGCGCATCCAACTGTCGTTTCTAGGAGGCTGTCGGGCTTGGAGCGCCGAAAGCGAGAATCGGCCCCAGCGAGACCAGTTTTTGCCGGATTTGCAGCCCAATAGTTGAGCTATTGGGCAAAAAGCCGGTGCTCTCGAAGAGCGGCGAAGCCAAAAATGGGCCGCTGCGGTCGATTTGCAGCCGGCGATTTCCAAGTTCGACAGCCTCCTAGGATGACGCGCGACCCGGCGGCGGGCCCGTGTCGTAGAAGTGCGAAATAGGCCTGCAGCGCCCGCCCATCCTGCGCCGACAGCTCACTTGTTCATAGCGCTTGCGGGCGCCAGCGGGGCGCTGCCGGCGGCGCGCTGCTGGGCTTGCGCGTCCTGCAGCAGCTGCCGGTTGTCGGCCGACCACTGACGGTATTCGCGCGGGAAGGCGGCGCGAAAGCGCGCCAGGTGCGTCAGCGCCAGCTCGTCGCGCCCCAGCAGGCTGGCACTTTCGATCACCTGGGTGATGACGCGCGGCTCGGGCGAGTAATGCAGCGTCTGCAGCGCCGCCGGCAGCAGCCAGGCGGCGTTGTCGCGCGTCGGCGGTCGGGTGGTCACCTCGGCAAAGCGCACCGCGTCGGCAAACAGCCAGGAGCGGCGCGCATGCGCCATGGCGTCGTCGCGGTAGGCGGCGGCGCGCTGCTCGCGCGGCAGGTAGATCTGGCTGATGCGGTGGTAGTCCCAGCCGGCGCAGCCCACGCCGGCCAGCAGCAGCACCGCCAGCAGCCGCCGGCCCGGCGCCGGCCCGGCCTCGGCCGGCGCACCGCGCCGCGTGGACCACAGCAGCCACAGGCAACACGCCGCCGCGATCTGGAACGGCGCATACCACAGGGGGTACTCCACCAGGCTGTGCAGGCCGATGGCGGCCAGCACCGCCCAGGCCAGCTGGCGCGCCGGCTGGCGCTCGGCCCAGGGCCGGGCGCGCCACACCGCCCAGGCCAGCACGCCCGCGGCCAGCAGGGTCAGCGGCAGGCCCAGCTCCACCGCCAGGTGCAGCGGCAGGTTGTGTGCGTGGTCCAGGATGTGACAGAAGCGCTCGCCCGGGTACAGGGTGATGTAGTGCGCCCAGTCCAGCTCGCCCCAGCCCCAGCCGGTCCAGGGCCGCAGGGCGATCAGGTGCAGCACGTTGCGCCACAGGATCAGGCGGCTGCCGCAGGTGCCTTCGCCGGCGCGCAGGCGCTCGATCAGGTCGCGTCCCTGCTGGCCCTCGCTCAGCTGCAGCGCCCACGGCAGCGCCAGCGCCGCCAGCGCGTACAGCAGCCAGGCCGCCGCCAGCAGCGCGCCCGCGCGGCGCAACTGCCCGCTGCCGCGCGCCCACCACAGGCACAGCGCGCCCAGCAGCAGCAGCTCGAGCGCGCCCACGCGCGAGGCGCTGGCCGCCAGCGCCAGCAGCAGCGGCACGCCCAGCGCTGCCGCCGCTCGCGGGCTCAGCCGGCCGGCTTGCGCCTGCCAGGCCAGCGCCAGCAGCCCGATCACCAGCAGGGTGGCCAGCTGGTTGGGCTGGCGCAGGTTGCCGAAGGCCTGCCCGGTCTGCGCCTGGTTGACCCAGGGAAACAGCGGCGCTTCCAGGTTGAAGTACTGCAGCAGGGCGATGGCGCTGCTGACCAGCGCCGCCAGCAGCCAGCCGTCCAGCAGCGCGTGCCAGCCGGCCTGGCGCTGGCGCGGCCAGGCCAGCAGCAGCAGCGCCGCCAGCGCCGCGCCCGCCAGGTAGGGCTGGGTGGCCGCCGTCGGGCCGGAGGTGAACGGCCACAGCCAGGGCAGCGCCAGCAGCAGCACCCGCGCGGCGTGACGGAGCGAAGGCGGCACGGATGGGCGGCTCAGGCGCGCGCGGCGACGAAATGGCCCGACTTGCCGCCACGCTTTTCCAGCAGGCGCACGCCGGTGATGGTCATGCCGCGGTCGGCCGCCTTGCACATGTCGTAGATGGTCAGCAGCGCCACCTGCACCGCGGTCAGCGCCTCCATCTCCACCCCGGTGGGGCCGGTGGTCTCTGCCGTGGCGGTGCAAAAAACGGCCGCAGAGCCCGTCCCATCTGCGCCAGAAGCTTCGAATTCGATAGCAACACGGGACAGCGCCAGCGGGTGGCACAGGGGAATCAGCTCGCTGGTCTTCTTGGCCGCCATGATGCCGGCGAGGCGCGCGATGCCCAGCACGTCGCCCTTTTTCGCGTTGCCCGATTCGATCAGCGCCAGCGTCGCCGGCTGCATCTCGATGCGCCCGCCGGCCACCGCCACCCGGTGCGTGGCCGGCTTGGCACCGACGTCCACCATGTGGGCCTGGCCCTGAGCGTCGAAATGCGTGAGCGGGGAAGCGGGGGCGCGAGAGACCATGGGTAACACTCTGAGGGGGAACGCGGCGCGAATGCGGGCATCATAGAGCCAGCTTTGCCGCCGGCCGGCCGTGCCGCGTGGCGCGGCGACGCACCATGACCACCACCTCCACCCCCTGCTTCAGCAGCTGGCGCCTGCGGGCGAGCGCCGCGGCCGCGCTGGCGGCGCTGCTGCTGGCGACCCCGGCCGCGGCCCAGCCGGCGCCGGCCGCACGCGGCCTGCCTTCGCTCGGCGACGCCGGCGAAATGACGGCGCTGGAAGAGCGCAAGCTGGGCGACCGCATCATCCGCGAGCTGTACCGCGACCCGGACTACATCGACGACCCGATCGTCGGCGAATACGTCGACGGCCTGTGGCGCGCCCTGCTCGACGGCGCCCGGGCGCGCGGCGAGCTGCCGCCCGAGCTGGACGAGCGCTACGCCTGGCGCGTGCTGCTGGGGCGCGACCGCAGCATCAACGCCTTTGCGCTGCCGGGCGGCTACTTCGGTCTGCACCTGGGGCTGGTCGGCGTGGTTGGCTCGCGTGCCGAGCTGGCGTCGGTGCTGGCGCACGAGCTGTCGCACATCACGCAGCGCCACATCCCGCGCCTGCTGGAGCAGGAAAAGCGCCAGACGCCGCTGATGCTGGCGGCCATGGTGGCCGGCATGATCGCCGCCAGCCGGAACCCGCAGGCCGGCGCCGCGCTGGCGGTGGGCGGGCAGGCGGCGGTGATCCAGCAGCAGCTCAACTTCTCGCGCGACATGGAGCGCGAGGCCGACCGCATCGGCTACGGCGTGCTGGTGCAGGCCGGCTTCGACGGCCAGGGCTTCGTCGGCATGTTCGAAAAACTGCAGAACGCCACCCGCATCAACGACAACGGCGACTGGCCCTACCTGCGCAGCCACCCGCTGACCACCCAGCGCATCGCCGACATGCAGCAGCGTGCCCCGGCGGCCGCGCGCGGCGCCGCGCCCGAGCTGGAGGCGCTGCTGGTGGCGGCGCGTGCACGCGTGCTCGGCCGCCCCGGCGTCGACGTGCTGCGCGCCTGGGCCGGCGAGCCCGACCAGCCCGGTTTTGCCGCCCGCCCGCTGGCCGCGCGCGCCGGCGCGCTGTACGCCGCCGCGCTGGCGCGGGCGCAGCTGCGCGAGCTGCCGCGCGCGCAGGCGCTGGCCAGCCAGTTGGCGCAGGCGGTGGCCGGCGACGCCGCGGCGGCGCGCCAGGCGCGCCTGCTGCAGGCCGAACTGGCGCTGGCGGCCGACCAGCCGGCGCGCGCGCTCGAACTGCTGCCGCCCGAGCGTCCGAGCGGCCGCGGCCAGGCCGGCCGCGCCACGCTGCTGCTGCGCGCCCAGGCCCAGACCGCCAGCGGCCAGGCAGCGCAGGCGGCCGACGCGCTGCAGGTCTGGGTCAGCGACCAGCCGCAGGACGCCGGCGCCTGGCAGGCCCTGGCCCAGGCCCATGCGGCCCAGGGGCAGACGCTGCGCGCCTTGCGCGCCGAGGGCGAGGTACCGATGGCCCAGCTGGACTACGCCGGCGCCGTGGACCGCTGGCGCGCCGCGCAGGACGCGGCGCGCCGCGCCGCGGGCGCCGCCGACCTGATCGAAGCCAGCATCGTCGACACCCGGCTGCGCCAGGCGCAGGCGCTGCTGCAGCAGCAGCGGCAGGAAGAGCAGAAGGCGCGCCGCTGAAGCGCAGCGAGCGCGGTGCGGGCGGGTGCGTAGCGTGCTCACCCAAGAGGTGAAGGCCATCGCAGCCGCCAGATCGCGCAGCGGTGCGGTCTGCCCGAAGTTGACAAGCGGTCAACAAGGCTCCACCGCTTGCCTGGCAAGCGCAGGCAGCTATCTAAACAATAGCAAATCGAGCGTTCAGGCGCGCTCCAGCAGGGCGTCGATCACCAGCCCCAGCGCCGAATAGATGAGCGAGCCCAGCAGCGCGGCCCAGAAGCCGCTGACGTTGAAGCCGCCCACCAGGCCCGAGGCGGCCCAGAACATCAGGGCGTTGATGACGAACAGGAACAGCCCCAGCGTCAGCAGCGTGATCGGGATGGTCAGCAGCACCAGCACCGGCCGCACCAGCATGTTCAGCAGGCCGATCACCAGCGCCGCCAGCAGCGCGGTGGAAAAGCTGCTCACGCTCACGCCGCCATAGATGTAGGCCACGCCCAGCAGCGCGGCGGCGCTGAGCAACCATTTGAGGATCATCCTTGCCATGGGCCGCAGCATAGCGCAGCGCGGCCGCACCTACGGCTTCGCGTTCCAGACCATGGCCCATGGGTCATGGGTCATTCTGAAGGCGAGTGCGCATCAGCCAGGCCGCGCCCAGCACGCCGACGATGCACAGCGCCGCCAGCGCCCAGCGCAGCGCCTGCGCCGGCGCCTCGCGCGGGCCGAACCAGCCGGCCAGCAGCGGCTCGCCGGCGATCATCGACGCCGCCGTCCACGCCAGCACCGCCGCGCCCAGCTGGATGATGACCGGAAAGCGCTCCACCAGCCGCAGCACCACGGTGGAGCCGAACACCACGATCGGCACGCTGATCAGCAGGCCGATCACCACCAGGTCCATGGCGCCGTGCGCCGCGCCGGCCACGCCCAGCACGTTGTCGATGCCCATCAGCGCATCGGCGATCACGATGGTCTTCATGGCGCCCCAGAAGGTGCTGGCCGCCGGGCCGTGCTCGCTCTCGTCCGCGCCGGTATCGGCCACCAGCTTGTAGGCGATCCACAGCAGGCCCAGCCCGCCCAGCGCCATCAGGCCCGGGATCTTCAGCAGCCACACCACCACCAGCGTCATCAGCGTGCGCACGCCGATGGCGCCCACCGTGCCCCAGACGATGGCCTGCCGCTGGCGCTCGCGCGGCAGGTTGCGCGCCGCCAGCGCGATGACGATGGCGTTGTCGCCGGCCAGCACGAGGTCGATCAGGACGATGGCCAGCAAGGCGGACCACCAGGGGGCAGAGAAAAATTCCATGGTTGCAGCTCCAGACAGGGACAAGGCGCGACGCCGAAGCGGCACCTGCCGGGGTGGCCGCCGCACGGGCACTGTCTTGGGGGCAAGGCAGCAAGACCGCAGCTTCGACCGACCCCGGCGCGTGCCGGGCAGGATCGAAGGTCTTGCTCGGTGGCCGACGCGGTCTGCCACCCGCCGGGCCGGAAGCCGCAAGGCTTCGTATTGACGACCCGGCGAAACCGCCCGTGGCCGGTGCGCAAGGCACCAGGCGGGCCGGGCGGCCCAGGGAGCTACTCCCCTTCGCGAAAGCCTGCGATTACACCATGGGTGCCAACACGCCGCAAGCGGCCGCCGGCGGCAGCCAAGCTTGGCCTGGCGCAAGGGCGGCCGGCGCTGGCGGCCCTAACATCGCCGCCATGCGCAGCGTTCAAGGGTGGCAGGGGCTTCGGGGCTGGGCGGCGCGGCGCGCGCGGGCCGCCGGCCGGCCGTCGGTGCCGCCGCGCGCCCACAGCGCGCTGGAAGACGTGCAGGCCATCCTGACCGGCTGCCTGTTCGTCGCCCTGGCGCTGGTGTTCATGCGCGACAGCCGGCTGCTGCCGGGTGGGGTCACCGGGCTGGCCTTCATCGTGCACTACGCCAGCGGCTGGGCGCTGGGCGCGGCGCTGTTCGTGCTCAACCTGCCCTTCTACCTGTTCGCCTGGCGCGCGCTGGGCTGGCGCTTCACGCTCAAAACCTTCGTGGCGGTGGCGGTGCTGGCGCTCTACACCGAGCTGCTGCCGCGGCTGGTCGGGCTGGCGCGGCTCGACCCGGTGTTCTCGGCCGTCATGAGCGGCCTGCTGGCCGGCACCGGCATCCTGATCCTGATGCGCCACCAGGCCAGCCTGGGCGGCCTGGGCGCGCTGGCCTTCTACCTGCAGCAGCGCCGCGGCTGGCGCGCCGGCACGGTGCAGATGCTGTGCGACGCGCTGATCCTGGGCTCGGCCCTGTGGCTGCTGCCGCCGGGGCGGGTGGCGCTGTCGGGGCTGTCGGCGGCGGCGCTCAACTTCGTCATCGCCATCAACCACCGACCGGACCGCTACCACGGCATCTGAACCTGGTGCTGAATCGCGTTCCAAACCATGTCCCATGGGGCATCGAAGCACAGCGCGGTCGTCCGTGTCCGGGCCAGCGGCAAGGCCTGGATCGCTATAAAAACAAGAGCTGATGGCGCGCCATGGGCGGGCGCCAGGGCCCCAAACATGCCCCAATCGACCGCGGTGGGGCCTTGCGCCCCTTACGCGCCGCGGATCCAGCGCGCCGCCTTTTCGGCCATCATCAGCGTTGGGCTGTTGGTGTTGCCGCTGGTGATGGTGGGCATGGCGCCGGCGTCGACCACGCGCAGCGCGCGGATCAGGCCGCCGGCACCGTCGCGCACGCGCAGCCGGGGGTCGAGCACCGCCATCGGGTCGTCGTCGCGCCCCATCTTGGTGGTGCCCACCGGGTGAAAGATGGTGCTGGCGATGTCGCCGGCCAGACGCGCCAGCTCTTCGTCGCTCTGGTACTGCACGCCGGGCTTGTACTCTTCGGGCGCAAAGCGCGCCATGGCCGGCTGGGCCATGATGCGGCGCGTCACGCGCAGGCTGTCGGCCGCCACCTGGCGGTCTTCGTCGGTGCTCAGGTAGTTGGGGGCGATGGCCGGCGCATCCTCGAAGCGGTGGCTGCGGATCCGCACCGTGCCGCGGCTGGTGGGGTTGAGGTTGCACACGCTGGCGGTGATGGCCGGGAAGCGGTGCAGCGGCTCGCCGAAGGCGTCCAGGCTGAGCGGCTGCACGTGGTATTCCAGGTTGGGCCATGCGTAGGCCGGCGACGAGCGCGTGAAGGCCCCCAGCTGGCTGGGCGCCATGCTCATCGGGCCGCTGCGCGACCACAGGTACTGCAGGCCGATGCGCGCCTTGCCCCAGAGCGTGCTGGCCAGCTGGTTCAGCGTCTGCGCGCCCTGCACCCGATAGACGCTGCGGATCTGCAGGTGGTCCTGCAGGTTGGCGCCCACGCCGGGCAGGTCGGCCACCACCGCAATGCCGTGCTGCTGCAGCAGCGCGGCCGGGCCGATGCCCGACAGCTGCAGGATCTGCGGCGAGCCGATGCTGCCGGCGGCCAGCAGCAGCTCGCCGCCGGGCGCCAGGCGGGCCTTCTGCATTTCGCCACCGGTCCAGACTTCGGCGCCGGCGCAGCGCAGCGCACCGTCGGCGTCGCGCTCCAGCGCCAGCCGCATCACCTGGCCGCGCGTCCACAGCTCGAAATTGCTGCGACCGTAGCAGGTCGGGCGCAGAAACGCCTTGGCGGTGTTCCAGCGCCAGCCGTTCTTCTGGTTGACGTGAAAGTAGCCCACGCCCTCGTTGTTGCCGCGGTTGAAGTCCTCGCTGGCCGGAATGCCGGCCTGCACCGCCGCCTCGGCAAAGGCGTCCAGCACCTGCCAGCGCAGCCGCTGGCGCTCCACCCGCCATTCCCCGCCGTGCCCGTGAAAGCCCGACCAATCCTGGTCATTGGCGCCACCGACCGCACCGGAACTGCGCGAATCGCTATCAAGACGATAGTGATCCTCGTGCGCCATGAAGTCCGGCAGGCAATGCTCCCAGCGCCACTCGTCCTCACCCGTCAGCGCCGCCCAGTGGTCGTAGTCGCGCGCCTGGCCGCGCAGGTACAGCATGCCGTTGATGCTGCTGCAGCCGCCCAGCACCTTGCCGCGCGGGTAGCGCAGCGTGCGCCCGTTCAGGCCGTCGGCCGGCTCGGTCTGGTAGAGCCAGTCGGTGCGCGGGTTGCCGATGCAGTACAGGTAGCCGACCGGAATATGGATCCAGTGGTAGTCGTCCTTGCCGCCGGCCTCGATCAGCAGCACACGCTTGCCGGCGTCCTGCGACAGCCGGTTGGCCAGCAGGCTGCCGGCCGTGCCGGCGCCCACGATGATGTAGTCGAAAGTCAGTTCGTCCATGCCATGTCTCCTGCGCTGGCAGCATGCCACAAGCCCGGCGCGGCAGGAACCCATGGGGGCACGGGCGTGTCGGTCACCCCACTCGGGCGGCGGCAGGCCGATGCCCTCGAGCGTGCCGTCAGAACGGCAACCTTCCCATGACGAAGGACAAAGGAGCGCGCGGCGCCCGGGTGGCGTCACCGGACCGGCAGAAAGGCCAGCAGCGGCGCCGCCACCACGCCCTGCACGTAGCCGATCACGGCGCGGCGGTAGCGTTCGGTGGCGTAGCTGGCCAGCAGGTCCAGGCGGCCGATGATCTTGCCGAACTCGCGCTCGAAGCTCAGGTTGCGGCTGTCCGGGCCGATGTCGTTGGCCAGCAGCAGCGGCTGGCCCTGGGCGTCGCGCCGGCTGTTGAGGATCCACAGCGCCACTTCCATGTTGCGTGCGGCGTTGTAGAGATGCTGCGGATCGACGCCGTCGAGGTAGTAGAACTCGCGCTTGCCGCCGTGCGCGGTGACGATGGTGTCGGCGCAGGCGATGACGAAGGCGGCCACGCGGTCGCCTATGAAGTCGGGCGCCAGCGCGTACGACAGCGCCGCCACGTCGCGCCGGTCGCCCAGCGGGGGCCAGGGCTGGCCGGTGAGCAGGCTGCGTTCGATGTCGGCCAGCGCCGCCTCGCGCGTGCTGGCGCGCTTGCGCCATTCGGCCGGGTTGCGGCGGTACAGCTTGTCGGCCAGCAGCAGCAGGCTGCGCTGGTTGGCCTGCATGGCGTTGTGTGCCACGCGGTTGCCTTCGCTCTGCAGCAGTTCGGCGGGCTGAAAGTCGTGCCCGCGCACCACGCCGCGCGTGGTGGGGGCGCTGCCGGCGCAGCCGCCCAGCGGCAAGGCCAGGGCCGCGGCCAGCAAAAAGGCCGTCGCGCGGACGGCCTGCGGGGCGGGCAGGCCAGCGGCGGCGCCGCCGGCCCGATGGCGCCAACGCTCAGGCGACGGCGAGCTGCTCGCCCTTGCTGCTGCCCGCGCTGGCGGCGGGCTTGTCGCTCTTGTGATCCTTGTCGGTGCCAAAGCTGATCTCGCCGGACAGTTGTCCGCCTTCCTCGATCACGATCTTGCCATAGCGGATCTTGCCGGTGACCTTACCGGTGGCGAAGATCACCAGCTTCTGGCGCACCGTCAGGTTGCCGTCGAAGCTGCCGCGCACTTCGGCGATGTCGATCTCGGCCGAGCCCTTGAACGAGCCCTGCTCGGCGATCTGGATCACGCGCGAGTCCATGGTGGCTTCGACCATGCCTTCCACCACCAGCGTGTCGCAATCGGTGATTTCGACGCCCTTGAGCTTGATGTTGGGGCCGACGATCAGTTTGGCGCCGCTTTCGGTGACCGAGGCCGCCACCGGGGTGCTGGCGGGGGCGGCCGGGCTGGCCGCCGCCGAGGGGGCCGCAAACGGCTGCGCGCCGGCGGCGCCGGCCGAGCCCAGGGCGCTGGTGCCGCTCAGCGGCGTACTGCCGGGGCCGCGGGGGGTGGTGGGTTCGTCACGCTTGCCGAAGAACGGTCCTTGAAGTGCCATGCTAGCTCCTTGTGGTAAACAATTGATCCTAATGTCCTAAGTCGCCAACACGCCCTACAAGAGGAAAGATTCGTAACCAGGCGCCCCGGGGGCGCGGCGCCGGCCCGCCCATGCCGCGTGGTCGCCGGCCACCTGCCTGGTGCGGGCGGGGCCGTTACAGTGTCTGTCCGATCGCCTTGCCGCCATGTCCGCCGAACCGCCTCGCATCGACCACGCGCCCGCCGACGCGGCGGCGCGCGTGCTGCTGCGCGGCGAGTGGACGGCGGCATGGCTGAGCACGCGGCCGGTCTGGCGCGCCACCCAGGCGGCGCTGGGCGGCGTGGCCGCCGGTGGCAGCTGGGACCTGCGCCAGCTGGCGGCGCTCGATCACCTGGGGGCGCTGGTGCTGTGGCACCACTGGGGCCGCCGCTGGCCGGCCGAGCTGCTGAGCAGCGACGAGCAGCGCGCGCTGCTGGAGCGCGTGGCCGCCGGTGCCGCGCCGGCGCCGCCGGCCGAGGCGCGCGCCGGCTGGTCCGAGGGGGTGGAGGCGCTGGGCCTGCGCGTGACCGAGGCCGCCTTTCAGGTGCGGGACTTCGTGACCCTGACCGGGCAGCTGCTGCTGGACGCGCTGCGGCTGCTGGCGCGTCCCGGGCGCGGACCGTGGCGCGACTTTTCCGGCCACCTGTACCGCATCGGCGCGCAGGCGCTGCCGATCACGGCGCTGGTGGGCTTTCTGATCGGTGTGGTGCTGGCCTACCTGATGAGCCAGGTGCTGCGCCAGTTCGGCGCCGAGGCCTTCATCGTCAACATCCTGGGGCTGGCGCTGATCCGCGAGCTGGGACCGATCCTGGCGGCGGTGTTGCTGGCCGGGCGCTCGGGCTCGGCCATCACGGCGCAGATCGGCGTCATGCGCGTGACCGAGGAGCTGGACGCCATGCGCGTGCTGGGCATCCCGGCGGGGTTCCGGCTGGTGCTGCCGCGCGCGCTGGCGCTGGCCATCGCGATGCCGCTGATTTCGGTCTGGACCACGCTGGCGGCGCTGGTGGGCGGCATGCTGGCGTCGGACATCACGCTGGGCATCACGCCGGCGTACTTCGTGGAGGCGCTGCCCAAGGCGGTGCGCATTCCCAACCTGACGCTGGCGGTGTCCAAGTCGGTGGTGTTCGGGGTGTCGATCGCGCTGATCGGCTGCCACTACGGCCTGCGCGTCAAGCCCAACACCGAAAGCCTGGGCCAGGGCACCACGGCCTCGGTGGTGGCGTCGATCACGGCGGTGATCCTGATCGACGCGCTGTTTGCGGTGCTGTTCAAGAGCGTGGGGATATGACGAACTCCCCTGAGCCGCTGCGCGTCTTTCCCTCTGGGAGGGGGGGCGCACCCCGTGGCCGGCGCAGGTACGGCCACGGCTGCACTGGCTTGGCCTGCTGCGCGGCCGTTCGATCTTCGATGCGTCGCGCCATGCGGGCAGCGCGTGCGCCGTGGGATGCTGGCTGATGGAGGCGGCGGTGCAAGCGTCCGATGCAGTCGACACCGCGCTGGCGCCGGGCCAGCCGGTGATCGAGGTGCGCGGGGTGTGGAGCGTGTTTGCGCTGCCCGGCGGCGGCCAGCACGTGGTGCACCAGGACCTCGATCTGACGGTGCGGCGCGGCGAGGTGCTGACCCTGGTGGGCGGCTCGGGCACCGGCAAGACGGTGCTGCTGCGCCACATGCTGGGGCTGACGCGGCCGGCGCGTGGCCAGGCCACGGTGCTGGGTCGCCCGGCCGGCGAGCTGGCGCGCGAGGGCGCCGCGGCGCGGGTGGGCATGCTGTTTCAGCAGGGGGCGCTGTTTTCGGCCTTCAGCGTGCTCGACAACATCGCCTTCGCGCTGCGCGAGAGCGGCGCGCTGCCGCCGGCGCTGGTGCGCGAAGCGGCACTGCTGAAGCTGCAGATGGTGGGCCTGAAGGCCAGCGACGCGCACAAGATGCCGGCCGAACTGTCGGGCGGCATGATCAAGCGCGTGGCCTTGGCGCGCGCCCTCATCATGGACCCGCCGCTGCTGATGCTGGACGAACCCACCGCCGGGCTGGACCCGGACAGCTCGGACGCCTTCGTCGCCCTGCTGCGCGCGCTGCACCAGGAGCTGGGGCTGACGGTGGTGATGGTCACGCACGACCTGGACACGCTGTTCGAGCTGTCCAGCCGCGTGGCCGTGCTGGCCGACAAGCGCGTCATCATCAACGCGCCGGTGCCCGAGGTGCTGGCGTTCGAGCACCCCTTCATCCGCCACTTCTTCCTGGGTGAGCGCGGCCGGCGCGCCATGGAGCTGCTGCGCCAGCGCCAGCACGCGCGGCCCGCGCAAGGAGACTGATTCGATGGAAAACAAAGCCCACGCCCTGGCGGCCGGCACCTTCGTGGTGCTGGTCACCGCCCTGCTCATCGGGTTGGCCATGTGGCTGCTGCGCGACGTCACCAACACCCGCGCCTACGAGATCGTCAGCCAGAACGCCGTCAGCGGCCTGCAGCCGCAGGCGGCGGTGCGCTTCAAGGGCGTGGCGGTGGGCAAGGTCACGCGCATCAGCTTCGACCCCGCCGAGCGCGGCCGCGTGCTGGTAACGCTGGCCATCGCGCCCGACGCCCCGATCACCCGCGCCACGGTGGCCGAGCTGGCCTACCAGGGCGTCACCGGCCTGTCGTTCGTGCAGCTCGACGACGACGGCAGCGACGCCGCGCCGCTGCCGCCCGGCCCCAACGGCGTGCCGCGCATCCCGCTCAAGCCGGGGTTGCTGGGTCAGCTCGGCGATCGCGCGCAGGACCTGATCGGCAAGCTCGACACCAGCGCCCAGCGCATCAACCAGCTGCTGGCGCCGGACAACCAGGCGGTGCTGACCGGGGCGCTGGGCGACATCGGCGCCGCCGCGCGCAGCGTCGACCGGCTGGCGCGCACCGCCGACCAGACGCTGCAGGCCCAGCTGGCCACCAGCCGCACCAGCATTCCGCGCCTGATCACCCAGGCCACCGACACCCTCAGGACGCTGCAGGACGCCACCACCGAGGCGCGCACCGTGATCCACACCCTGGGCCAGGCGGCGCAACAGACGCAGCAGGGCGTGGCGCGTGTGACCGCGCCGGGCGGCGTGATCGACCGGCTGGATCAGGGCGTGCAGACCATCAACGCCAGCACGCTGCCGCGCCTGCACGGTCTGGCCGACGCCGCCGACCAGACCTTGCGCCGCGTCGATCGCGTGGCGCGCACCCTGGGCGACAACCCGCAGGCGCTGGTCTACGGCAGTGGCCCGGTGCCGCCCGGCCCGGGCGAAGCCGGCTTCGTGCCGCCGCCCGCCCATCCGACCTCTCCACGCTGAGCATTGATATGAAATCGATAGCTGCTCGCGCACGTCCTGCAAGCGCCAGGGCCGTTTTTGTTGCATTGTCTGCGGTGGCGGCGCTGGCGCTGGCCGGTTGCGCCCTGCCGCTGCCCGACAAGCCGCCACGCACCGAGCCTTACGACCTCGGGCCACCGCCGGCGGCCGGCGCCGCCGCGACGCCGGGTGCGCCGCTGGCGCTGGCGCCGATCGAGGCCAGCCCCGCCCTCGACAGCCAGGCCATGGTCTATCGCCTGCTGTACGCCGGCGCCGGCCAGCAGCCGCGCCCGTATGCGCAGGCGCGCTGGAGCATGCCGCCGCCGCAACTGCTGGCGCTGCGCCTGCGCCAGCGGCTGGCGGCCACGCGCCCGGTGCTGGACGCCGGCAGCGCGCTGGCGGCGCTGCAGCTGCGCGTCGAGCTGGACGACTTCGCGCACGAGTTCAGCAGCCCGCAGATCAGCGAAGGCGTGGTGCGGCTGCGCGTGACCGCCCTTGCCGCCGGCGCGCGCGCGCAGCCGCTGCTGGGCCAGCGCAGCTTCAGCGTGCGCCGGCCCGCCCCCACGCCCGACGCCGCCGGCGGCGCCCAGGCGCTGCGCGACGCCACCGACGAGGCGCTGCGCCAGCTGATCGACTGGCTGGCCGGCCTGCCGGCATCGGGTTGATCTTCAAGCCGGAGCGGGCGTTGGCGCGCCTGCACCCAGGGCAAACAGCCAGGTTCCCATGGCTGCGGGGTCTTGAAACTTTCAAGGCATCCAAGGGCCGAAACCACACGATGATTGCAGGAGCCAACGGATGGGACAGACGATCGAGCTGAAGGCCGCCGACGGGCAGCTGGTGCCGGCCTACCTGGCGCCGCCCGCGGGGCCGGCGCGCGGCGCCGTGGTGGTGCTGCAGGAAATCTTCGGCGTCAACCGCCACATCCGCGCCGTCGCCGACGGCTTTGCCGGCGACGGCTATCTGGCGCTGGCGCCCGCCCTGTTCCAGCGCTTGCGCGCCGGGGTGGAGCTGGGCTACGAGGAGGCCGACGTCAAGGCCGGCCTGGCGCTGAAGGCGGCGGCCGAGGCGCTGCCCGCCCCCGGCGTGCTGGCCGACGTGCAGGCCGCCATCGACCACGCGGCGCAGGCCAGCGGCGGCAAGGTGGGCGTGATCGGCTACTGCTGGGGTGGGCTGCTCAGCTGGCGCGCCGCCGCCCTGCTGGACCGGCTGGCGGCGGCGGTGCCCTACTACGGCGGCGGCATGACGCAGCCGGCCGAGCTGGCGCGCCAGCCGCGCGTGCCGGTGCTGGCGCATCTGTCGGACCACGATGCTTCGGTGCCGCTGGACGGCGTGGCGGCGCTGCGCCGCGCGCACCCCGAGGTCGAGCTGCACCTGTACCCCGCCGCGCACGGCTTCAACTGCGACCAGCGCGCCGCCTGGCAGCCTGCCGCCGCCGCACTGGCGCGCGAGCGCACGCTGGCCTTCTTCGCCCGGCACCTG
Source organism: Rubrivivax sp. (assembly GCA_020848515.1). Taxonomy (GTDB): domain Bacteria; phylum Pseudomonadota; class Gammaproteobacteria; order Burkholderiales; family Burkholderiaceae_C; genus Ottowia. The sequence goes on along the minus strand of JADLIA010000002.1, from coordinate 6,600 downwards.
CGCTGAAGCAGCGGCGCCCCATCCGTCATCGGGAATCGACCCGCCGCCGCCCCGGCGCCGGCAGCGTGGGCGTGGGCGGCGGCTGGAACTGCGCATCCAGGTAGTCCAGCAGGGCGCGCAGGGCGGCGCTGCTGTGGCGCCGCTGCATGTAGGCCACGTACAGCCAGATCTCGGGGGGTGAGTAGTCGTGCAGCAGCGGCTCCAGCGTGCCGCTGGCCAGCGCGTCGGCCAGCCAGTGCACCGTGCCCCAGACCACGCCCAGGCCCTGCAGCGCCCAGGTTCTGAGCGGCGCCGGGTCGGTGGCGGTGAAGCGCGGCGTCAGGCGCAGCTCCAGTGGCTTGCCGCGGTCCTGGAACTGCCAGACCGGGGCTTCGCCGGGCAGGGCGAAGGCCAGCTGGTCGTGCTCCAGCAGCTCGCTGGGGTGGGCCGGGCGACCGCGCCGGTCCCAGTAGTCGGGGGTGGCGGCGGCCACGTGGTCCAGCCGCAGCAGGCGGCGCACGATCAGGTTGGGCTGCAGGATCGGGCCGATGCGAAACGCCAGGTCCACCCCTTCGTCGACCAGGTTGACCAGGCGGTTGGTGACGTGCAGGTGCAGCGTCACTTCGGGGTAGCGCTGCATGAAGCGGCCCAGCAGGGCCGGCAGTTCGCTGGCCATCAGCGCGTGCGGCACGGTCAGCGCCAGGCGGCCGACCGGGCGGGTGGCGCGCTCGTGCATCTCGCCCTCGGTGAAGTCGATCAGCTCCAGCAGCGCGCCGCTGCGCTCGAACAGCAGCTCGCCGGCTTCGGTCAGAGTCACCTTGCGCGTGGTGCGATGAAACAGCCGCAGGCCGAAGCGCGCCTCCAGCTGCGCGATGTACTTGCTGACGTTGGCCGGCGACATGCCCAGCGCCCGCGCGGCGCCGGAAAAGCTGCCGCGCCGCGCGACTTCGCGGAAGGTCTGGATCAGGTCGAGCGAGTCCATGTGTTGCCTGGCCAGCGCGCGCCTCAGCGCGTCAGGTAGCGGCGGCGCCAGAACAGCACCACGATGCCCAGCGCCAGCACCACCAGCAGCAGCAGCGCCAGCCACATGCCTTCCACGCTGTGGATCAGCGGCAGGTGTTCGAAATTCATGCCGAAGAAGCCGGTGAACAGGTTCAGCGGCAGGAACACCGCGGTGATGGCGGTCAGCGCACGCATGGTGTCGTTGGTGCGCTGACCCTGGGCGGCAAAGTGGATCTGCACCGCGGTTTCGGCCGCCTGTTCCAGCCGGCGTGCGTGGCGCAGCACGCGCTCGATGTGCTCCATGACGTCGCGTGCGCGCGCCACCAGCTGGTCGTGGCGCTGCTGGGCCAGCAGCGGGTCGGGGCCATAGGTGGACAGCGGCAACTCGCGCAAGGTGTCCAGCCATTCCTGCATGGCGTCCTGCTGCTCCTCGCACAGGTCCTGCAGCCCGTGCAGGCGCCCGCGTGCGTGCATCAGCGCGCCCCAGGTGTGCGGCGCCGGGTGCGGCTTGAGCAGCTCGACCTGCGCCTGCTCCAGCGCTTCGGAGAGGTCGCGCCGCAGGTCCAGGTAGCTGTCGACCATGGCGTTGAGCATGCGCAGCACCAGGTCGTCCGGCCCCTGCGGCACGCGGTTGCGGGCGCTGGCGCTGTCCACGCTCAGGCGCGCGTCGTCGGCCTGGCGCTGCAGAAAGCCGACCGCCGTCTGGCAGCCCGGCGGGTGCACGCTGATCAGCAGGCGGTCGAAGACGACGAAGCCGACCGCGCGCGAATCGATGCGCTCGAACGGCTGCGGCTTGGGCGCGCGCGGCGCGCCGGCCGCGCCGGTGTGGGGGTCGTGGTTGCCGTTGAGCTGCACCTCGGCCAGCGACGCCAGGCGTCGGAACACCACCAGGTCGTACACCGAGGTGGCGTCGTAGCCCGAAGGGTGGGCCGGGTTGGCCAGGTCCTTGGCGTGCACGTCCAGCAGCGGCGAGCCGCCCAGGCGGTGCGCCGCCTCTTGCAGCTCGGGCAGGTGGCGGGCAAAGTCCTCGCGGTCCAGGTAGATCCAGACGAAGCCGTCGGCCGGCGCCGCCGCCGGCACGGCGTCGGCAAAGCGCAGGCTGCCGCCGGTGAATTCGACGATGTGCACGACGGCCCCCTCCGGATCGTGGTCAAAATGGCTTCTGGCGCGCTATGGAAAAGCGCCAGCAGCTATTGATTTTGTAGTAAACGGGCGGCATCGCGGGCAAAGTAGGTCAGCACGCCGTCGGCGCCGGCGCGCTTGAAGGCGAGCAGGCTTTCCATCATCACCCGGTCGTGGTCCAGCCAGCCGTTTTGCGCCGCAGCCTTGAGCATGGCGTATTCGCCGCTGACCTGGTAGGCGAAGGTGGGCACGCCGAACTGGTCCTTGACGCGGCGCACGATGTCCAGGTAGGGCAGGCCGGGCTTGACCATCACCATGTCGGCGCCTTCGGCGATGTCGATGGCGACTTCGCGCAGCGCCTCGTCGCTGTTGCCGGGGTCCATCTGGTAGACCTTCTTGTCGCTGGCGCCCAGGTTCTTGGCCGAGCCGACTGCGTCGCGAAAGGGGCCGTAGAACGCGCTGGCGTATTTGGCGCTGTAGGCCATGATGCGGGTGTGGATGTGGCCTTTTTTCTCCAGCGCGTCGCGGATGGCGCCGATGCGCCCGTCCATCATGTCGCTGGGCGCCACGATGTCCACGCCGGCCGCCGCCTGCGTCAGCGCCTGCTTGACCAGCTGGCCCACGGTCTCGTCGTTGAGGATATAGCCGGTCTTGTCCAGCCAGCCGTCCTGGCCGTGGCTGGTGTAGGGGTCGAGCGCCACGTCGGTCATGACGCCCAGCGCGGGGAAGCGCTTTTTCAGCTCGCGCACCACGCGCGGGATCAACCCTTTGGCGTTGGCGGCTTCGCTGCCTTTTTCGTCCTTCAGTCTGGCGTCGATGACCGGAAACAGCGCCAGCACCGGGATGCCCAGCTGCACGCATTCTTCGGCCAGCGGCAGCAGCTGATCGAGCGACAGGCGTTCGACGCCGGGCATGGAGGGCACGGCTTCGCGCCGGTTCTTGCCGTCCAGCACGAACACCGGGTAGATCAGGTCGTCGACCGACAGCCGGTGCTCGCGCACCAGGCGGCGGGTGAAGTCGTCGCGCCGCAGCCGGCGCGGCCGGAGGGCGGGAAAGGGGGCGAGGGGCAGGTGCTTCATGGGGAAAATTGTGCCCCAAGGTGGCCCGCGTGGCGACGCGCGCCCGCCGCGTGGCGGCCCAAGGGCCTTGTGCGCCGGATCATTGCGGCGCCATGCTGCTTTTGTTATATTGCTCCCCGGACGGCTTGCCGTCCCCCGCTTTTCCTCCCTGAGCGGGAGCCTTGATGTGTGACAGCAGACAGGCTTTTCAACCCCGGCCTCTGGCCGGGGTTTTTTATGGGCGCGCGGCACCGGTGCGCCGCCCCTGGCTGGCTACACTCGCCGCATGCTCTGGATCAAGGCCCTGCACATCGTTTTCATGGCCAGCTGGTTTGCCGGCCTGTTCTACCTGCCGCGCATCTTCGTCAACCTGGCCATGGTGCCGCCCGGTTCGCTGGCCGAACGTCAGCGGCTGCTGCTGATGGCGCGCAAGCTGTACCGCTTCATGACGCCGCTGGGCGCCATCGCGCTGGCGCTGGGGCTGTGGCTGTGGCTGGGCTACGGCATCGGCCTGACCGGGCCGGGCAACGGCTGGATGCACGCCAAGCTGCTGATCGTGCTGCTGCTGATCGCCTACCACGCCTGGTGCCGGCAGCTGCTGGCGCGCTTCGAGCAGGATCAGGAGCGCCACAGCCATGTCTGGTTCCGCTGGTTCAACGAAGCGCCGGTGCTGATGCTGCTGGCCACCGTGATCCTGGTGGTGGTCAAGCCGTTCTGACGGCGGGCCGCGACGGTGCGCGACTCCCACCCGTCCGCCGCGCTGCCGCTGGCGCTGTTGTACGCGGCGCTGATCGTCTACGCCTCGCTGTACCCGTTCACCGGCTGGCGCGACGTCGGTGTGGCGCCCTGGGCCTATCTGGGCGCGCCGCTGCCGCGCTACTGGACCGGCTTTGACGTCGGCGCCAACCTGGCCGGCTACCTGCCGCTGGGGCTGCTGCTGACGCTGGCGCTGCTGCACCGGCGCCGCGTCGGGTCGGCGGTGCTGCTGGCGGTGCTGGCGGCGGCAGTGCTGTCGCTGCTGCTGGAGGCGCTGCAGACCTACCTGCCGCAGCGCGTGTCGTCCAACGTCGACTGGGCGCTGAACGCCGCCGGTGGCCTGGCCGGCGCGTTGCTGGCCGGCGCGCTGGAGCGGCTGGGTGCCCTGGACCGCGGGCGCCGCCTGCGCGCGCGCTGGTTCCTGCCCGATTCGCGCGGTGCGCTGGTGCTGCTGGCGCTGTGGCCGGTGGGGCTGCTGTTTCCGGCGCCGGTGGCGTTCGGCATGGGGCAGCTGTTCGAGCGGCTGGAAGAGGGCGCGGCGCGGCTGCTGGAGGACACGCCGTTTCTGCGCTGGCTGCCGCTGCGCGAGCTGGACCTGCAGCCGCTGCTGCCGAGCGAGGAGGCGCTGTGCGTGGCCCTGGGCGCGCTGGTGCCCTGCCTGCTGGGCTACACGGTGATCGCGCGGGCCTGGCGGCGCGCGCTGTTCGCGCTGGCGGCGCTGGCGGCGGGGGTGGCGGTGTCGGCGCTGTCGGCCGGCCTGTCCTACGGGCCGATCCACGCCTGGGCCTGGATCGGCGCACCGGTGCAGCAGGGGCTGTGGCTGGCGTTGCTGGCGGCCGCCCTGCTGTTGCCGCTGCCGGTGCGGCTGTGCGTGCCGCTGCTGATGGTGGTGCTGGCGGCGCAGGTGGTGCTGCTCAACACGGCGCCGCAGAACCCGTACTATGCCCTCACCCTGCAGGCCTGGGAGCAGGGGCGCTTCATCCACTTTCACGGCCTGGCGCAGTGGATCGGCTGGCTGTGGCCGTACGCAGCCTTCGTCTACCTGATCGGGCGCGTCGGCACCACCGGCGCACGCTGACGGCGCGCGTCAAGCCCGCACCGGCGCGCGGGGCTCCGGTCGCCGCTGCGGCCGGTGGCCACAGCGGCCTCCTAGAATCGCCGCATGAGCCAGTCGCCACCGTCTTCCTACTACCAGCGCCACATCTTCTTCTGCCTCAACCAGCGCGACAACGGCGAAGCCTGCTGCGCCGACCACGACGCGCAGGCCGCCTTCGACCGCTGCAAGGCGCGCGTCAAGGCCGAGGGGCTGGCCGGGCCGGGCAAGGTGCGCGTCAACAAGGCCGGCTGCCTGGACCGCTGCGCCGCCGGCCCGGTGGCGGTGGTGTACCCGGAGGGCGTCTGGTACAGCTACGTGGACGCCAGTGACATCGACGAAATCGTCGACGCGCACCTCAAGCGCGGCCAGATCGTCGAGCGCCTGCTGACGCCGCCACACCTCGGACGCTGACGCCCGACCGGGCGTCGGGTTACAAGCTTTTTCACCTTCCTGCGCCGGCGCAGCAAGCGCGAGCAGCTACAATTTAGATAGCTGAATGAATGCCCAGACCGAATCCCTGACGCTGCGCGGGCCAGCCGGTGCGATCGAAGCTCTGCTCGATCGTCCGGCGGCGGACGGCGCAGCGCGCGGCACCGCCGTGATCGCCCACCCGCACCCGCAGTTTGGCGGCACCATGAGCAACAAGGTGGTGCAGACCCTGGCGCGCGCCTGCGTGCAATGCGGCTGGCGTGCGGTGCGCTTCAACTTCCGCGGCGTTGGTGCCAGTGCCGGGCAGTACGACCACGGCCAGGGCGAGCAGGACGACCTGCTGGCCGTGGTGGCGCAGCAGGCGGCGGCCGACCAGGCCCTGCTGCTGGCCGGTTTTTCGTTCGGCGCCTTCGTGGCCTCGCAAGCCATCGCCCGGCTGCACCCGCAGCGGGCGCTGGCCGGTGCGGTGCTGGTGGGCACGGCGGCCTCGCGCTTCGACGTGGCGCCGCTGCCGCCGGCGCTGCACGCCCAGACCCTGGTGGTCCATGGCGAGCACGACGAGACCGTGCCGCTGACCTCGGTGATGGACTGGGCGCGGCCGCAACTGCTGCCGGTCACCGTGGTGCCGGGGGGTGGTCACTTCTTTCACGGACAATTGCCGCTGCTCAAGGGCCTGGTCGAACGCCACCTGCGCGCCCTTTGATGTTCCAAGATTTTTCAGGCTCTGGCGCCCGACTGGCAAGCGCCGTAAGCTATCATTTTCATAGTTCATGATGATCCCTTTGCTGTCCCGTACCCTGGTTGCCACGCTGCTGGCGGTCACCACCCTGGTGGGTCACGCCCAGGCGCCGCAGGCGCCCGAAGTGGCCGCCAAGGCCTATTTGCTGATGGACGTTTCGGCCGGCCAGGTGCTGGCCGCCAAGGACATCGACGCCCCCGTGGAGCCGGCCTCGCTCACCAAGCTGATGACGGCCTACCTGGTGTTCGACGCCCTGAAGGCCAGAAAAATCAGCCTGAACCAGACCCTGCCGGTGTCCGAGCGCGCCTGGAAGATGCCCGGCTCGCGCATGTTCATCGACCCCAAGATGCAGGTGCCGGTGGAAGACCTGATCAAGGGCATGATCGTGCAGTCCGGCAACGACGCCACCATGGCGCTGG
>JADLIA010000001.1 GCA_020848515.1 Rubrivivax sp. | reverse complement strand
GCGTAGAAGCTCTCGGCCAGGCCGTCGCGCCAGCGGCGCGGAAACTGCGGGTCGAAGTGCCGGTCGAACAATGTCAGCAGCAGCGTGACCAGCAGAATGCCGGCCCCGATCCAGCCATAGATCCTCAGGTAGCCGGCGTTGCGCAGGCCTTCCAGCAGGGCAGCGAGGCTCGACCGATGCTGGCGGCTCACCAGCAGACGCACGCCGCCTTCGAACCAGGGCTGGGAAAAGTCCATCTGCCGCGCCCGCTGTTCGTTGATGGTCAGGCTGGTGACGGCCAGGTCCACCTGCTGCGCCTGTACGGCGTCGAGCAGGGCGCGCATGCTCGGGTAGGCGCGGTACCGGTAGGCGATCTGGCCGCGGTCGGCAATGTCTTCCCACAGGTCGATGGCCAGTCCGCTGGGCCGCTCGTGCGCCGTCATCACGAAAGGAGGGGACTCGAAGATGCCCACGACCAGCGGCGATGCCGGCGCGGCTGCCGCGGCCGCCCCCACCGCAGGGCTCAGGGCCAGGCACAGCAGGCAGGCCAGCAGCCAGCGCCAGCGCAGGGGTATCGGGTGCGGGGTGAAAGAGGTCATGGCTTGAAAGGGAGCAGATGGCCGCGGCGAGGCCGGCACGGCGGGCGACGCCTCTCAGGCTTGCTGCAGTGTGTTGAACAGCCGGAAGATCCACGAAAGCTGATAGATCAGCACCAGAGCGACGAAGGCGACCTGAAAGCGCCGCCGAGCGGTTCTGGCCGCAACCATGCACAAAGCCACCAGGATCGGCGTGCGGATCAGGTATTCGCGCGCAAAGCGGGCGAAGTGCGCGTCGCCCTTGAGCAGCGTGTCGATGACGTCCAGCAGATAGGTGCTGGCCAGCACGCCAAAGAACCAGGCGCGGCGCTCCTGAAAGTAGTCGCCGTAGCCCTCATAGCCCGCCATGCTGTCCGGAAACAGCAGCGCCGCCAGCAGAAACAGCGCGATGGCGTAGCCGATCACGAACAGGTAGGTGCCAAAGGTCCAGGCCTCGATCTGGTAGAGCCCGAACTGCCACCACCAGAAGTGCACCAGCGCCAGCAGGGTGGAGCCGACCCAGCCCAGGTGCACGGCATCCATGCGGTGCTGGCCCGGATGCTGCACCAGCCGCGCCAGGCCCGACAGCAGGCGCGTGACCCCCAGGCCGATGACCATGCCCAGCACCACCCGGATGTGGGGGTAGATGTCGTGACTCAGGACGGCGGTCGACGGCATGCGCGCAACGGCGGGCGGCCGGGGGAAGGGCCGTCCCGCGATGGGGGCGGACTTCAGCGCCGCGGCGGCACGGCGCAGGCGCCGCCTTCACCCATGACGCGCGCGCAGTCCAGGTGCTTTTGCAGATCCGTCACCCGCTCGCGCGTCAGATCGGTCAGGCAACTGCTGACATTCATGGGCTGGACGCTGCCGCCGACCGTGCGTACGGTCTGGAAGGCGCACTCGGCATCGCGAAACTGCAGCCACTTGCGCTGCGCATCGACCAGGCGCTTGCGCGCCGCATCGTCGGTGCTCAGGCGCGCCGTCATGAGCTGGTAGAGCCGGTTGAGGTCGGCGTCGGCGCGCTGGTAGGCGGCGCTGGCGCACTGGTTCAGTGCGGCCTGCGACTGGGCTTTTTCGAAGCAGGGGTCGTCCGAGGCGTGCACTGCTTGCAGCGCCAGTGCCGTGGTCAGTCCGGCGGCCAGGCGAAAAAGAACTCGGTTGGTTCGGGTCATGTGGTTTCTCCGCAGGTGTGGCTGTGGCGGGTGTTCGGGCGGCGCTCAACGGTCGGGGTTGTCGACCTGACAGCCCAGGCCGTGGCAGCCCTGGTAGTTGCCGTGGACGTCGAAATTGGGGTTGCCGTCGCGGTCGAACTGCGGGCGGGTGTCGATCTCTTCCGAGCGGCGGTCGCGCGCATGCCGGTGCGCGTCGTGATCGTCGCCGGCCGCTGCGCCCAGCATGGCGCCCAACACCAGACCGCCGACGATGGCGCCGGCGTCGTGACCTCGGTCGTCGTAGCGGCGCGCCCCCTGGTCCCAGGTGTCGCCGCGTCCATGGTGGTAGCCACCAACGTCGGCAAACACGCCGGAGCAACCTTCATTGACCCAGATATAGCCCCGGCGCGGGTTGAACCCCCAGCTGCGGTTGACGATGCAGGCGCTGCTGGAGGTCTGGTGGATCAGTTGCGGGGACGACAGGTCGCCCGCATAGCACTCGTTGTAACCGTAGTTGTTGGAGCGGCATTCGATCGTTTGCTGCGCTTGGGCGGGTGTGGTCAGGCCCAGCGTCGTGGCAGCGAATGCGATGCCGCTCAGCAGATGCGCGATGCGAGACATGTTCAAGCTCCTTCAGGGGTGCGCCCGGGGGGCGCGGTAGGCGATGGCGACGGCGTTGCAGTCCAAAGCGCCAACGCAAGACCGGCGCCGTCGTTCTCATCGTAAAGGAACGCGTACCGGCAGGCTATGCGGCAGGTCCACGATCGGTCATACGAGATGCGTTATGCCGAGGGCGGGCCCGGTGCCCACCACGGCCGTGGCGGGGTCAGGCAAAGCCCTGCGCCAGGGCGCGCGTGATGTCGGCCGCCGGCGCGGCCCGGCAGCCGCTGGCGTTCTGGCCGCTCCACCAGTGGGTGAAGTCGTGCCGGCCCTGCTTTTCGGCGGCGGCGCGCAGATAGGCCATGGCGGCCGTGGCCAGCGGAAAGGCCGAGGGCGCGGGGCTGATCGGCCCCAGCTCGCGCATCACCCGGTTGACCATGCCGCGCGCCGGCCGGCCGGTGACCAGGTTGGTGATGACGGTGTGGCGCGCCGCCTCGCTGTGCAGCGCGGCGCGGTGCGCGGGCGTGGTGAGCGCCTCGTCGGCGCACAGGTAGGCCGTGCCCACCTGCACGCCGGCCGCGCCCAGCGCCTGTGCGGCGCGCACGCCGGCGGCGCTGGCGATGCCGCCGGCGGCGATCACCGGCACGCGCACGGCGGCCACCACCTGCGGCAGCAGGGTGAACGTGCCCATCTGTTCGCTCAGGTCGTCGGACAGAAAGTGGCCGCGATGGCCGCCGGCTTCCAGCCCCTGGGCGATGATGGCATCGGCACCGTGCTCCTGTAACCATAGCGCCTCGCGCACGGTGGTGGCCGATGAAAGCACAAAAGCGCCCCAGGATTTGACGCGCGTCAGCAGCTCGGGCGCGGGCAGCCCGAAGTGAAAGCTCACCACCGGCGGGCGGAACTCCGCCATCAGCTCGGCCGCCTCCCGGCTGAACGGCGCGCGGCCGGGGCCGCCGGGCACGGCTTCCGGGTCCAGCCCCAGTTCGTCGAAATAGGGTTTGAGCGCCGCGCGCCACGCCGCCTCGCGCGCCGCGTCAGGCGCCGGCGGCGGGTGGCAGAACCAGTTGACGTTGTAGGGCAGGCCGCTGGCGGCCAGGGTCTGCAGCTCGCGCCGCAGCGCGTCGGGCGCCAGCATGGCGCAGGGCAGGGCGCCCAGGCCGCCGGCGCCGCTCACCGCCAGCGCCATGGCGCTGTCCTGGGCGCCGGCCATGGGCGCCTGCAGCAGGGGCCAGCGGGTGGCAAGGCGCGAACTCAGGGTTTGTCCGGTCATGCGCAGATTGTGAACCGCTTGCGTCACCGGTGGAAATTTAATATATTAAATAAATGCCCCGCCCGACGCCGTTCGTCCACCGCAACCTGCCGCTGCTGCTGCTGCGCGCGCGCGAGGCACTGATGCAGCACTACCGCCCCGGCTTGCGGGCGCACGGCCTGTCGGACCAGCAATGGCGCGTGCTGCGCGTGTTGCGCGAGCACGAGGGCGGACTGGAAACCGGGCGGCTGGCGCAGCAGGCCTACATCCTGGGGCCCAGCCTGACCGGCATGCTGGCGCGCATGGAAAAGAGCGGTCTGGTGGCGCGCCAACGCTGTCCGGACGACGCGCGCCGCAGCCTGGTGGCCGCCACGCCGGACGGGCTGGCGCTGGCCGATACGCTGTCCGACGCGATCGAGGCGCAGTACCAGGACCTGGCGGCGCACCTGGGGCAGGCGCGCCTGAACCAGCTCTACACCCTGCTGGACGAGTTGATCGTCCTGCCGTCCCATGCCGACGCCGAGCCGGTCGAAGCGCTGATGGAGCCATGAACGATGAACCCTGACCTGCCCTGGCAGCCCGCCGGCACCGTGTACGGCCCGTTGCTGAACCTGCGACGCGAACACGCGTTGTGGGCGCCGCGCATGGGCCAGGCGCCCTACCAGGCGGCGCCCAAGGCCCCGGTGCTCTACGTCAAGACCGCCAACACCCTGGCCGCCTGCGGCGCCGCGGTCGCCGTGCCGCAGCCGGTGTGGCTGGGGCCGACGCTCGGGTTGGTGGTCGGAGATCATGCATCCAATTGGCCTACAGCGCGCAATCAGCAAGCGCCGGCAGCTATCAAAACCATAGTTCTCGGCGGTGTCGCGATCGCCGGCTGCGTGCTGCTGAACGACCTCAGCCTGCCGCACGACAGCTACTACCGCCCGGCCATCCGTTTTCGCAACCGCGACGGCTTTCTGGTCTGCGGCACACCCGCCGCGCCGCTGGCGCCGGCGCAGACCGCCGCGCTGCAGATCGAGGCGCGTGTCAATGGCGCGCTGGTGCAGACCGTGGATCTGTCCACCCTGGTGCGCGACGCAGCCACCCTGCTGGCCGACGTCAGCGCCTTCATGACGCTGCAGCCGGGTGACGTGCTGATGCTGGGCACCGACTGCCTGGCCGATGGCAGCCGGCCGCTGGCGCAGGCGGGCGACCGCGTCGAGGTCAGCGCGCCCGGCTTTGCGCCGCTGGTGCATACCGTTGTTGCGGAGTCGAGCGCCGCCGGGCCGCCCCAAGGCGCGAGGGCACCCTCGGGGGGCAGCGCCGGCGCGCCAGCGCCAAGCGTGGGGGCACGTTCATCATGAAACACGCCCGCATCGCCTGGGCCGGCGCCGTGCACGAGGCCGTCGAGTCCGAAGGCCAGCTCGAACTGCTGACGCCCGCGTACCGCGGCCGCCGCCTGTCCTTTGACGAGGTGGTCTGGCTGCCGCCGCTGGCGCCCGTGCCGCGCGCGCGCACCGTGCTGGCGCTCGGCCTGAACTACGCCGACCACGCGCGCGAACTCGCCTTCAAGCCGCCCGAGGAGCCGCTCGCCTTTGCCAAGGGCGCGGCCTCGCTGATTGGCCATCGCGCCCACACGGTGCGACCCGACGGCGTGCAGAACATGCACTACGAATGCGAGCTGGCGGTGGTGATTGGCCGCAGCGCGAAGAAGGTGCGCAAGGACGACGCCTACGACTACGTGCGCGGCTACACCGTGGCCAACGATTTCGCCATCCGCGACTACCTGGAAAACTGGTACCGGCCCAACCTGCGCGTCAAGAACCGCGACACCTGCACCCCCATCGGCCCCTGGCTGGTCGACGCGGCCGACGTACCCGATCCCATGAAGTTGCGGCTGAGCACGCACGTCAACGGCCAGCTGACCCAGCAGGGCACCACCGCCGACATGGTGTTCGACGTGCCGACGCTGATCGAGTACTTCACGAGCTTCATGAGCTTGAACCCGGGCGATGTGATCCTGACCGGCACGCCCGACGGCGTGGTCGATTGCCCGGTGGGCTCGGTGGTGGTGTGCGAGATCGAAGGCCTGGGCGCCTTGCAGACCACCATGGTTTCTGAATCAAAAGTGGCCTGAGCGCCCGTCCACCAAGTGAGAGCAGCTATGAAAATTGATCATCTCATCGACGGCAAGCCGGTTGCCGGCAGCGACTACTTCGAATCCATCAACCCCGCTACCCAAGGCGTGCTGGCCGAGGTGGCCAGCGGCGGCGAGGCCGAGGTCAACGCGGCGGTGGCTGCGGCCAAGGCGGCGTTCCCCAAGTGGGCCGGCCTGCCCGCGCCCGAGCGGGCGAAGAAGATGCGCGCCCTGGGCGCCTTGATCGCCAAGCATGTACCGGAGCTGGCGCGCACCGAGACCGACGACACCGGCCAGGTCATCGCCCAGACCGGCAAGGGCCTGATCCCGCGCGCGGCCGACAACTTCGACTACTTTGCCGAGATGTGCGTGCGCGTCGACGGCCACACCTACCCCACGCCCACGCACCTGAACTACACGCTGTTCCACCCGGTGGGCGTGTGCGCCCTCATCAGCCCCTGGAACGTGCCTTTCATGACGGCGACCTGGAAGGTCGCGCCGTGTCTCGCCTTCGGCAACACCGCGGTGCTGAAGATGAGCGAACTCTCGCCGCTCACCGCCGCGCGGCTGGGCGAGCTGGCGCTGGAAGCGGGCATCCCGCCCGGCGTGCTCAACATCGTGCACGGCTTCGGCAAGGAGGCCGGCGAGCCGCTGTGCGCCCACCCCGACGTGCGCGCCATCAGCTTCACCGGCTCCACGGCCACCGGCAACCGCATCGTGCGCGCCGCGGGCCTGAAGAAGTTCAGCATGGAGCTGGGCGGCAAGAGCCCGTTCGTGATCTTCGACGATGCCGACCTCGATCGCGCCCTCGACGCCGCCGTGTTCATGATCTTCTCCAACAACGGCGAGCGCTGCACGGCGGGCAGCCGCATCCTGGTGCAGCAAAGCATCTACGCCGACTTTGCGCAGAAGTTTGCCGAGCGCGCGAAGAAGATCACCGTGGGCGATCCGCAGGACGAGACCACCATCGTCGGCCCCATGATCTCCAAAGGCCATCTGGCCAAGGTGCGCAGCTACATCGAGCTGGGGCCCAAGGAAGGCGCCACGCTGCTGTGCGGCGGCCTGGATCGCCCGAGCTACGCGCCCGAGCTGGGCGCGCGCGTGAAGGACGGCAACTTCGTCTGGCCCACCGTGTTTGCCGACGTCGACAACCGCATGCGCATCGCGCAGGAAGAGATCTTCGGCCCCGTGGCCTGCCTGATCCCGTTCAAGGACGAACAGGATGCGATCGCCAAGGCCAACGACATCCAGTACGGCCTGTCCAGCTACGTCTGGAGCGAGAACATCGGCCGCGCCCACCGCGTGGCCGCCGCCATCGAGGCCGGCATGTGCTTCGTCAACAGCCAGAACGTGCGCGACCTGCGCCAGCCCTTTGGCGGCACCAAGGCCAGCGGCACCGGGCGCGAAGGCGGCACCTGGAGCTACGAGGTTTTTCTGGAGCCCAAGAACATCGCGGTGTCGATGGGCAGTCATCACATTCCGCACTGGGGAGTTTGAAAGCATGCAACGTCGATACCTCATCCAGGCCGCTGCGGCGGTCGCCCTGGCGCCCTCGATGGCGCGCGCCCAGAGCCCGTGGCCGAGCAAGCCGATCCGCATCGTCGTGCCCTTCACGCCCGGCGGTACCACCGATTTCGTGACGCGCCTGGTCGCCACCGAACTGGCCAGGTCGCTCGGCCAGCCGGTGATGATCGAGAACAAGCCCGGCGCCGGCACCGTGATCGGCGTGGACAACGTCGCCAAGTCGGCACCCGACGGCAGCAGCTTCGTCACCGTGGCCAACAGCTTCACCGTCAACCAGACGCTGGTGAAGAAGCTGCCCTACGACGGCCTGAAGGATCTGCGCCCGGTGGCGCTGATGGGGCTGTCCGAGCATGTGCTGGCCACCCACCCCGGCAGCGGCCTGAAAACCGTGGCCGACATCGTGGCCCAGGCCAAGGCGGGCAAGAAGCTCAGCTACGCCTCGTTCGGCAACGGCACCTCGGCCCACCTGTCGGGCGAGATGCTCAAGACCCAGCTGGGCGTTGACATCGTGCACGTGCCCTACAAGGGTCAGTCGCCGGCGCTGGCCGACCTGCTGGGCGGGCAGGTGAGCATGATGTTCGGCAACTGGCCGGAGTTCCGCAACCACGTGCAGTCGGGCAAGCTGGTGGCCATCGGCATGGCCACGGCCCAGCGCTCGACCTACGCGCCGGACATCCCCACGCTGGCCGAGCAGGGGCTGAAGATCGAATCCAACTCCTGGAATGGCCTGCTGGCGCCGGCCGCCGTGCCGGACGCCATCGTTCAGCGCATGAACGCCGCCGTCAACGAGGCCATGAAGCAGCCCGCCGTCGTCGAGGCGTTCCACAAGGGTGGCATCGCCGCCCGTTCCGGCACGCCGCAGCAGTTTGCCGACTTCATCGCCAGCGAGACCGCGCGCTACGCCGAGGTGATCCGGCGCGCCGGCATCAGCGCCGACGGCTGACACGCCGCCTCGCACACCCCCACCACACAAAAGGAGACAAGCATGACCCCCATCGCCACCCCGCAGCGCAGGAGCGCGCCATGAGCGCGGGCAAGCTGACCGCCGCCGTGGTGCAGGCCTCCTCGGTGCTGCTCGATACGCCGGCCACCGTCGAGCGCGCACTGGGCCTGATGGCCGAGGCTGCGCGCCAGGGTGCGCAGCTGGTGGTGTTTCCCGAAGCCTTCATTGGCGGCTACCCCAAGGGAGCGGACTTTCACATCTACCTGGGCGCGCGCACGCCGCAGGGGCGCGCCGAGTACAAGCTCTACTACGACGCCGCCGTCAGCGTCGACGGTCCCGAACTGGCGCAACTGGCCGAAGCCTGCGCGCGCCACCAGATGTACGCCGTGTTCGGCATCATCGAGCGCGAAGGCGGCACGCTGTACTGCACCGCGGTCTACCTGGGGCCGCAGGGGCGCGTCATCGGCAAGCACCGCAAGCTGATGCCGACGGCGCTGGAGCGCCTGGTCTGGGGCTTTGGCGACGGCTCCACCCTGCAGGCGGTGGATACGCCCTGGGGCAAGCTGGGCGCGGTGATCTGCTGGGAAAACTACATGCCGGCGCTGCGTCTGGCGATGTACCAGCAGCGCGTGGCGATCTACTGCGCGCCCACCGCCGACGACCGCGATTCCTGGCAATCGACCATGCAGCACATCGCGCTGGAAGGGCGCTGCTTCGTGCTGTCGGCCTGCCAGCACCTGCGGCGCAAGGACTTCCCGTCCGAGCGCATGAACAACCGCCTGCCCGAGGCCCCCGACACCGTGCTGATGCGCGGCGGCAGCAGCATCCACGACCCACTGGGCAAGCGGCTGGCCGGCCCGG